>NC_015160.1:941204-1254939 GCF_000190535.1 Odoribacter splanchnicus DSM 20712
ACAGACCGTTGCTATCCTTTTCAGCAATCACGGCCTCCTGCATATTGCGGGTTCCGAATATAATCATGAAAAGGATTTCAACAACGGCCTGAGCCACGTACCAATTAGCATCCCAACCCTCGCCACGCTTACGGGCATAAGTTGAAAAACTACGGTACTGCAGAGCGGTTGCCACCATACCAAGCTGAGTGCGATAGGTTCCGTCACGGCTCGCATCATTGCCACCTCCACGATATTGGGCGGCATCACTCACAACCGAGCAAAGAATGGCGTTCGTTCTATCCATCACGCCACCACCGAGGGCGGAAAGGCCACCGGCGGGAATATACACGCACTGTTTGCCTTTGATAGGAGAAAGAGAAACCGCATAATATTTCAGATTCCCCACTTTCCACTCGGCAAAATAGAAACCGGTATTCCAACACCACATATACTGCCCCATCGTGCCATCCAGCTTGGCCGGTGTGCCGTCCTCGAAACGGTAGTGGTTCGTGGGATCCAGCTTGCGCCGGGTACGGTCATCCTGAACAAGGTAACAACCAAGCCCCAGCAGCTCAGGCAGCTTGCGGAGCATATCAAGGCTGCCGTGATAACCGGCGGCTCGGTACGTGGAATTCGATTCATTCCAATAACGTCCACAAACGGCATTGGCGGCGGAGGTAACAGCCTCCGACAAATTCATAACTTTGGACTCTCCATCCGTATCCAGCACCTCGATGCGCATATCGCTCACGCTGCCGGAGGCAGTATCGAGTTCGCTGATCTTCTTTCCGGCTTCAAAAGCCGAAAGCATCGCTAATACACGAGTTTCCTGATCGCTTGTCATATTTATCAAGTTTTTAAGTTAAACGTATTCTGCCTTTACTGTCAACCCGGATTTTACCGCCTCCGGTAAGGCGGACGGACGGATCCTGAACCGTCACGTTTATGGTCTTGTACAAGTGGGTGGCCTGTGTCGGGATCACGTGGATCCGGCTCGTTCCGTTCTTGAGTGGAGTAACGACACCGGCGGGATCCACGCTCACGGCCACGTCATCACCCAAGAACAAAACATTCTGCAGGGAGTACGAGGGGAACATCTTGGCCACGATACGCTGAACGTAAGGATTACGCTGGGTGATGCGTTTCGTGTAGGTCAGTTCCATTCTCGTGGGAGCCAATGAAGCAGCACCTGATATGGACTCCTGCAGCTGCTTCATTTTCTCGATTTCGGCCTCTGCAGTGGTGGCCGTACTGCTCGCACGGGCGGCAGCGGCAAGAGCTTCCGATTTGGCCGCATTTACAGAGCTGGCCTCCTTATTCGCCGTATCAGCTGCGGAGGACGCTTTCGTGGCGGCATTCGTGGCATTGGAGGCGGCTCCGTTGGCTGCGTCCGTGGCTTTCTTTGCCGCTTCGGTAGCTGCTCCGGCAGTACCGGCGGCATCATTGGCACTTTTGGCAGCGTTATTGGCCGCTGTGGTTGCCTTATCTGCATTACCTGCAGACGTGTTGGCTTTTACTGCGGCTTCATTGGCGGCTTTCGTTGCCCCGCTGACCGCATCCAATGCCACGTCCTGCAATTTGGAGATAGGAGCCTCTACTACTTCCGGCACGCCACCGTTAAAGCGCAAAGCCGGAAGCGAGAGAAGCCCGTCCAACGAGGTGGCCACCGGTAGATCACCCACGCCTTTGGATTCGGCTCGGATGATCGCACGCACACGTTTAGCGATTTCCTGCAATTGAGCTTCTGTCAGTACCATAACTTATCCGTCTATCAATTTGACAATTTGTGCGTAACCGCCGGGGCTCAAAACCAATGCGGCTTCTTTTATCATTAGAGCCTCCTCCGCTGAGATTTCGATATCTCCGGTGGATTGATAGATCTTAAGGCTCAAGCTATAAGCACGGATTTTTTCATCACCACTCAAAGCATTCACCCTCTCATCTCTCCACTCCCCACTGAATAGGATCGGAGCAATGACATCTTTCATCAGCTGCTCCTGTTCCACATCCGTACCCTCTACCTTTTTCGTGATCACCAACCCCTTATAATTCATAAAGGGAACATTCAAATTCACTTTCATAAATACCTCCTTTTTATTATTACCAGTTATTATCATTCATTGCGCCCACTATCCATCCTCTGCCTAATAAGTTAGAAGCCGGTGAAGGACTCATGAAATCCGCTATATTCCTACAATCAGCGATAGTACCGCCCGGCCATTTTACCTTATTGCCATTCGAGTAGATATAAATTTCACTATTTTGATTATTCGCATTCATGACCGTTACCCGCTGGCTTTTCATCCCGCTCAATAAATACCGGTACGTCCCTGAAACCTTTATGATCACCAAGTCAACAGGGAAACCGGAAGCATCCCCGGTGGTTCCGTATAACGGAATGGTATAATAGGTCTCGTTATTGGATGACGTGGCCGAGGGTAGGGAGACATATACCTTACCGGTTTCCGTATCCAAACCATTCACGTAATAGTAACCATAACTGCCATATACCACCAGTGTATTGCGTTGCCTTGCCCCGAAATTACCACGACACCAAACATCGGAGGTATAGAAACGGAAAGAACGTTTTTTGTCATAGTCATAGCCCTGATGATACAGGTCACCGTTAAACCACATCTTTCCATCACTGCCAAAGGAGATGCCTCCGACAATATCCCCGCTATTATTCACGCAGTTTAAGGATTTGAAGGAACCCGACACACCGACAACCGTTCCGCTGAACTCGCCGTTCTTGGCGATTATCTTTCCATCCGTGGTGAATTGTACGTTACCATTCGCAGTTACAAGCCCCTCCAGCTTGATATGCTTGGCGTTTATTGTCACGGAGTCCGCCGCTTGGTTGATATAGGAAACAATCGTATCACCATTCTCAAGCGTCTTGCTCGCCCATAACTTATTGCCGTCTGCAGTAGTAATCCACCCAGCCTTGCTGATGGTTCCGTCTAGCGTATCCACCCGGCTAACAATGGCATTGATTTGTTGTGCCGTCACGTGAAAGCTGCTCTCGTGCGTGGTGACACGATTGCCAAGGACATCCACCCGGTCAATGGTAGCCCATAGCTTGTTGCCGTCTGCCGTGGTGATCCAACCGGCGGTCTTGATGGTATGGTCTATGATTCCCAAATCATCCTCCGCCTTATCGATACGGCTCACGATAGCATTGATCTGCTGCGCCGTCACGTGAAAGCTGCTCTCGTGCGTGGTGACACGATTGCCAAGACTGTCCACCTCGGTAATGGTAGCCCACAGCTTGTTACCGTCTGCCGTGGTGATCCAACCGGCGGTCTTGATGGTATGGTCTATCTTATTCACCTCCTCGGCCACGGCAAGAATATGCTCGGCGGTCTGCTCGAACTTGGTACTGACCTCTTTTTTATAATCCTCTAACGGATGATTGGTCAGGGTTAGCTGCTCGATATACAAGTCACCGGTAAATTTCAGGAGAAAATCACCGGTTCCGTTCCATACTCCTGATATCTCCAGTATATCAAAGCCCTCACCAGCCGGAATAACCTGCTCCACATAGGGAGCGGATCCACTGAAACCGGCAGTCAGGCTCCCCTCCTCGGCGCAATGATATTTCAAGGTTAGAAATATGACGCTGCCATCTTCCGGCTTGGTGATATCCGCATTCAGCTGGCGAATGTGACTCCGTTTGATCCGGAGCATGAAACGGCCATCGAAAGAGTCAATATCGGCCACCTTGTTTTTCTCGGAATAGAAATTCACGCCTAAATCAAGCAGCTGCCCTCCGATATCAAATAAAGCCATATCACTCTCACGCTCCCAATAAGCCATGTCATCCTGAAAGCTGGCGTTTTTCAAAAAGTTATCCTCCTCGGTCATCGTGTTGACAACGCTCTGCATGGCACTTTGCAGCATACCCTCCATTATCTCGAATTTCGTCCGGACATCCTCACCGGTACGCAGACGGAAATCACCCAGCAGATAGGCGTTGTTGGAATACAGACCATATCCCTGCAGCTGCCCCCACCAATAGGTAATAATACCGGCCAGACGTCCAAGCCGGAGACGCACGGCGTTGTCAGGATCCGTTTTCATCCCGTACAGGACATCAAGATACGGACTGCCCTCCTCAACGCTGGTTTGTTTGATAACCCCTTTGCGGTCTGAATTGGTGGCGGAGTCCACACGGGTAAGCACGTCACGAAAAACAACACTACCCTCATCGCCTACAAAATTCTTATAGGTGATGCTATCGAGCCGTTCCTCTCCTTTGGAGGTATCACCGACTTTGGCAGTGACCACCTGCAGTTCGTACTGCTTGATGATACCATCCACGGAAAAACGCTGAACCATCAGGATATCACCCGGACGGAAAGGGTTGTAAAGGACTCCTTTCTCCGTATCGAGATAGATTGTCTTTGTGCCCGCATCGATGTGATCGACACGCATCATGTCAGTTGTCAGACGGGTTCCGTTCTCACCCATCAGTTGTGAGATGACAAATTCATACACTCGCATAACCCCACGGACGGTCATCTCGTCCAGCTCCATGACGGCTTTCTTTTCCTTTACTCCTGCGGCATTAAGCACCTCTTTCCAAAACAATGCCCATCCGGTTCCGCCGGGGAAACCCGAAGTAAAGACCTCGGAGGAAAGCAGACCTTTGAAAGTGGAGTCTTTCTCTACCGTAAGGCTTTCAACAAGAGCCTCGCCGATAACCTTTATCCCCTTCAAAAAGGTTTCAAGCTCTTTCGCCGTGTCGGGTATGTCCTTTCTGAGGTATTTGTCTGCCGTTTCTTTTTCCAGCTTGCTCAAGGAATTTGCGATCGTGCGTATTGTCCGGACGGCGGAAAGGACGTTATACTCGGTGGGATCAATACTGTCCCAGCTTTTCAATACGGTCAGCACGTCCTTATTCAGCTGTTCCTTATAGGCTGCCTGAATATCCACGATATTACTCTCGATCTGATTGATACGCCCGTAATCAACCGCATACGTGCATTCAATATCCATATCTGTGGTATTATTCACCCGGCGGGAGATCTTGGTCACACGGCTCTCGTGAGTGCCGGTGGGGAAATAAATCTCATTCTCCAAAAGGACACGCCGCCCCAATTTCAAATCGATATGGTTCTCATCCAAATAGATGTAATCGGTTGGAGCCTTATAGACTGACGTATCAATGCTTATCGACTCGATATGCTTCTGAACGGCCTCCTCGAATTCTTTTTCCGCCAGCGGATAATACTCTTTAGGCATCCGTATGTTCCAAAGGATATACTCGTCACCCGGCTTCGGGATCAGCAGGCCGCCCGGTAGCTGCTGGTTCTCATACGGGAATTGCGTGATAATCTCGAACTCCTTTGTCTCGGAGTTGAAATTCACCTCAAAATCACGCCCGTTCAACTCCCCGCCTTGAAACGACACCTGTTTAACAAGCCCCTCGATCTCATACGTGTTCGGATCGAAATTCAACCCCTCATCAGTAAAATAATATATAGTGAACGCATTGCCGTCCTCACCTGTGGCCTCTTCCGTCCTGACACCGGTAACAGTACCGATTCGTTTCGGGAATATGTACGCAAAGGCCTCCTCCTCCGCCTGCTCCACGATTCCAAGATGGATATTCCTTTCCACGTAACGGACACCACCCGGAAGCTGCAGGCGGCGGTGACCGTAATCAGAGGCCACGATATTACGGGTACTGCCAAGAGGATACAACCGGGTAAAGAAAGGAACCGTATCATTCTCCACACGGGAAAGCCTGAGCAGCCCCTTTCCGTACCCCAAAGATACGGGAGTGCCGTGTTCACAACGGCTCAGATTGATAGTGGTTCCCTCGATCCACCATTCGGTATTGAAATTCTTGGCTATTTCCGAAAGGGCATCGAAACAAAATATCTTATCATACTCTATGTTTACATTAGCGGAGGACACCACCTCGCCGATAACCCAATTTTTCGTCCCCTTGATACGGTTTATATTGTCACATATCAGCTGCAGGTGTTCGGCAGCCGTGGCATCATAGGAAAAGGAAAGCTCATCGTCACCGTCCACCATCTTGAGGACTTTGGCCTTTTTAAGCTCACTCTCTATACCGTAGAACTTGCAGCTGTAGGCATACTCAACGGTGGATTTCTGCTCCGGCTTGTAATCCTCCAGCAGCGTGAAGCGTTCACCCTCAAAATCCACGTAATCATTCACGCCCAGTTCCACGTACTCGTAAAGGGTAAACGACAAATTCAGGATATTGTCATTCATCACTTCCTTTACGTGGCGGTCGGAGTCTGACGGCGATACCGCAGTCTTGAACACCCCTTGCTGGTTGTATATTTTAAGCTCCATTTTGAACGCTGTTTGAATAATGTTTGAATACTATAACGAGGGAACCGGTTCCCGAAATTTCACGCTGAATTTTGCGATGACCTCACCCCCGAAATCGGTCAGCTGGGTGTAATCCGTGCAATCCTTGTAGTACATCCGGTAACTCCTGCCAAGCTCCGGAGGGTTGATGGTCAACCATCCCTTATTACCGGCCTTGAGAAATTTCAGGAATGACGAATAACGGGACAGGAATTGCGCCCGGTCTGCCGCTATGATCGCAAATTGCAGGGTGACATCACGAGCCTCCCATGCGGGTAAAAGCGCATCAGGCAGTTTCTCCCCGTCTTTTTCCCGGAATGACACAGCCGTGTGCGGCTTTGCCGATGGCGGTTTCAGCAGGGCGGAGTAATTCTTGGTATCACCCGCTTTCTCCTCTGCGAGGAATGCCCCATAATCCACAAAGACATCAACCCCGTTTATCAGTAACAAGCCTTTTAAAATATCCATTGTCATTTCATCTTTAAACCGTTTTGTTTGATATCCCTTATCTCATCGTATATCTTTGGCAAGGCATCGGTGTTCGTCTTTATCTTATCGATCGTTTCCAATGCTCCGCCTATGCCCTCTGATATATTCTCCACGTTCTCATCGATGGAGGCATCGTGCATCTGCAGGGAGGTCATCAATCCCTCCAGCTTTGTACCCTGATCCTGTGTGAGGGTTTGGAAAGCACCGGCACGCCCGCTTTGGGTGGTAGTCTTTTCCTCATCGTTTTTCCAAAGATCATACCCCATAGCGGCGGCCTTGTCTTTCCACGCTTCCATCCACGATTGAGCCGCATCAACGTTATTCCCGATATTGTCATAAAAGCTATCAATCAGGTGCATGGCATCACCCGCAATCTGTTCCTCACTTTTACCGCTTCCATATACCGCCTTTAACTTTTTCTGCAGGTCATCGAACTTATCGGCAAAGAACAGGGAATATGCGATCTGCTCTCCGAGGTTCTCCAGCACGGAAGCGGCCTGATCCGCAAAATTCTCCAATGCCGTGCCGCTTCCCTTGATGGCGGAAGTGATGGAGTCGAGCATTCCCTGACCGAGGCTCCCGAACGTTTCCTGCAGATAATCCTCCAAAGCCTGTTCCGCCTCGTCCATCGCATCTTTCAGGTCGATCAGGTTCTCAAGATAGTTCCGGGTTTCATCGCTCATCTTACGGGTATCGAGAATGACTTGGAGCATCTCCGTATCCAGCTCGCCGTTGGCCTTTATCAGTTCAGGGTAAACATCAAGGATCCCGCTATAAACATCCTTTCCTTTTCCCCAGCCGAACAATCCCGTTTTTTTATGTCCCGTAACGATCTGCGCATCGTTCAACCCGCCAAAACCTTTCTGATAGTTCTCCAGCCGTTTGCGGTAGGTTCCGGCAAAATCACCCGTCATGCGCTCTATCCAGTTCATGGTGGGAGCGTCACCGGCCAGTTCTTCCTTGAATTGCGAGAGGGCATCACGATAGACCTCTATCGCATTAGCGGCCTTTGCTACCTGACGCTCCCCGAATATGTTCTCCGCCTTTTCGAGCAAAAGGTTCTGCTCCAGCAGTAAGAGGTTGTATTGCCGCTGGAAATCGAGCTTTGCCTTTTCAATCTCTTTTAGAGCCTCCTTGTGGCGGGCTTCCGCAGCAAAGGCCGAGGTCAGGAAATTTGCGGCCTCACCGATAGCCGCACCAATGCCACCGATCAAGCCACCCTTGGCGAAACCTTGTCCGATATTGGAAACCGCCCCCATCACCTGCTGCATACCGTTCAGGGCATCGGCAACCTCGTTGTCACCCATCTGGTCAAACATATTGGCAAGTTCACCAGCCGCCTCGGACGCTGCCCCGCTGATCGTACCGATTGCGCCGGACACCTCTTTGGCTCCTTTCGCACCTTTGAGTTCGGCAAAGCCTTTCTCAAATGTCTTGAAGATGTTCTCCCACTTATTATTGCCTCCCTTGCCGGTATCGAGCAATTTATCAAGGGCTTTTTTCAGCTTTTCAAGTTCTGCCGGACTTTTCTCTATGTTTTTCAGTTGATCCGGAGAGATGAACGTGATACCTTTCGCATCTCCCTTGCCGGATAAATATGCACGCAACTGCTTCGCCTGTGAGATAAGTTTCTGCAGTGAGTCGAAAGACATGGAAGAATAATCCCCAAAGAGCTTTTTAAAGAAATCATTGTCCTTTGAGATACTGTCAGCCTCCGCATCATTCACTGATTGGATGCCTTGTTTTACCTTTTCTCTTGCGACGGCTATCGCCCGGTCAATCTCCGCCGAGTTTGCCTCAGTCCGCTCCGCCTCCAATTTAGCGATATCATCATCACCTTGTTTCTTTATAGCCGCACGCTGTGCCTCATAGTCACGATATTTAGTCAGAAGTTCCTGCAGGGTTTCCTGCTGTTTCTTCTTTTTCTCCTCGTTATCCTTTTTCTCCTTACCGTCAATCTCTGCAACGGTGGCATCATATATCTGTGCAACCTGTATACGCTGGGTTGCGGCCTGTGCCGAGATATTGGCAAGCTGCTCAGGAGTAACTTTTTCCCCGGCGGCTTTCAGCTTGTTATAAAGTTCAATGCGCTGTTGCTCCTCACGGTTGATACGCTCTTTCTCCCGCTCAAAGTTCAACGATGCCTCCTCACGCTCCTTGTCATATCCCTCTTTCAGGATGGCGATACGCTGATCCTCTATCTTTTGCCGGGCTTTCAGTTCCAGCTCGGCGAGGTTGTTGGCCGGTTTCGCTTTATCCTTGTTGTTCTCAGGAGCCACGAACCCGCCGATACCGGATTTCTTTCCCAGCTCGGCATATTCCTCCTGCAGTTTCCTTGCCTCCTCCAGATAAGCGTCCCGCTGTTCCTCGGCGGCTTTTACGGCTGCATCCTTGGCCTCCTTATTATGTTTCTCGATCAACGTCTGAGCGTCAATCTGACCGTAAGACTCGCTTTGAGCCATATAAAGTCCCATTTTAGAGAACCAGCCCATCGAACCCTCGACATCGGATTCGGGAGTAGCCTTTACCTCGTTCACCTTTTCGTCCGCTTCCACCGCCTTGTTCACAAGGCTTTGGGCTTTCGCTTGCAGGAAAAGCATTTGGATATAGTCATCACTCTTTTGGATCAGCACATCGTACCACTCGGCAACGGTATTGTAATACCCGAAGCTCTCGCCGTATTTCCGGTTCAACTCCTCGACTTTAGCCTTTTCCTGTTCCTTACTGCCGGTAAAGTCTTTCAGGCTCTTTGTCGTATTTTCTATCTCGAAACGGGTTTTAATCATTTGGGCACGCCCGTCACTCTCTATTTTTACCCGTTCTTTCGCCTTTTCCGCCGCTTTCTCCTGCGCATCGCTGTATTTATCCCAAAGAACGATAAGCCCCGTTATTACGGCGGAAAGCCCTAATGTCAGAGTGGCCATCAAAGCGGTGGCCGCCGCATTGGAGATACCCAACGAAACGGCCAGCTTTGTATTGGCCGCCGTCAGCAGCTTTTTCATCTTGACAACGGTAACCAGCCGAAAAGCGGAATCCTTGTTCAGGGTATTCATGACTTGCTGCAGCCCCATAGTGACGGCCATGACGCTCTGCACACGGGTTTGTATCTTTATCAGATCCTCGTTTTCCGAGGCAAAAATCCCCATGACACCGGTGGCGGTCGTGAATAGACCGGACAAGCCGTTCACACCGCTCATCACTCCCTGCAAGGCAGCATCATCATTGGCGAGAATATTCGTTTGGGTACGCAGATCACCGATGGTATCGGCTAATACAGCGGCTTTATCGGCCATCTCCGCATACTCTTTGGTGTTCTGTTTGCCCTCCAAACGTAGGCGAGCCATCGCATCCTGCATCTCCCGGAGCTGCATGGAAAGCCGTTTGGTGGAAACGGATGCCTTGTCATGCTCCGCCTCAAGGGAGGAGAGAATGTTCTTGTCCTCCTGCAGGGCTTTGGTACAGGCATCTATCTCCGCACGCATCTCCAGCTGCGCCTTTCCGGGTGCAAGGTTGTCGTATTGCTTCTTTAAATCCTTGAGACAGGATTCAACATACTTGATCTGCTCTTTTTGGGCGGCAATACGGTCTGTGATGCTTTTAGACACCTGCTCGGCCTTATCTCCCAGCGTTTCGGCGGACTTGCCCGCCTTGTCAATGCCGGGAGAGAGCTTGTCTCTCATTATGAATTCTATCTCAACGGGTTTCATTGTTCTTTCAATCGTGATTGGAAAAATCCGGAAAGGCTTTTAGGTTTCCCTTTACCGCCTTTGCTTCCGGTTCGGTTGTTATCATTCTCTTTCTCGTAATGTGGCGCATCGGCAAGCATCATCCGGAGGGTTTGGTAATTGACACCCCAAAGAATGTATTTTACACTCCAGCCGGTGGCCGCAGCTATCTGCCACACTATACCAAAGGGGCTATGGGATCCGACATATTTCGTTCTTAACTCCCCTTTCTTTTTTGGCTCTCTCTCGGTTTCAGTGGATTGGATATCTGAACCGATTCGATAATACGCATAAAAGACTTTGTACCAAGCAAAGTGACAAAACGCTGGTTAGCACCCTGCAGGTACTTGTCAGGAACAAACCATCTCAAGAGCCATGCGACAATACCGGAAAACAATAGACCGGAAACCGCCCCACGGCAGATGGTCAGGGATACCATCTTGGAAACACGTTTGCCATGAATGGCAAGGAACGCCATCTCCTCATGCTTGTTGAACTGCTCCATCTCCTCGTATGTGATACCCAACTGCAGGTATAGCCTTGCGATCCGGATCTGACTCCCCAAGCAGGGACGTTTCATGGTTACCCTGATCGATACCGGTTTCTTTCTGAATGGCATCTTAAACTGCAAAAAAGGCAGGGAAACCCCTACATCAAGCAAAGCCTCCGCTGCCTCTATTTCCACGTTCTTTTTCATGGGTTACGCATTACCAGCCGCCTGACTCAACGTGAGGGTGGCCTTTTTGGTATTATCAGCCGCAAGGATAAACTCTACCGATCCGTTTCTCGCAGCCCCGGTATTGGCATCCGCCGTGATGGTAATCCTGCCGTTTACAATCTCAAGGCTGAAACCGGCGGGAACCTTTCCAACGGAAAACGCTCCGGAGGCTTCAATATCCACCGTCTTGCTTTCTCCACCTTTGGCGAATGACAAAGAGGTGGGCGTTATGGAAATAAATGGAACCGTGTCATCAAAGCTGAAAGGAGAACCTCCATCCAGCGGGTTCAACATTTCCATTTCACATTCGATACCCAGCGGATCATCACCGCCAATCTTGCCACGTACCACACCGTCCAGCGTCATGCGTTTCACCTCGATAGTCTGACCGGTTCCGCAGAGGATTTTCAATGTACCCTCCAATGAAACGGATTCCGAGGGAGCCTCCCATTTTGTACCGTCCACCGTTCCGCCCATCACGTCCTTACAGTTCTGAGGAACAAGTTCAATCAGGGTAAACTTTAGCAGATTGGTAGCATCCTTTTTCTTTATTTTCTTGACCGGGGCATTACGAACCTGTGCGGCAAAGAGCTTGATATATTCAGCGGCATCACCGCCCCAATCGATACCGTCATCAGAAACATTGCCGATCTTTTTACCATTGAAATAAATGGCATCAAGGAGCATCATGTATCCATCATTCACATATACTTTTGACATCGTTCTCTATTTTAAAAAGGTTAATATTCTATTCTTTAGTTTCTTTAGTGGAGAGGTAAGCAGCAAACCACCCACGAATCCGGCTAAAAGCCATTTATACCATGTAGCGGGAGGTTTTTCCTTGATACTTTCAGCGGCATCGCTCTCCGCCTTGTAGGTTTCATCACTCCGGCTGCTCGTCTGTTCCATCCGGGAAATAACCCGTTTTAAGCTATCCACCTCGTTGCGCTGTCGGAACACCTCACGCTCGTAAAAAAGGCATTGCCGGGCGATAGAGTCACATTTACCCTTAACCGTGATATTATCGCCATGCCTTTGCACGCTTACCGATGCCTGACCGTCTTTGGTCGTGTAGCCAGCACCATCCGGCAGGTTAAGGAGGTTCTGTATCGGAACATCCACTTTCGCCTCCGACTCCGGAATCCCCTCCCGTGTCAGGGCGGTTATCGTCTGTCCCTGCAGTAGTTCCCCCGTCCTCTGAGCCGTCACGTCTGACTGCTCTCCGGTTACTCTGGTGGTGGTTCCGCTTTTCGTCTGTTCCGTCAGCGTGTGTGACTGCTGGCTCTTGGTTAATTTCGCCGTGGCACATCCCATCAGGCAGAACACGGCTATAAGTAGCACGAGGGTTACCCCTCGGATTGGATTTCTCATCATTTCCTGTTTGTTTATTGATTACTTTTCTTAATCTCTCCACCTCTTTGGTAAGACGGGAGAGCTTTTGGATCATCTCCTCCTGATTCGCTTTCAGGTCGGCATTCTCTCTACGGAGTTGGATATTCTCATCCAATATCTTCCGGTTCTCACTACTGAGCATATTGATGGACGCCTGAAGCTGGGATAACATATCATTGTTCTGCTTTCTACGGCCAACAAACCATGTGAAGATGCTCCCGATAAAACCACCCGGCAGGGCGAACATTAAAAAATCCATCAGACCGTCCATCTCTTTGCTTTGTTATTGGTTAATGCCTATTTTCCTGAGCCATGCCTGAACGTCAAATGACGGGCACGCCTTGGCCGCAATCTCGTTATGACCGATGATTCTCACCCGTGGGAAACGGCGGTGGAAGTCTTTCACGTAATCCTCCAACGCTTTCAGCTGGCCGGGAGTACGGGTGTCTTTGGGAGTCTTGCCGTCAGCGGCCACACCGCCAACGTACACAATGTGCCGGGAAATGGAATTGTACCCTTTTGCTCCATTGGTAATCTCCCACGGATCCACCCGTGCGTCCTCGTTGTTCCGGGCCAATCGCTCCACCGTTCCGTCAAGGTGAAACATATCGGTATATCCCACCTGCTTCCAGCCACGCCCACCCTTACTCACCGGGTTCGTGTGCCATGCCCGGATATCGTTACCCGTTACCTTACGGCCTTGAGGCGTGGCGGTACAGTGGATTACCAAATATTTCAATTCTGCCATAACTCTATCCTGCTACAGGAGTTCCCTGTACTAAAGCGATTACACCCTTTTTATCTTCCCGCATGATACGGCCACCGGCACGTACAAGGAATGAATAAATATCACCGTAATAGGTTGCGTCACCCTCGTTCTCGAACGCTTTCACCTCACCCAGCGCACGGCAGACGCTTTGCTCGTGCCATGCAAGACCGGCGGCGAGGTCGGTGGCTGCACCGGCGGTACTCCATGTTTTGGGAGCTTTGGCCGCAGTGTAAAGGGCTGCCCTGCTACGCATCATGATATTAAAGCTGAACAGCTTACCGAGGATACCGTTCTGCGCATCGGCGGAAGCGAGGAACGCCGTGTTCTCGTTCTCCGTCAGGCTATTCAACAGCTGGGAGTACATCTGCGCATCCAGCAGCAAATAACGCCCCTCCTGCGGAATATCATCATTATTGAACTTGGTCATCAAGCCCAACACGTCTGCCTTGCAGATACCTTTGCGCTTACCGGTGGCCTTATCTGTGTAAGCATCAATCTCCGCACCGGTGGTTTCAATGCACTGTGCGGCGGCGGGACTCCAGTTGAAAATGAAATCGAGTGCCACATCATCCTGCAGTTTGAGTTTATCCTGACGCAGGACGGACTCCCGTTTGTCATAGCTGAGTTCCACCGTGTCGGCGTTAGGGATAAGTACCGGATCAGTGGTGTATTCATCCAGCGGGAACGTCACATCGATATCCGTTCTTTTGGTTACCTTAGCGGGAAGTTCGGTTCGGTTTTTCTTGGTTCCGGATGCTGCACCGGCATTCGGAATGTGAACAATTTTTCCGTTGTTCACGTACTCATCGGCGTTGAACGCCTTGCTCAGGAAGCTATTGGAGGCAAACAAGCCCTCCACGATAGCCGCCATCCAAATTTCTTTCTGAATTGCCATTTCTATTCTTGTTTTAATGGTTAATAATTACAGATTCGGTTCGATGCCGAAACGCTCTTTAAACTTGAATTTATACAAGTCCGGGGCGGCATCTTTCAGTTCAACAAGCTTACCGGCTTTATCCAGCTCGTTCCATGATTTGTCTTTCCAATCACCGAGTGTCACACCGGATCCTTTATCCGTGTTGATTTGACCGGCCACGTTTGCACGGCACGGGATAGCTGCCAGCATAGCCTTTGTTCCCTCGAAATCCTTATCGAAAAGGTTCAGCAGGTTCTCACGGCCTTTCGCATCATAGCGTCCGTCTTTGATGGCCGCATCGGTCAGGGAAACCGCTTCCCGCTTTTGGGATTCCTTTTTGGCCTCGTTCATTTTATCCACTGCGTCGGCCAGCGTTTTGTTCTCTTTTTCCAAGCGGTCAGCATTGGCAATGATTCCCTGAATGGCGGTTACGATTTCCGCCTCGCTTGCAGAGTCCTGCAGCTTCAATACTCCTGTAAGTACGCTCATTTTTAATTGTTTTTTGGGGTTATTACTGTGATCTATCAACCGGATAAGATTACCCTTATCATTCAGGTCGATAATCTGTTTGCTCTCTCTGTCATAGAATACCAGCGCATTGTGATTGGCTCCGATTGTAACGACACTGCCCTCACGAACCGTCCATCTTGTAACGGTAGGGAGCATTTGTCCGGGGAGCATCAGGTCATAGGCATCGCTTTTCTCCTCCGGAGGCCACGCACCGATAGAGGCCATACGGATAAAGTCATTCTCAACTTTACGCTTTACCTCTGCGGCACGGGCATCTCCCTCATCGAACACGGCATCGGCTAAAATCTTACCTCCCTCAACACGGATATTTTCCCACCGGCCAATCGGTAGAGAGTAATCATCGTGATTCAGAAGCATCACGGGATTCTTTTTAAACTCCTCCAAATTGGCTCCGCTGGTGAGCATCCTAAACCCGTAGGTGTTCACCGACTCATCATGTAATACAAAGGTTAATTTGCCCATTTCGCTCGTTTGATTTTGTGACAAAATTCAGGGTAAAAAACGGGCTGTACAAATCGGCCTGTAACCGTTTCAACTTAAACCGTAGCCATTTCAGTTTAAACGTAAACCATTACAAACCAATTATTTTCACTCACCGCAAGGCTTTACCTTTGGGCTATAAAATGATACAATTATGGCGGAAGAACTGAAAGCAAATCAACGGAAAGAATGGGCGAAATTGATGTATCTCAAAGAGAACATCACCCAGCAGGAAATTGCCGACCGGGTAGGTGTTTCCCGTGTCACGGTGAACAAATGGGTTAAGGAATGGGAGGGTTTAAAGCTCAACCTCCTGCAGACACGGGAGGAACGGATCAGCTCAACGCTCACGCAGCTGGATGAACTCGACCGCTCCATCGCAGGCAAAGAGGAGGGGAAACGGTATCCCTCAGCGGCGGAGGCCGATATACGGCGTAAACTGACGGCTGACCTTGAGGCATTGGAGCAGGATGCCTCCATCAGGGATATATACAATGTTTCCCGTGGGCTGCTCGATTGGCTCCGCCAGCAGGATCTCGAAAGGGCAAAGGAGCTGAGTGATTATTTTGATGCGTACATAAAAGAGAAAATGAAATGGGTAAAATAGATGATATTCAGGCATACAAGGAGTGGACTGAATACCATCGTTCACTCAAACGGGATAAAGCCGCCGACAACCTCTCGCCGGTAGAGCGAAAGAAAAAGCTGGAAAAGCTGGAGGCGAACGTCATCGAGTGGATCCTGTTCTTTTTCTCGGAGTTCGCAAAGTACCCCTTTACCAAGTTCCACAAAAAGGCAATCAAACGCATCACCACGAATATGGAATGGTACGAGGTTCTCTCGTGGTCACGTGAGCTGGCAAAATCCACCATCGTGTTCATGTGTATGATGTACCTCGTGCTGACCGGGAAGAAAAGGAACGTGCTGCTTATATCAAACAGTCACGAGAATGCAGTCCGACTATTGGAACCGTACAAAAAAGCCTTTGAGAGCAATTCCATGTTAAAGGCGTATTACGGCGACTTGAGGGAGTTCGGGAGCTGGACGGCAGATGAATTCACTCTCACTACCGGGGCAACATTCCGGGCTATCGGTGCGCTGGAGTCACCTCGTGGAACAAAAAAGGACGCTGTTCGTCCGGACACGGCTCTCGTGGATGACTTCGACACGGATCCGGACTGCAGGAACCCGGATATCCTGAAAAAGAAATGGGAATGGTTCGAGGAGGCTTTGTTCCCAACCCGATCTATCAGCGAGGATTTGCTGGTGATATTCTGCGGGAACCTGATCGCTCTCGACTGTTGCGTGAAACGTGCCGGTGAAAAGGCCGACCATTGGGACATCGTGAACATCCGGGACAAGGAGGGCAAATCCAGCTGGCCGGAAAAGAACACGGAGGAACGCATCGACCGTATTCAGTCCAAAATCAGTACAAAGGCATTCCAGCAGGAATACATGAACAACCCGCTCTCCGAGGGTGACACGTTCAAAGAAATGATATGGGGCAAATGCCCGCCGCTCTCAAAAATGCAGTTTGTCGTGGCATACGGGGATCCGGCTCCGTCCAACTCGAAAAACAAGGCCACCTCTTTCAAAGCCTGTTTTCTTATCGGGTATTATGACGGCAAATTCTACGTTTACACCGGTTATCTCGACCACGTGGTAAACGAGGAGTACGTGAATTGGTATTATTATCTCCGGGATTACGTGGGGCAAAAAGCACAGGTATATAATTATATCGAAAATAACAAGCTGCAGGATCCTTTCTACGAACAGGTGTTCGTTCCGCTATTCAGCGAGAAAGGAAAACAGCTCGGATTTATCGGGATCATACCGGATACCCGGAAGAAACCGGAAAAGTTCGACCGTATCGAGGGAAACCTTGAGCCGATCAACCGGCGGGGGCAACTCATCCTCAACATTGACGAAAAGGATAATCCGCACATGAAAAGGCTGGAGGAGCAGTTCCTGCTCATCAACCGGGCGATGAAATCACCCGCTGACGGAGTGGACTGCATCGAGGGCGGAGTGTGGATCATCAACCAGAAGATAAGCACGCTCTCGGCTGGATCCTACACCGTGGGCGCACGTGTAACCAATAAAAAGAGATTTTAATCATGGCATTTATCACACCCAAAGAATTGGAAACGCACCTCTACAAAGAAAATATAGAGGCTATCAGCAGGGAGGATGAAACAATCCTCACGGCGGCCATAGACGCTGCCGTACAGGAAGCATACGGCTATCTTGGTGCGTATGACCGCAAAAAGATTTTCGAGGCCACAGGGAGCCAAAGAAACGCCCTCCTGCTCATTTTTGTAAAGGACATAGCCGTGTGGCATTTCGTGAACCTATGTAATGCCGGTACTGACCTGCAGCTCCGGCAGGATCGTTACGAGCGTGCCGTGGCATGGCTCCGGCAAGTGCAGAAATCGGACGTTAAACCTGACCTCCCCATCATAGACGAGGACGGGGACGGGAAACCGGATACTGCAGGTGAATATATCTACGGGAGCAATCCCAAGCGTAATCAACATTTTTAATATATGACTATGGTGAACAAGAAAAAAAAGACGGCCACGACAAATGCCGGGGCAAAATCAAAGGAGCAGCTGATCATCCATCAGATCGTAGTCAAAGCCCCCCAGCGGAAAGTGTATGACGTGGGAAATTGGCGGACGGCTCTCTCATCGGCGGACAATGGCCGGACAAAGCAGCTTTATGACCTGCTCGATGATATCATGATTGACGGGGTTTTGAGCGATGCCGTTCAAAAGCGTATCGATGCGGTCACGAACTCGGAGCTTACTTTCCAAAATGCGGACGGGGAAGAAGTGGAGGAGATCGCAGACCTGATGGATACCACCGCATGGGAGGATCTGCTGACTGAAATCCTGAAAAAGAAAATATACGGGCGTTCAGGAGTTGAAATGACCTTTAATGACGGCTTCAACGTGGAACCGATTCCGGCAAAGCATATCAACCTGAAAAACCGCACCATCCTCCGGCAGGATACGGACGAAACAGGCATACCATACGAGGGAGATTCCCAGCTGCTGATTCTCGGCAAAGACCGGGATTTCGGTTTGTTACTCAAGGCGGCTCCCTATGCCATCTATAAACGTGGAGGGTTCGGGGATTGGTCACAATGGATCGAGCTTTTCGGGATGCCCCAGCGTATCGGTAAATACAACACGTATGATCCGGAGAGCCGCAAGCTGCTGGAGGAGGCTTTCGATAAAGCCGGATCCGCACCGTATGTGGTCATCCCTAAAGAGGCGGACGTGGAAACCAAAGAGGGCGGAACGGGTTCAGGATCCTCGTACAACGAATTCAGGCAAGCGAATAACGAGGAGATGCTGATCACCATCCTCGGACAAACCATGACCACTATACAGGGAGAGAAAGGCGCACGTTCATTGGGTGAGGTTCACAAGGAGGTAGAGGAGGGAAAGAATAAATCTGACCTCCGGTACGTACAGCGTGTCCTCAACCAAAAGGTACTCCCCATGCTGGAGGCGAGAGGGTATCCCGTTGCTGGCGGAAAGTTCATTTTTCCGAAAGCGGCGGAACAGCTCTCCGTTACCGAGGTGGTTCAACTTTCCGATATCATGGATATCCCGCAGAGCTACCTGCATGAAAAATATTCAATTCCCGTGCCTAAAGACGGGGAGCCGGTCGCAAAACGTGCCTCCTCTCAGGCCGCTCAGTTCGATACGGGTGAGGATCCGGAGGAGGAAACAATCAGCAATGCAGACCGTAATCTCTTTATGCGCTTATGGGATTTTTTCGTGCAAGCCCCGCAGGTCGGGGCATCCATTGGAAAAGCCCCCATCAGGCTGAGTGATAACGCTCCGATGGCGGAAAGGCTGGCCGCAAGGATTGCAAACGGCGAAACCGGGAAGTTCGATGCGGAGTTGTTCTCCTTTATTGCTACCGACTTTTTGAACGGCGTTCAAACGGCGTTCAAACGTTCAATGAACCATGCGGACGTGAGGTTCGCTTACGGGCTGCAGGATGACGCTTTCATTACTGCTTTGGAGATGAACCTGTTTCATTTTTCCGCCGGTAAGACGTTGGCGGAGATTCAGGAGCTGAACAAGGCGTTCAGGGAGAGCGGCAATTTTCAGGACTTCTCCAAAAAGGCGGAGCAGATCTGCGGCACGTTCAATAAAACGTGGCAAAAGACGGAATACGAAACGGCGGTACTGACGGCGGAGTCCGCCAGTAATTACCACCGGCTCATGGGAAAAACAAAACTGTTCCCTTATTGGAAGTATGTCACCGCCGGTGATGAAAAGGTAAGGGAGGAACACCGGAAGCTGGACGGGGTGATATTACCGGCCAACGATCCACGGTGGAAAAAGATATTCCCGCCTAACGGATGGAAATGTCGCTGCAGGGTGGTTCCGCTCATGAAACACGAGGCCGAGGGTATAGACATCAACGCCATGCGTGCCATTGTCGATGAATACCTCGGAACGGGTGAATGGAAAATGAACGAGGCTCAGGGCTGGGATTCAAACCGGGGAGAAACGGCTGAGGTGTTTTCCAAGAACCAGCATTATATCCGCAAGTTTCCCGATAAAGCCGCCTCCTTGCTGGGTGACCTGCATTATAATGATTACGGGCTGGAGTCCTTTGGAAAGAAAGCGGCGGCAGCGACCGAAAAAGCACCGGTGTTTGCCGGGGATCCGAACCAGTGGAGGGATTCGCATCAGGTGATGGATGACTACAAAGGCCGAAAGGTGCAACTTACGGAGGAGGTGTTCAAACGCCACACCACAAAGAAATACGAGGAGGCTCGTGTTCCTCTCGTGGAGTGCATCCCGGACGTGCTTAAAAACCCTGACGAGGTATGGATAAACGACTATCAAAAGAAGTTCGACAACCTGAACTTTATCAAGTTTTACGAGGATAAGGTGATTAACGTGGTTTGCGAGGTTAAGAACGGAACGCTCTATCAGGTCACGACATGGTTCGAGATAGAACAAAACGCCAACATCAAGGTGAAAGGCCGCAGGAGCAGAAAGATAGATCCACGATGGAGATATCGCCGTGGTCTGCTTATCAAAAAGTAAAAGGAGGCTCTGAGAACCTCCTTTTATATACGGATTAACATCCCGCTCCGCCGTATAAAGCCCGGACTTTTTGATGCCCCCGTCATCCGTCAGGTGTTGGCATATTCGATTCATCCCCGGAGCGATATGCTTACGGAAGCAAATATACAAAATTATTTCAATATGAATATCAAAGAATTAAATAATTATCTGCAATCGCTCCCGGAGGAGATAATCTCCGATGCGGCAGAAATCGTGGCGGAAACGGCCACGGAATACTATAAATCAGCTTTCAAGAAGAAAGCATTTGACGGGAACCCGTGGACTCCGGCAAAAGCACCGAAAACAACCGGTTCCCTGCTGATCGACTCCGGTGCGCTGGTGAACAGTATCAGACCGGCGGTGATAACTCCCCAGCGGGTGGTTATCTCTGCAGGGAATGAAAAGATAGATTACGCTCAGGTACACAACGAGGGATTCAAAGGTATAGTACCCGTACCGGCACACACCCGGAAAACAAAACGGAAAGATGTACCGGTCAAGGCGCACACCCGGAAAACTAACATCCCGAAACGTGAATTCATGGGAGATTCCGAAGAATTGAACGAGCAGATACACGCACGGATAGAGGGATATATTGACTCACTTAACAATGAATAGCTATGAACAAAGAAATTTTTATTGCCGTTTGTGACCGGCTGAAAACAGAAGTACCCGGGCTCCGGTGGATAGATGCCGAGGAGGGACAACTTAACACGGGAGAGCGGCCTGCTGTGGCTTTCCCGTGCTGCCTGATAGATATATCTTACCCGTCCTGCGAAACCCACATGGGTGGACGGCAAAAGATAAATGCGCAAATACAACTTAGGGTGGCCTTTCAAGCCGGAGGGAGTACAAATGCGGCAGCCCCTAAACTTGTCAGGGAACACGCTCTCTCCTGCATGGACACGTTGGATAAGATACACGAGGCTTTGCAATGGTGGAACGGCGGGAACCTTTTCAACCCGATGCGCCGCCTCCGGGGTGCGCCGGAAAAAAGAGCGGACGGTCTGAAAGTGTATAACGTGATCTATGAAACCGAGTTTATGGATTAGTTCCAATCAAAGCCGGGAAACATCGCTTTGAGCTTGCGGGTGGACGCTTTGGAACGCAGGAGTTCATTGTAAAAATCATCCTGTTCCACCAGCGTGTTGCTGATGGTTCGCTCTTCGACAAAGAACTCGTTATCGGAAAGGATTCTCAGCACGTCATCGAAGCGGCGGCGTTTGATCTCAGTCCAATAGTAATAACGGGCGGTCATGATGCGGTTCCGCTTTTCGAGGCGGTCACGGCGGGAGGTGATGGCAGCATCGGAGGAGGCAACCGTGCGTGTTCTGCGGCGGTTACCGGCTTTCTCTATTTCCGGGCAAAAAAACGGTATTACGAGCTGCTCCTGCATATTGATTTGATTACTTAATACAAAGGTACATTATTTGCACCATAGTACGAAAAAAGTCCGCTGAAAATTAGGATTTCAGCGGACTTTTATTATTGATTAAAGGGCTTTTACATTGCAAGCATACCCTCTTTGTCATCCTTACCCGGAACGAACGGCTTTATAGTGGTTATCACCGAGCTGGTCACTTTCACTCTGCCGGATCCGAGGCAGGTCGGACATTGGCAGGATCCGGATACCTTTGTCCTGTTCTCATCGCTGTACTCGAATACAACGCCTTTTCCCTCGCAACGCTTGCATACAGCCACACGGGTGGGAATATACCGGGCTTTCGCATTATTCGTCTGTTCCATCTGATTCCTCCTTTATTATGGTTAATTCTTCACTTGATTTCGGGTGATACATGAAATCGGTTTTGAGCTTTTTGAAAACCGTCAGTTCCACCTGAAAATTCTCAAATTCCTTGTTCCGGCTGGAAAGCTGGCGTTTGATGAACTCGGTAACGTCACGTTTCATTTCAGGAACCGACATCTCGACACCGGTTTCCGGCACGTATAAGCCCTCAAGCCGGAGCTTGCGGTAACCTCTGCGGTGGATTTGGAATTGAACTTTGTATATCATGACCGTCCCTCCTTATGCTTCTGTCATACCCAGAGGAATGGTCACCCACATACCGTCCTCGTTCTTCATTTCCGCTCTCACAAACTGTTTGCTGATCGCTGGCTGGTATGCCTCCTCGATGATGCGGACACCCTCCATGAAACGGTCATTGTTGCTTTCTTCCGCAATCTTACGGAGCTGGACGATACGGCTGGCTTTTAACGTGCCTTTGGCATCACGTGCCAGCAGCTTCAAAACCATGCTCACGAGTGATTTCGTTTTAGCATTGTCGGCGAGGCTCTCGATGTATTCTTTCACGATCACGATTCCGTCCTCCACCGTGTCACGGTAGCCGTCCGTCACGTACACTCCGAGAGTGATGCGCTTGGTTCCCTCCGAATTGGTAAAGGTATGGCTGCGCTGGTCATCCTTTACGACTTTCAGAACCTCGCATTTCATGTCAAGGATACTCTTAAAGTTCTCCAGCACCGTCTTTTTGGTTTCCTTGATATCCTCACTCAAGGAGAGGAGTACCGGGATTGCGCTGTTCACTTCATCATCCACCATTTGGCGGTACGTTTCACGTTCGGCTTTCGCCTTTTCCTGAGCCTCTTTTTTGGCCTTTTCTTTACGGAAAGCCTCGAATTGAGCCTTTTCCTCTGCCGTCATTTCAACGGTCTGCTTTTCTTCAATCTGTGCCATAATATCACATTTTAAATGGTTTATAAATAAGTTAATTGAGTTCTTTCTTTGCTTTCTGCATATCCTTTTGCCGGATGGAGCGGATCCGGAGCAATACCGCATCCAAATCATCAGCGGACAACTCCCTGAATTTCTTTCCTGCGATACGAACGCCCAAACAAAAGTTATCCACCGCCGCCCAATTTGCCGTATCAATACCCATCAACTGCATTTGGTGGAGAACGGCAGAGCGTTTCTTTTTCAGAACCTCGTAACTGACCGGACGGCTGGATCCGGTCTGCTTCTCCATCTCCCGTATCATCGAGTTATATTCACTCAAAGTCATTTCTCTCAGTGAGTCCGTCCGCCCATTCGTAAAGCTGGATACAAGCTGCAGCTTTAAACCGTCCCTGTCAGAACAAGGCATTTTCGCCAGCAGCGTCCAAAAACGTGAATAACTGTTTGTCTTTGCCATAATCAATCAAGTTCAGGGGTTTCACTCTCTTTTAGGGATTGCAGAACGTACAATTCGGTAATGGCCGGGTTCGTCCCCAAATTACTTTCGCCGGAGTCATAGGCCAACTCAAATTCACGCTGACAAATGGCTCGCTGCTCCTGCAGCTTGGATGCCGCATACTCTTTCATGGCATCGACAATACGTTTCAATTCTTCGGGAGAGAACTTTCTGCCGAGTTCCTCGTTCTTTTTCAGGCTGAATACCTGTCTTAATGCTGATAACGCTTTCATATTTGCACGACTTTTACAGGTTGTTGTACTACTTTTACCATTGCCTCCGGCACATCCTTGATGATAGCTGCGGCCAGCTCCGGGTTCCGGAGTTCAACCACCGCCCAATCATCTTTCTTGGCCGGGCTGATCAGCAATTTCTCCGGTCGGTTAAAGCAAGTCCAATTCATAAGGACTGTACTTAAAGAGGCCACCGGTAAGCCTATTTGATAAAGATCATTTCCCATTGATTTGCTTGTTTAAATTGATCTTTGAACCGTCATCGTACCCGGAACAATAGGCGGAAGTGTTCACTTTATTCCGGTTCTTGGATTTATGGGTGGTTGTGCCTATCGATTGAAAATAATCATCAATCAAATGGTTGTGACACAGCATCAGTCCGGTTTCCTCCGCTGTTTTCCGAATGCTCTCAAATTGTTTCCGCAAACCGGTGCAACATCCCAACAAATAAGATTTTATATAATTCCGTTTAAACTTCTTTGTCCGGTAATACCCTCTGCGGGTAGCCACATACTCGGTGCAACGTTCTACCGACAACCGGCGGAATACAGACCTCAAGTAATTATAAAGCGAGAGCACAACTTCCGCATTTTCCCGTGTACCGACTACCACCATGTAAGTCGTACCTCCATGCAACAAAATCCGGCAAAAATTATACTCGCATATAATCCGCAACAAATCCCTTTTCCAAATATTCCCATACGTGTCCTGATAGGTTATTTTCTCCGATTCACTCACGGATATCATATTCTTTTGTTCTTCCGGGGTAACATCCATCAATGACAAGTTATAGGATGTCAGCAGCCGGTTTACAGCCTCCGCAGCTGCATGGGCTTCTCCCTCGGATCCGATTTTTATGGCGGATTCTTTTAACCGGAGCAGCTTTCTAATTTTCGCCAATATATTTTCAGGTACTTCTTTTTCCATCGTTCATTCTATTTTGCAGGTTTCCACTCGATAGTTATCACGGCATCGAGTTTACCGCTACCTTTGCAGACCGGGCAATCAACTTTCACCCGTTCCCGTTGTTCCTCTCCCCAAAAGAAACCGTTACCGTGGCAATAGCTACACCGGTGGCCTTTGCTGGAGATACTTTCTTTCTGATTTCCCTCCCCGATAAACATGGGAGGCGAAATCGTTATAACTTGATTATTTTTACTCATTTCCGTTCGTTTTAAGCGTTATCTCCCCAATATCTTACCGCACCCTCATCCCAAATTGTAAAATGCCCCACGGAGCCGAAAAAGCGGCCTTTCGAGAAAGCCCGAAACCCCTCCACGTAAATTTTCAGGGCGGCATCATACATCACTTTCTTTGCGCTCCGACCATCAGGGTTCCGGCCATCTGCATGGCTGATAAAAATCAGCAGCTTGTTCCGGTGCGCCTCCTTAAATTTGATGTATTCTTTATAGCTCATTTGGGTGTATTGGAAACTGTCAATGACGTAAAAATCGGGGCTTTTATGCTTATCCATTCTTTCACCAAGCTCGGACATCGGCTCACAGTCAAGCAGCTGGAAACGGCGGTTTACCTCGGCCATGTTGAAACGGCGGAGCGTGTTCTGCATGGTGAGGCTCGCACCCTCTTCGAGGCTGTCATAAGCCACCCGCCCAAACTTTGCCAGCTCTTTACAAAGCTGCATGACAAAGCTGCTTTTCCCGTTACCACTATTGCCCCAAATAAACCAAACGCCAATCCGTTCAGGCTCTCCGAAAGCGTCCGCCCATGCGCCTGTCAGCTTGAGCGTTTCTTTCTTCATGCTTACTGCTTCTGTTACCGATAATGCCCGTGCCATAAATCAATATCTGAAATCTGTAAAATGAATAATCACTCCCTCGAATGTGTTGGAGGTCTTAAAAAACCAGCTCACGAAATCATCGAGAGTCATCCCGTCATTAGCAGCCAGCTGCTCCACGTTTAGGATACGTTTTCCGTCTATGAAAACGGTCGGCTGCTCGATATCGGAGTCCCATGTCATTTGCACCTGCTGGATACCGATTTTCTTCAATCTTTTCACCTCCAGCTGCGGAGTGTGATAAGGACGGCCAATCCACCGGCGGATAGATAGCTCCGCATTATGGGAGTTGATAAGCTCCACGTTGTACGCCCATTTGCCCGGATCCTCACGAAACGTGTGGATCTTGGTTCCTTTAATTACTTTCTCAGGAAAGCCGGTGAGTTGGCCTCTTTTAAAATGGCCTACCGGAAACCGGCTTGCGAGTGGTAAAACAATTTGTTTCATATATATTCTGTTATACGTTATTTTTCTCCTTGTCAAATTCTGCTAAAAACATCTGTAATCCTACTCCCATTGAGCACACACCATCGAACAATTTATACATCAGTTCCGGCTCTTCTTCCCAAATTTGATAGACTATTACTTTTTTCCCTGCACCTTTCATCCATCCTGCCTCCGAATGTGCAGAGCGTCCACAAGGCAATACAAGAACACAAACATCTGCCCATTGCATAGCATCAAAATCCGATTTGAAACCAGCTTGTGCAATGGGGTGTTCAAGTGCTGCCCTATATTGATCTGTACTCCAATTCTCCCAATCTTCATCAATCTGCGACCACTGGAATCCCGTTTTCCCGGCAGGATGTCTAAAGTCATAAACCTCATGTCCTTGTTCACGAAGAAAACTAACCACTTGGGGTTGATGTTGATTTCTCCAACTACTTGCTACATAAATCTTTGCCATATTCTTGTTCCTTTCTATTTGGAATTACGTTCAAACGCCGTTCAACCAGCGTTTGAACAGGGTTTTATACTATTTCGCTGCCGCCACCTTTTTCTCCCGGTGAATGGCATCTTTCACGCATCGCAAATCAAACTCCGATTTTTCCGTCACATCGATCACGTTTGCAATAAGTTTTTTATCCATCAGTCCGTTGGCTTGGCAAATGGCAAATACATCATTATGGGAGGTTGGTTCCAGCTCAAAGAACTTACGCCCAATGCGGGAATAAATCTCGTTATAGCCTTTCCGGTTGTGGTTCAAACCGCAGTCAATACGATGCTGGATGTAATCGGTGGATAAGAAAGTAATCCCGCATTTGCCCTCCAGCCGGTTATACAGGTTGATAAAGTAGTGAAACACATTATCATTCAACTTATCACCCTCATCGAACACCAAAAGTGGATTTTCCATCTGTATGATGCTCTCGATGGCCAAGTCCAATATTTCACGGATACGCATCCCGCAAGTCTTAAAACCGAGTTTACGGGCGATCTCCCGAACAAAATCACCTTTCCGCATATCCTCATCACAAAGGATGACGAACACCTCATGATTCTTTTGTGCGTACATGGTGGCTGTCGTTGTTTTGCCACATCCCGCACCACCCACGATCCAGCGGACTTTTTTAAATTCCTGCGCATCGCTCAGGGCATACCATATCTCCTGAAAGGAGTTCGTTTCCACGAGCTGCCAACCGGTGGCCGCAGCTGCAGGGGTTATCTGAGAGATGATATTGCGGAACATATCATCACTGATACTCTCATACTTGCCGTTAACCACGGCACTCAATGTCCCGGCAGATACGCCGTTCAAACTTGCCGCAGCCTTTTTTTGGCTGGAATACTTTGCTGCATATACCCGGAGAGCTTCACGGATACTGTCTTTCTCTTGCTGTGTCATTGTACTGTTCATTTTATTTAGAATTATAATTTTCCTGCTACTTTCTTTTCATTCAGGCGGATGTCACCATTCAGCTGGTCAAACGTGATGTTGCTTATTAGCTTTGTCACCTTACCGGCGGAGAGCTGTTCCGGATCCTGACTGTACCGGCGGACTCGGCGTTCAATTTCACGCTCCGTTTCGCTCTTTGCACCTTTCAATTTCGGACGTTTGAGTCCCTGTTGTTCCATACTCACGCCGTGCGCCTGCTCGATGATACGTGCATCAACCTGACGCTCGATGCGATCCTCCGTGTTCGCCTCTATATTCCGGCGGATAAAGGACATTTCGCCCTCGGTCTGTTCCTGAATATTCCGGTGGATGACGATATAAGGCTCTGCAGTTCGTACAAATCGCAGCTCTCCGGCTTTATCTTTCTTGTATAGCCGTACCGAAGTATGGTCATAAGGATCGTACATGGTGTAGAACTTTTGCCCTCTGTTTTTTCTTAGGAATTCATGGTCGGGAACACCCGGAACCTCGTAAACCTCGTATGTAAACTCACGTTTTTTAATGGTTATTTTCAGACCGTTATCTGTGTAAGTGGAGGGTTTATCAGTCATCACCCAAAACATCTCGATCATGTCGAGAACACCCACTGTCGGGGTATCAGGGTTCACGCTATTTTGGTACATCTCGATGCGGTTCACCCCGGTAGCAAAATGCTTGCTTTCGTTCCATTCTTTCCGGGCGGCAGCGTATGCTGCTTTCAGTTCGGCCAAAGTGTAAAGTTTATCCTTGTTCGCCTCGATACGCTCTAAATTCGGGCGGCTCGTGTCCTTTTTGGTGGTGATATTTTGACCGGTGAACCTCCAATCCTTATGCAGAACCTCAGCCTGAAAACGTCCGAAAACGCTCTCTATCGTTTTGGATTGCCCGCTGTATGGAGCCGTGGTTCTATGAACATGGCCGACAATCTTATCAAAGAAATGGCTATTCTGCAGTTTCTTGTGGCCTCCCTGATTATCATGCACCAGCTCGTAAGGCTTATGACCTGATACCTGAATGGCCATGCGGTAGGCATTATATTGCGCCTCGTAGTCCTCGCTGTCTGAAATATGGTATCCCAAAAATACCTCCGAATAAGCATCGATGACCTCGTAAACCTGAGTGGTACGAACCACCAGCTTACCGTCCTTGTCATAGTCTTTATAGTACAAATTGATTTTCGTACCATCACCATACCACAAGGAGTCACGCATCGAGGGAAGCTCGGTTTTATTCTTGCGGCTGTAACGCTGGTGAGCTTTCAGCTCCCCGTGAACGGCATCGTACCATAACGGTTCGATGTCAGGACGGTTCAGGAATTGCCGGAGGCTCTGAATGCTCCGGAGCTGCTTCCAACCTTTCTCATCTGCAATCCGGTTGAATTCCACGAATATTTGAGCATCTGTATAAACGGGAACGCTGCTCCGCTTTAACGCTATAATCATGTTACCGGCTTCCTCGGTTATTTTCAGGGTATTGCCATTTCCCATTTTCTTGCTGATCAAGCAGGAGTAACCCTCTTTTTTGTATTGGTTTATTTTGTCTTTCAGCCGGGCGGCGTTTTCAGGTAGCGTATGGCCATAAGAGTCACGGAGGCGGTCTGCCGTTCCGATAATCGTTTCCCATACTTTCTTTGTACTTCCACCCAAAGCCTTGCGATAGCCCTCCCGGTCATTCAGGATCGATATCAACTCGTTCAGTACTGAGGCGTTGATGGTATATTCAGCTTTTTTGGGTTCTGTGAGACTTACTAACTCCCCGGCCTTATCATACCGGTAATCCTCAAAGAATATCCGGGCTGCTTCATCTATTTTAAGCCTGTTTTTCATACACTTCTCTTTGATTAACTCCACCGGATCCCCATACTTTTGCTCAAAGCGGATCCGGTAACGTTCAGGTAAGGACAAGTAATCAATAAGAGCGTAATTATCAAGACCACCGCCTCTATTAACCCGTTGAGCCTTACCTCTCCGAATTAAAGAATAAAGCGTCCATAATGAAATCACCGGTTCTCCATTTTCAGAGCTGGTTAATTCCTGAACTGTTACGCATACTATTTTATTGAAATACTCCATTATTTTAAAATCTTAGTCCCCGGAGGCGGAATCGAACCACCTCAAAAGACCGTCCGGGATTCACCTATTTTAAATATCTTTGTCATCGGTTGAAATTGGTACTTTTTTAATCAGACGGGCGGCATTAGCAAAATTCAAAACCACCACTATAATCGCCCAAATCGGACTATCATCTGTTATACACAAAAAACAGAAACTCAAGCAGAAATACCACACATAAAACTTTTGCTTTGTAGTCAAAGAGAAATACTCTTTAAACTCATCTCCCAAAAGGAGCAAAAACATCCTTTTCATGCCGTTTCCTTTTGATCACCGATTTCAACGCCTCCACGTTCAATGGCTACCTTTCGGATTAATGTAGCCTTAGAACTATTACTCAAATAATTCAATGCCTTATAAACGGCCTGCCTCGTCACCTTAAAATCTTTTGAGATTTGGGATATTTTCCCGTACTCAACTACAATTCTCTTTTTCATGTTTTTCTTATTTAATGGTTTCAATAGTAGGATCACTAAACCAAGTTTTCAGCTGTGCCTTTGCATAGGCCATAGAACACTCTCCAACTGTCGCTATCACCATAGTTCTGTTATCAATAGCGTAAGCCGCCATTTCTTCATCTATATTTATTTCAGAAATAAAATCACTTACTTTTTCCCATTCCGAAAAATAGATTTGTACCTTAATTGCTTGCATAATTCTGTTTTTATTAGTTATTCATTGCAATATCAACCGCTTTTTGTACTTTTACAGCCGTTTACATTGTTATCGTGCTGCAAATATAATTCGCATTTGCGAATAAAACAAGTAATTGCGAATATTTTATTCGCTTTTGCGCAAATAAAATAGGAGAGGTATGACTATAAATGAACGAATGAACCATATTATCAAAGAATTGTACGGCGGAAACAAACGAGCTTTTGCCAACGCAATAGGTGTATCTGCTACTGTGATTGAGAATGTTGTAGGTACGAGGCAAGGTAAGCCATCTTATGATGTCCTCGAAAAAGTATGCGCAAATGCGAATATATCAGCAGAGTGGTTATTAATGGAAAGAGGGGAGATGCTGTATAATTCTACCTCTCAGACGCAATACACACCTCCCGACCAAAACACCCACTACTTTATAGAGAAAATCGCAGAACAAGCAGAGGAAATCGGCAAATTAAAAGAACAAGTAAAGTTATTGGGTACACAACAATCGGCTGCACCCGATGCAATATGTGCAGATGTCGTATAATTTTCGGGAAAAAGTGTCCCAAATATTAGCTGCACACGCACTTTTGATTTTTATCAAATAAGAATCAGTTATTCATTATATTGTATATCAGCATATTAAACAACAATATATGCTGATTTCTATTATTTTTTTATGGTATTTTCCCCCTCTGAAAACCACAAAATAACTATAAAACAGCTAATAAATAGGCAATTTCTATATCTAAACACGTCTATTTTTAACGGGAAATGCACAACCAAATGCACAACCATTAAAAACATTTCGTTTTTTTTATTACAAAAATGCACAACCAAACGCACAACCAAATGCACAACCAACCCCTAAAAAACGCAATATTCCACCCTCAAATGAATACCATTTGCCCCTCTCCTATTTCCGCTATTTTGAACGCCGAATTCAGGCTATTTTAATATGAAATGATAATCCTATCAACAGAGCATAAAAAAGCCGCAATCCGCTTAAATAAAAGCGTTCTGCGGCCAATGTGCTCACCCCTCTCCTCTCCTACTCCACCGTATATTAAGTTTTCGCTGCAGTGTAAAGCAGATAGGCGTTCAAACTATTCAGAGTAAAGTCTAAAGTAAAGCCAAAGTAAAGCAGAGTAAACTTTTCGTTTTTCCCTCTCTCCTCTCCTATTCAATCATAACTATTTGTATATCAAAGCTATTCCGTTTATGTGGAATAACTCAATTTATCGCATTTCGTTTTACCCCCCTTATTAAAGCCTGAGCCGGTTGTGCTTCCCGCATAAAATGTTCACCGATCAGAAATCCTCTGAATCCCAATCTGCGTAACCCGACGACTGTCTCCATGGCACGAATTCCACTCTCGGCCACTTTCAGACAAGCAACCGGGACTTGTGAAGCTAACCGGAAAGAAGTATAAATATCCGTCTCGAAAGTAGTCAGATTCCGATTGTTGATCCCCACCATATCCATTTCCGGGGAGACATATTCCAACTCTTCTTCCCGATGTATTTCCAATAGTATTTCCAATCCCAGTCCATGAGCAGCATCGGCCAATTCCCGGCACTGTGCCGGCGACAAAGCTGCAGCGATCAACAAAACGGCATCGGCTCCATAAGCCACCGCTTCGGCCAGTTGATAGAAATCGACGATAAAATCCTTACGCAATAAGGGAATATCCGAAACCCTCCTGGCCATAGCGAGATCCAATAACGATCCTCCGAAATAATCCGTATCCGTCAACACCGAACAAGCCGCAGCACCATTCCGTACATATCCGCCGACCACCTCCTGCACTCCGGCTGCCTCATGAATAAATCCTCCGGAAGGAGACTTCCGTTTAAATTCTGCAATGATCCCTGTTGCCGATTCCTCCAAGGCCTTTCGCATCGATAACCGTTGTCTCCCAGCTAAAAGCGTACTCATCAGATCCCTTTCGGAAATCCTGTTTTTCCGCTCAGTCACTTCTTCCTGTTTTGTTTTCAATATCCGGTTTAAAACTGACATATCATTTTTCATTAAGTTCTACAAATTTACGGAACGCCCTCAGTGCCCTCCCGCTCTCCAGCGCCTCACTCGCTTCTGCAATAGCATCCGGCAAAGCTATTCCGGGCCTCAGGGTACGGATTGCAAAAGCAGCATTGGCAATCACACAGTCTTCTTGTCCCCGGGTAGCCTCGTTAGCTAAAACCTGGTCAAAAATCGCCGCAGCTTCGGTCACCGTATTTCCTCCCGACAATTCCTCTTCCGCCACCCGACCGAATCCGATCTCTTCCGGCAAATAAATGCCCTCACCCCGATTATTCAGCGCTTTAAAAGGAGAGGTCAGCGAAACTTCATCATACCCGTCCAGCGAATGTACTATCGTGTAATTCACTCCGCTCTGCTGATACATATAGTTATACAAACGGGCCAGTTTCAGGTTATATACTCCCAATAACTGGTAGCGTGGGAGTACCGGATTGACCAAAGGCCCCAACATATTGAAAAAGGTACGTACACCTAAAGCACGTCGTACCGGTCCTACACTTTTCAAGGCAGGGCTAAAAAAAGGTGCATGCAAATAAGCGACCCCGCTTTCTTCCAGCGATTGCTGTAACCGACCGGAGTGTCCTGTAAATTTCACCCCATGTTGTTCCAGTACATTCGAAGCCCCACTCACCGAACTGGCACCGTAATTTCCGTGTTTTACAACCCGGTAGCCTGCTCCGGCCACCACAAAACAAGCCGCCGTAGAAATATTGAACGTATTTTTTCCATCCCCTCCCGTACCGACAATATCGATTGCATCATGACAATCCAAATCCACGACCACCCTCCGTTCGAGAATGGCTTCCCTAAACCCGGCCAATTCTTCCGTCGTAATACTACGCATCAGAAAAACGGTCATAAAAGCCGACAACTGGCTGTCGTTATACCGGCCGTCGGAAATGTTCAACAAGACTTGTTTAGCTTCTTCTTTAGAGAGGCTTTTGTGCCCGAACATTTTATATAACAGTTCTTTCATAGTAATCAATATATCATATACATTCCCTTTACTTCAAGCATGCAACCAATTCGCCATCATCATTTTCCCCATAGGAGTCAAAATCGATTCCGGATGAAACTGAAGGCCGCGAACATCATAGCTTTTATGAGACAGGGCCATAATTCTGCCTGCAGCATCCTCAGCGGTAACTGTAAGACATTCAGGCAGATTTTTCCGACTTACCACCCAGGAATGATACCTGCCTACATCAAAACTTTCACCCAGACCGGAGAACATCTTTTCTTCGGCAATCACCCGCACCGGTGTACAAATACCGTGAAAAACTTCCGGCAGATTCTCCAATTCAGCGCCGAAACACTCCCCGATGGCCTGTTCACCCAGACAAATCCCCAGGATTGATTTTTCAGCCGCATAACGCTTCACAACTTCGGGTAATATTCCGGCTTCACTTGGAATTCCCGGCCCCGGAGACAAAATAATCCGGTTGTATCGGCCGGCTTCCTCCACCGAAATCCGGTCATTTCTGGCTATATCCACTTCGGTTCCCAATTCATGTAAGAGGTGAACAATATTATAAGTAAACGAATCGTAGTTGTCGAGTATCAATATTTTTTCCATAAGTTCAATTTTTAACCTTTTCACTCATTTCCACCGCTTTCATCAAAGCCCCCAATTTATTATTCAATTCCTGCAATTCACTTTCAGGCGAAGAGTGCGCTACAATCCCCGCTCCGGCCTGAGCATAAAGCCGGTTACCGTAACTCAGAAAGCTCCGGATCGTAATGGCCTGGTTCAATTCTCCCTGAAAACCGATATAGCCGATACAGCCCCCATAAATCCCGCGACTATGAGGTTCTATGTCATCGATCAGTTGCATCGCCCTGACTTTGGGAGCACCGCTGAGCGTACCGGCAGGAAAAGTATCCGCAAAGAGCCGCAAAATATCGGTATTTTCGGAAACGCAAGCACTCACTCTCGACACCATATGAATCACATGCGAATAATATTGGATCTGACGCAAGAACTCGATCTTTACCTGACCAGCCCCGCGGCTCAGATCATTACGTGCCAGGTCGACCAACATGATATGTTCGGCATTTTCTTTCTCATCTTCCAATAATTTACGGGCCAATTCCGAATCCCGGATATCGTCTCCTGTGCGGCGGAAAGTACCGGCTATCGGATCGATATAAGCTTTACCTCCGGCAACACGCAGATGAGTCTCGGGAGAGGAACCGAAAATGCGAAAATGGCCGAAATCAAAATAATACAGATATGGAGAAGGATTTATACACCGCAAGGCCCGGTATACATTAAAATCATCTCCCCGAAATCCACGGCTGAAACGACGCGAGAGTACAATCTGAAATACGTCTCCCCTTTGGGTATGCCGAATACCCCTTTTCACCATTTCCATATACTGCTCGTCGCTAATCGGAGAACCGGTATCGTCCAACGCCTCGAAACCATACCGAGCCATATTATTGTTTTGAATGACATCGATAAGTTCCGGCATATGGGAATGCTGCCCTTCCGGTAAATTTTCAACGATCGTCATCTGATTTTTAAAATGATCGACTACAATAATATACCGGTATAATATATACATCATATCAGGTATTTCAGCAAACTTCTCTTCTTTCTTCCGGATACGGACAGCTTCAAAATAACGTACGGCATCATAGGCCGTATACCCGAAAAAACCGTTGATCCCGGTCAGGTTTGTTTCGGTCTCGAACGAAGCGATATAATCTTTCAGGATTTCGATAACATCCACGCCTTCTGTAAGAGCATCCGTCAGTTGCCGGCCATCGGGAAAACGACGTACGATCTGTTCCTTCGTTACCGAAAAATCGGCCATCGGTTCCACGCCGATAAAAGAAAAACTATTTTGAGTCGTATGATAATCCGAACTTTCCAGCAAAGCCGATTGTGGAAATAAGTCGCGTACCTTCAGGTAAATTCCCACAGGAGTCTGCAAGTCGGCCGGAAGAATACGGGTGATTGTTTTAATTCTATATTTCATAAGTGTAAAAATTTATTCATCCTTTTGTAGGTCTGCATATCTTTATCACCCCGACCGGACAAATTAATGACAACGATCTCTTCCGGCCGGAATGTTTTTTGTTCCAGAACTGCCAGGGCATGGGCCGATTCCAAAGCCGGGATGATACCTTCCATTTCTGTCAGGCAAAAAGCGGCATTCAACGCTTCTTCGTCCGTAACAGCCAATACTTCAGCGCGTTTTTCTTCTGCCAGAAATGCATGTAAAGGGCCGATTCCCGGATAATCCAGTCCGGCAGAAACAGAATAGGGTTCGACAATCTGTCCGTCGTCCGTTTGCATCACCAACGTACGGCTTCCATGGATAATACCTTCTTTTCCCAAATGGATCGTAGCTGCCGACTCTCCGCTTCCCAAACCTTTTCCGGCAGCCTCGGCAGCAATCAACCCAACTTCGGGAGAATGCAGAAAATGGTAGAAAGCCCCGGCAGCATTACTTCCTCCTCCCACGCAGGCTATTACATAATCGGGTTCTTCCCTTCCTTCTTTTTCCAACAATTGCTTTCTGATCTCTTCGCTGATCACCGACTGAAAACGAGCCACCATATCCGGATAAGGGTGAGGTCCCACTGTCGACCCGATGATATAATAAGTATCCGCGGGGTTACAACACCAGTCGCGGATCGCTTCGTTGGTGGCATCTTTCAGCGTTTTATTGCCACTTTCAACAGCTACCACCTTCGCTCCCAACATCTCCATTTTTTCAACATTAGGTTGTTGCCGGACCACATCGGTCGCTCCCATATAAACGATACATTCCATATTCATCAGGGCACATACAGTAGCCGTCGCTACTCCGTGCTGCCCGGCTCCGGTTTCGGCAATGATCCTCTTCTTTCCCATACGCCGGGCCAATAGAATCTGACCGATCGTATTGTTGATCTTGTGGGCTCCGGTATGATTCAGATCCTCGCGCTTGAGATAAATCCGGGTACCGTACTTTTCACTCAGCCGACGGGCATAATAAAACGGACTGGGACGACCGACATAATCCCTTAATAATAGCCTGAACTCCTGCTGAAAAGACTCATCTTCCATTTCCCGCAAATAACATTCACGTAATTTTTCTACATTCGCATGTAAAATTTCAGGAACATAAGCACCACCAAACCTACCGTAAAACCCCTGGTCGTTTACATTAAAATTTTTCATATGATTTACTTTTGGAATTTTCTTAAGGACAAAAAACAAAAAAGGCTACCGGTGTTCCGATAGCCTCCATATGCTGATAATACAGTTCCTTCACTGATATTACTGACCAGACATCATAAAGCGTGCGTCCCACCGGTTTATTCCCGAAAGGCGCCACCACCATGCTTTATTTGTCAGTAATAAATTCATATTTTGTTCTTTTCAACGGAGCAAAGATGAAAAACTTTTTTCTAAAATCAAACAATCGGAAAGATTTTTCTTCAAAAATAAATCAACGGCCCCAATCGGTCCGGGCCTCGAGCAGCATATCCAAAACAACGATAGCCGCCATAGCTTCGACTACAGGCACAGCGCGGGGAATAACACAAGGATCATGGCGTCCGTGTGCTTCCAGAGTAACTTCTTTCCCATCACGTGTCACCGTTTCCTGACGTTTCATAATAGTGGCGACCGGCTTGAAAGCTACCCGGAAATAGATATCTTCTCCGTTCGTCACGCCCCCCTGTATACCTCCCGAGCGATTCGTCGCCGTGTGTACTTCACTTCCTTTCATGACAAAAGAATCGTTATGCCCGCTTCCCTGCATAGAGGCTGCTGCAAATCCGCTTCCGTATTCAAAACCTTTGGTTGCGTTGATACTCATCATTGCATGCGCCAGTCTTGCCTGAAAACGGTCGAACACCGGTTCGCCTAACCCGGCAGGTACCCCCTGAATCACACAACTGACTATTCCACCGACACTATCCCCTTCATCCCGCAGCTGCCGGATCAATGCAATCATTTCTTCAGCAATCCCGGCGTCAGGACAACGTACGATGTTATCTTCTGCCCGCTCCAAGGGCAACTCCTGATAAGGCCGGGTAACAGCAATCGGTCCGACTTGTGAAGTATATGCCCGAATGCTTATCCCGTAACCGGCCAACACCTGTTTGGCAACAGCCCCGGCAACGACTCGGGCAATGTGTTCCCGGGCCGACGAACGTCCGCCTCCCCGATAATCCCGGATACCGTATTTCTTTTCCCAGGTATAATCGGCATGAGAAGGACGGTATAAATCTTTCAGATGATTATAATCCTTACTATTCTGATTCTGATTTCTCACCAGAAATCCGATCGGCATGCCGGTAGATTTTCCTTCAAATATTCCGGAAAGAATCTCTACGGTGTCTTCTTCTTTCCGGGGGGTAGAAACCTCCGACTGACCGGGCCGCCGCCGGTTCAACTCACCTTGAATAAAATCAGCAGACAAGGCGATTCCTGCCGGACAACCGTCGATAACCCCTCCAACAGCACTACCGTGTGACTCTCCGAACGACATCAGCCGAAAAAATTTTCCTATAGAATTACCGGACATAAAAAGTAGAAAGTATTCCTTATATATTTAATGACATTCTCCGCATCCGCAGCCCTCGTCGTGGGATCCGCAACCTCCTTCAGAACCACAGCCACTACACCCCCCGCATTTATGCGAATGTAAAGCTTCCAGTTCTTCATCCGTTGCATCACGGACACCTAATATCTCACCCTTGAAAAACAAATCTTTACCGGCCAGGGGATGATTAAAATCGATACGTACTTCCTCGTCACCGATAGACAGGATCTTGCCCTGCAAACGTCTTCCGACACTATCCATCATCGGTAAAACATGGCCGACCACCATCTCTTCAGCTTCTACATCTTTAAATATTTCCTGGGGTAAATCCACAATCATATCTTCGTTCACCAGTCCATAAGCATGGGCTGCCGGAATGCTGAAATCGAATTTATCCCCTTCATTTTTATCCAGAAGGTTCATTTCAAAATATTCTAAAGTCTGCCCTTGTCCACAGATAAAATCCAAGGGCCGGTCTGCACCTGCTGCTTCGAGTAACTCTCCGTTTTGTTCCGTTCTTAATTCGTAACTTACGGATACCATCTTATTTTTCGTAATCATTCTTTTTATTGATTTGGTTTTGCACAAAAGTACGATAAAATAATTGAAAAATTTCTCCCCTATTTCCAAAAAAATGGTACTTTCGCACTAATTTACATTTTTTGAAGATGCGCCATTACGATTATATTATAGCAGGGAGTGGATTGGCAGGGCTTTACACGGCCTATCACGCTGCCGCTTATGGAAAAGTTGCTTTGCTGACCAAATCCGGTATTACAGAGAGCAACTCTTATTTTGCACAGGGTGGAATCGCCGCCGTTACAGACGAAGACGATGCTCCTGCACTTCACTTCGAGGACACGATTATTGCCGGACGCGGGCTTTGCGATTACCCAGCTGTCGATATTTTAGTGAACGAAGGTCCGCAACGGATACATGAACTCATAGAGGCAGGTATGCATTTCGATATGGAAGACGGCAGCCTCGCCTTGGGGTTGGAAGGCGGACATCACCGGAAAAGAATTCTTCATGCCGGCGGTGACGCGACAGGACGTATGGTGACCAGTTTTATGATCAGCAAAGTCATCAATAATCCGAAGATAGATATTTTCGAAAATCATTCCGTGATCGGTATCCTTCAGGAAAATCAGGAATGTTACGGCGTACGGGCCTGGAATTTAGTGACAGAAAGCGAAGAACTGTTTTATGCCGACAACACCTTCCTCACTTTAGGAGGCACTTCGGCTATTTACAAACGGACCACCAATCCGCATACCACGATCGGAGACGGACTTGCTCTGGCTTTTAATGCAGGTTGTGAAATCGCCGATATGGAATTCATTCAATTTCATCCTTCGGCCATCTATACCGAATCGGAAGAGGCATTTCTAATCAGTGAGGCAGTCCGGGGCGAAGGGGCTTATCTGATCGATCAAAACGGAGAACGCTTTATGCCGGCGATTCACGAATTGGCCGAACTGGCCCCCCGGGATATCGTCGCTCAATCTATTTACCGCCAGATGCTGAAATACGATCAGGAGTACGTCTGGTTGTCCCTCAAACACCTCGATCCTCAGGTGGTGAAACACCGCTTTCCGAATATTTATGAAAAATGCCAGGAATTGGGTATCGATATGTGCGACCGGATCCCCGTAGCACCGGCAGCTCATTATATGGTAGGGGGAGTGAGGACGGACACCCATGGACAGACCAACATCAAACGTCTGTTTATCTGCGGCGAACTGGCCTCTTCGGGAATCATGGGAGCCAATCGGCTCGCCTCCAACTCGTTGATCGAATGTCTGGTATTCGGGAAACGGGCCATCGAGGCTTCGCGGAAAAATCTGAAAACCTCTCCTACCCAAGTATTCAAACCGATCTATCATTGCAATGACAATTATGCTGCGCTTTATGTCCATCTGAAAAAAGAGATTTCGCGGATAATGACCGATTATGCCGGCATCATCCGGAATGCAGAAAAACTGAAACAGGGATTGAACGAATTGGAAAGTCTGGAAGACAATCTGCCCCGGGAAATAAACGAATATTACACCCTGATTTGCCGTAACCTGATCACAGTTGCCAGGTTGATTATCTGTTCTGCCCTTTACCGTCAGGAAAGCCGTGGAGGACATTTCCGGGAAGATTATCCTTGTAGCGATGCTTCCTATCTTTTCCATATCGTACAACAGAAAGAAAAAGACCTCCGTACCCTACCTGTCAATACTAAAAAGTCTTTAAACTGAAAATCACTATAAAATGACACAATACGACCAATTAATCGACCGCCTGATCGACCTCGCCATAGAGGAAGACATCGCTACCGGAGATGTAACGACCAACTCCATCATCCCGGCTCATTCCCGGGCCGTTGCAGAAATGAAAATGAAAGCCGACGGTGTAATTTCCGGACTGGCGATAGCCAAACGGGTGTATGAAAAATTCGAGAAAGACATCCTTTGGGACGCCAAAGTAAAAGACGGGGATCGGGTAAAAAAAGGCGATATTATCCTGCGTATCGAAGCCAGCTACCGTTGCCTCTTATTAGGAGAAAGGCTTTCGCTGAACATCTTGCAACGCATGTCGGGCATCGCTACGGAAACGGCCAGATACGTCGAAGAATTAGCCGGTACTCACACCCAATTACTGGACACCCGGAAAACAGCTCCGGGCTTACGGGTATTGGACAAAATGGCCGTTAAAGACGGAGGAGCGATCAACCACCGGATGGGATTATACGATATGGCCATGATCAAAGACAACCACATTAAGGTGGCCGGAGGAATTACCAATGCGGTCAATGCGGTCAGAGCCCATATTCCGGCCGGTATCAAAATCGAAGTAGAAACGACCAATCTGGCCGAAGTGCGCGAAGCCCTCGCTACGCATGCCGATATTATCATGCTGGACAATATGAGTAACGCCGAGATGGCCGAAGCGGTGAAAATCATTCACGGACAGGCCAAAACCGAAGCTTCCGGAAATATGAGTATTCCCCGTTTAAAAGAAGTGGCAGCCACCGGAGTCGACTTTATCAGCGTCGGTGCCTTAACTCACTCCGTAACGGCTTTGGACATCAGTATGAATATTCAAAAAAACTAATTTCATGAAATCAGCACTCAAATTATTTATCATCGGATGTCTTGTATTGATTTTCTGTCGATGTAGTATGAACAAAGACAGCTATTTAAAAGACTTCGAAAAGTTTATCACCCAAACAGAAAAAAACTGTACCACCCTGTCCGATCCTGAATGGGAAAAAATACAGGCCCGGTTCAACGATTATACAGAAAAATATTACGAACAGTTTAAAGAGGAATTGAGTGTAAACGAAAAAATATCCATCAGTATTTTAAAATCTAAATTTTCCACGCTCATTCTAAAACGGGAGAGTAAAAAAATTCAGGAAGAAATGAAGATTAAATAATTTCACCTTTTTATCTTTCTTTGTTATCTTTGAAGCAGAAAATTAATATATTATGACGAATACAGAGATTATTGACAGAATCCGGCAACTAAAAAAAGAAAAAAATGCCGTTATTCTGGCACATTACTATACTCGTCCGGAGGTGCAGGATATAGCAGACTATCTGGGGGATTCACTGGGATTATCCCAGGAAGCCGGGAAAACGGATGCCCGGATTATCGTTTTTTGCGGTGTGCATTTTATGGCCGAGACCGCAGCGATCATTTCTCCGGACAAAAAGATCCTGATTCCGGCTTCAGGAGCCGGATGTTCACTGGCTGAAAGCATTACCGGTTATGAATTGCGGGAATGGAAAAAAGCCAATCCTGACGGGATTATTGTAAGTTACGTCAACACGACAGCCGAAGTGAAGGCCTGGACGGATATTTGCTGCACTTCGGCCAATGCCCTGAAAGTCGTACAAAGCATTCCTCCAGATCATAAGATCTTGTTTGTACCGGACAAAAACCTGGGAGCCTGGATCAGGAAAGTTACCGGACGGGAAATGGAACTCTGGCATGGAGATTGTTGTGTACACGAACGCATCACCACCGACATGATCCTGGAAAAAAGCCGGGACTATCCTCAGGCAGATATCCTCATTCACCCCGAAAGCCACTGTTCGCACGACGAGGCCATTTTAAATCTTCCTCAAGCTTATATGTACTCGACGGCAGGAATGATCAGACATGCAAGCCGGTCGGACAAAAAGCAATTTATCATTGCCACAGAAATAGAAACCATCCATAAACTGAAAAACGATAATCCGGACAAAGAATTTATTCCGGTTCATCCTAAAACCATTTGTGGACAAATGAAAAAAGTAACGCTGGAATCGGTTCTGGAAGCTTTGGAGAAAGAGCAATACGTAGTCGAAGTGGCTGAAGATATCCGTCAGAGAGCCTGGGCCCCTATCGAGAAAATGTTACAAATCAAATAAAACAGCTGTATTCCCAAAACAGGAGTATAAACTATCAGAAAATCAAAAACTATGAATATATCTTTAAATTGGCTGAAAGAATACCTGAAAATAGATTTGAGTGTTGAAAAAGTCTGCGAAATATTGACCAGTATCGGGCTCGAAGTGGGCGGATATGAAAAATTCGAATCTATCCGGGGTGGTTTGAGAGGTCTGGTGATCGGTGAAGTAAAAACCTGTGAAGCCCATCCGGATTCCGATCATTTACACCTGACAACGGTAGATTTAGGAGACGGCCGCCTTACCCCCATTGTTTGCGGAGCTCCTAATGTAGCTGCCGGACAAAAAGTGGTAGTGGCCACCATCGGGACGGTGCTTTACGATGGAGACAAAGAATTTACCATCAAAAAATCAAAAATCAGAGGACAGGAATCCGAAGGAATGATTTGTGCCGAAGATGAAATCGGTATCGGTCATGATCATGCGGGAATTATCGTACTTCCGTCGGATGCCCGGGTAGGTATGCCAGCTGCCGAATATTATCACATTACAACCGATTACACCATCGAGATCGATATTACTCCCAACCGGGTAGACGGCGCTTCTCACCTTGGAGTAGCCCGCGATTTAGCTGCCTATTTACAGCAAACCCAGGAGATTCATTATACCCTTCCTTCCGTAGCTCACTTTGCAGCCGACAGCAATACTGCCGGAATCTCGATCGAAGTGCAGCGTCCGGAAGCTTGTCCCCGATATGCCGGAGTATGTATCGAAGGAGTTAAAGTTCAGGAATCTCCCGAGTGGTTGCAAACGCGTTTGAAAGCCATCGGTTTACACCCGATCAACAATGTGGTAGATATTACGAATTTCATTCTTTTCGAGCTGGGACAACCCCTGCACTCTTTCGATAAAGATAAAATCAAAGGAAATAAAGTGATCGTCCGTAGCTTTCCGACAGGTACCAGATTCACAACACTCGACGGTGTCGAACGTGAACTGAACGAGAACGACCTGATGGTATGTAATACCGAAGAACCGATGTGTATTGCCGGAGTATTCGGTGGATTGGAAAGCGGTATCACCGAAGCTACGACCAATGTATTCCTCGAAAGTGCCTGTTTCGATCCGGTATTCGTACGGAAGACAGCACGTCGTCATGGGCTGAATACCGACGCTTCTTTCCGTTTTGAAAGAGGCACCGATCCGAACATCGTTATTTATGCCCTCAAACGGGCTGCCTTATTGATCAAAGAACTGGGCGGCGGAAAGATTACGTCCGAAATCATCGACATCTACCCGAATCCGGTAGCCGATTTCGAAGTCGAAGTAAAGTATGCCCACATCGATCGTCTGATCGGCAAAAAAATCGGACAAGATACGATCAAAAAAATCCTGAATGCTCTGGAAATAAAGATTGTAAAAGAAGATACCGAAGGACTTTCGTTGCAGATCCCCCCTTATCGGGTGGATGTTCGCCGCGAAGCAGACGTGATCGAGGATATTTTAAGAATATACGGCTTCAACAATATCGAAGTTCCGGCTAAAGTAAACTCTACCCTGAGTTACAGCGAAAAACCGGATGATTTCCAATTGAAAAATAAAATTGCAGATTTATTGGCCGCCAACGGTTTTAATGAAATCATGAACAACTCATTGACCAAAGCTTCTTATTACGAGCATCTGGAGACTTATCGTCCCGAAGAAACGGTTATGTTGTTCAATCCGCTCAGCTCAGACCTGAGCGCTATGCGGCAAAGCCTGCTATTCGGAGGGCTGGAGACGATCGCCTATAATATTAACCGCAAAAACAGCAATTTACGTCTCTTCGAATTCGGAAAAGCTTATACCTTCCACAAAAAAGAAGGCGAAAATCACCTGAAACAATACAAAGAAGAAGATAAACTGGCCCTTTTCATTACGGGTGACAAAATCCAGGCTTCCTGGAACAGTAAAGAACAAAAGACCGATTTCTTCAATCTCAAGAGTTATGCCGAGATGATCCTGATCCGTTTGGGATTCAAAACCGAAATACTGACTTTAGAAGAATGTAGTGCCGATATTTACCGCGAAGGGATAAGCTATACACAAAACGGTAAGCACATCGTCACAATCGGTATGCTGAGTCATAAAGTTTTGAAACCGAACGATATCGAACAGGAGGTTTATTACGCCGAGTTTTCCTGGGAAAATATACTGAAAGCGATTAAAAACCACACGATCACCTTTACTCCCATGCCTAAGTTCCCGGCGGTTAAACGCGACCTGGCCTTACTACTCGACAAAAAAATCAGTTTTAAAGAGGTGCGTGACATTGCTTTCCGGACAGAAAAAAAACTATTGAAATCAGTGACCTTATTCGACGTTTACGAAGGTGAAAAACTGGGAGCCGGTAAAAAATCTTATGCGATCAGCTTCACATTGCAGGACGATGAAAAAACACTTACCGACAAACAGATCGATAAGATCATGAATAAACTGATGGGAACCTACAAACATCAGTTAAGCGCTGAGATCAGATAAACGACCGGTCTGCCCTGATTTTACCGGATGAAAAGAACGATTACTTTTCATCCGGTAATTTTTTATACCCCTATCGCAAACAGAAGCAGGCATTAACTCAAATTTCAATCGTACTTTCGGAACTATTTTTTCAAAAACCAAAAAAAGATTACTATTTTTGGAAAAATGTGTTAACCAAATTTCCAGCTTATGAACAAAATATTTTTAAGTGTACTCCTGCTCCTGCCGGCTTTGTTTCCGGTTCAGGGACAAAGTTGGCGGGCTTTGCAACAACAAGCCCAAAAGCGAGGGGAGCTGGCTTCTGCCAGACAAATCATCCTATTGGACAGTACCGCCGTTTCTGTAGCTCCCAGCGGGACAGGTACCTTTACGATCAACAAGGTTATTCTGGTGCAGAACCGGTCGGGAGCTTTGGCTAACCGGGTACTGAAATACGATTACGATCCCCTGACTGCTTTTGCCGAATTTCATCGGGTGAATATTTACAAAGCAAACGGAGAAGTTCGTCCGGTAGATGTCGGTAAAACACTGGATTATACGGCTCCGGCACGGATGATCTATTGGGGAGCCCGGCAAATCATGCTGGAACTGGGCCGGCTTGACCCAGGAGATATCATCGAATACGAAATACATAAAAAAGGGTTCACCTATGCCCTGCTGACCGATCAACCGGACGAAGAACGGTTCGTTCCTCCTATGCGGGGACAATTTTATGATATTGTTCCTTTCTGGTGTGACGACCCGACCATGCGCAAGGTATATTCCGTTACTCTCCCCCGGGAGAAAGAGATGCAATTCCAATTCTACCAAGGCGAATGTGCTTCTTCTATGCGTTATGAAAACGATCGTAAAGTTTATACTTTTGCCAAAAATAATATGATGCCCGTACGTCGTGAACCCAATATGGTCGATCTGTACGATGCCGCTCCCAAATTAATGATGTCCTCCACGCCACATTGGAAAGATAAATCCCTTTGGTTTCATAAAACCAACGAAGATTACGGCAGCTTCGCCCCTCTCCCCGAAGCCCGGCAAAAAGTGAATGAGCTCATCCGGGGCAAGAAAACCGAAATGGAAAAAATCGCCGTATTAACCCACTGGGTTGCCGATAATATCCGCTATGCCGGAATCACGATGGGAAAAGGAGAAGGGTTTACCCTGCACAATACGAAAATGAATTATACAGACCGTTGCGGTGTATGTAAAGACATTGCCGGCAGTCTGATTTCATTTCTGCGAATGGCAGGTTTCGAAGCCTATCCGGCCATGACTATGGCCGGAAGTCGGGTGGAAAGTATACCCGCCGACCATTTCAACCATTGTGTTGCAGTGGTAAAATTAAGCAACGGTACCTATATGCCTTTAGACCCGACCTGGGTGCCCTTCTGCCGGGAACTTTGGAGCAGTGCCGAACAACAGCAAAACTACCTCCCCGGTGTACCGGAAGGTTCGGATCTTTGTATTACGCCTGTTTCCGCTCCCGAAAACCATTATTTTCGCATCAAAGCCAATAATAAACTGGACAAAAACGGTAAACTAACCGGACAATTCACCCTCACAGCCGAAGGCCAATCCGACCTGAATATACGCCGGATATTCACTACCGGCTGGCAAAGCGACTGGAAAAATTCGATGGAAAGCCAATTGCTGAGTATTTCTCCCAAAGCCAAACTATTGAAAGTAGACTGGAGTAAAAATCCCAAAGACTATCAGGCAGCCCCGATCAAAATCACATTCTGGTATGAAATTCCCGATTATGCAATCATCGGCAACGACGAAATGGCGCTGGTTCCTTTGACTATGCACGGACTTTACGACCAGGTTCGCTCATACCTCCGGATCGACACAGATATTCCGGAACGTCAGTATGGATTTAAAGACGGCTGTTCCCGTTTGGTGGAACTGGACGAGACGATTCAGTTACCTCAGGGATATCGTCTGGTGCAATCCGTCGAAGATAACCGGAAGAGCCCGGCAGCCGATTTTGAAGGCTATATCCGGCAAGAAAACAATAAAATCGATATACACCAAAAACTGGCCTTGAAAAAAAGAGTATATGAAGCCGGGGATTGGAACGGTTTCCGTACTGCCGTAAATGCTCACAAAGCTTTTGGCAATCACCTGATTATTAATAAATAAATCCGATCAGATCCGATATGAAAACAAATACTATAAAAAACCTGTTTTTCTGGATATTCCTCCTTTTCTCCGGTTCTTTGTCAGCCATCCCTTCCGAAGCGGAATTCCGGAAATTAGCAGAAACCTGGACTTTACATCAGGACGGTAGCCAGGAATATCGTTATTACAAAGAGCTGACCCTCTTTACCCATACAGCGATGAACTCTACTTATGGCCAGACTTTTATCACTTATAATCCCGATTTTCAGGAATTAAAGATACATAGTGCCTACGTAAAACAAAAGGATGGAACGACGATCCAAACTCCGGACAATGCCTTTGTCGAAGTATTGCCTGCCGGTGCAGCGGATGCTCCGGCCTATAATCGGTTGAAAGAAATGGTCATCGTACATACAGGACTTGAATTAGGAGCTACGATCTATCTGGATTATTCGGTTATTTCCAAGGCAGGGTATCTCCCGGCAATCGATGTATGCAAACCATTAGAAGAAAGTTCACCGATAAAGGAATACAGCCTGACCTTCAATTTACCGGCCTCCGTTATTCCGCATTATGCCCTTCTTCAGCTAAAAGCGCAACCCCAAAAATCGCAACGACAAGACAGGCAGCAACTGAAATGGACATTCCGCAATCTACCGGCCCGATCGAGAGAACAGGGTACCGGTTTACAGAACGGTGATCTGGCCGGAATTCTGTTTACCACTTATCCCACAGCTGCACAGGCTTTACAAAACCTTTACCGGCAATTCGATCCGGCTCCCACCCCACAGATACAGGAGTTAGTACAACTCATAACCGAGGGATGTCAGTCGAATTCAGAAAAAATAACCCGTATCCAACAATATATTCAAACGGAGCTGAGCGATTGTCCGCTCTCCCTCTCTGAAACCGGTTTCCGATTCCGTCCTTCGGCCGAAGTGATCCGGACAGCTTATGGAACTGGTATAGAAAAGGTTAATTTGATGACCAACTTATTACGGGTTGCCGGAATAAAGGCAGTACCTGCAGCCGCTTATTCCATCCCTTCGGAAACAGACAACTGCGGTCTGAATGCAATCCGGGAATTTGTCATATTAGCCGAGGCTGACGGACGACCTTATCGGTTGAGCGTCCAAAATGCCGATCCGGCTGCAACAGACTGCACTTTCCTTGTCGATTTAGCCGAAGGGAAGAAATCGCTTCCTGATCCCCCTATCGCTTCGATCGGTTATCAGGCTTCGATCGTCATCACTCCCCAACAAGAAGCCGATATGGACATCAAAGCTACCCTCAATAATCTATTGATTCCCTATACTTCCAACTACGCCGGTACCTTACTACCCGGTATTCGGGAATATACTGTCACTCCGGGTGAAAAAACGACGACTATTTCCGGTAAAGGAAAAGCGGGATTGAAGCAGGAAGAAAATTATTACTTTTTTTATCTTCCTGTCTGTTATAAAGGAATAACGGGAAAATCCTATGCCTATTACAACACTTCCCGGTCAAAGAATTTATATTTACCGGCTTCGGTAGACGAAAATTATTCTTATGATATCCAGCTTCCTGAAAATCTGACTCTTTGTACACCGATTCAAGAAAAGAAAATCGATAACCCTATCGGTAGTTTCAAAATAACGCTGACTTCCGAAGGTTCTAGTCTCCACATCGAGCTAGCCCTTCAAATCAAAAAGCAACTCATAACGCCGGCCGAATATCCGGCTTTCCGTTCTTTGATAACGGAATGGACCGACCGGACCCGTAAACCGATACTTTTCAAAACGGTACAATAAATACGAAACGCCCCAAAGCCGAGGCCTGAGTTCTAAATGACACTGAACTCAGGCCTTTGCGTTTTTACAAAAGTTGAAAGAACGACCAAGGTTACAACGGTTAGGCCCAACTTCTGCTACTGTTGTAACCGTTGTGACTATTAAACGGTCTTCCGGCACAAAACCCGGCATCTTCCGTCAGCACTACAGGACCATTGCACAATATCATCTTATAGTTTCCACCCTGAGATACTTTCTTGGATATTCCACAAATGAGAATAAAGTCCTTCTTGTCGGATAAGTTCATCATGCGTTCCTTCTTCCTTTATCTGTCCATTATCTAAGACGATTATCCGGTCTGCTTTCTTGATGGTTTTGAGTCTATGGGCAATGGCTATGACTGTACGGCCTTTGATAAGCGTGCCGATGGCTTTCTGTATCTCCACTTCATTTTCAGGGTCAAGCGAGGCGGTCGCTTCGTCCAGCAAAATGATTTGTGCGTCTTTCAGCATAGCACGTGCGATGGATATACGTTGCTTTTCCCCACCAGAAAGTGTACAACCACCTTCGCCTACCATCGTGTCGTATCCCTGCGGCAAGCGCATTATGAAATCGTGGCAACAGGCTTTCTTGGCGGCAGCGATGATTTCTTCATCCATTGCATCGGTTTTACCGAAGCGGATATTGTTGCGTATCGTATCCTGAAACAGACAGACATCTTGAAAAACCATAGAGATGTGGCTCATCAGGCTTTCAGGTGCTATTTCATCCATCGGAACACCGTTGAAAAAGAGGTGTCCTTGCTGTGGATCGTAGAAACGGGCACAAAGCTTCATCACCGTGCTTTTCCCACAGTACCATCATCGTCAGTCCGGCACGAACTAACGTGATACTCAACAGGACGAACGGCCCTAATAAGGCCTCCTGACGGATACAGGCCCGGCGAAGTTCAGCAAAGGCATCACGCAGCCGGATGAAGCGGTCGCCCAACAGATTGTAGGCTTTCATTACCCGGATGCCTTGCAGGTATTCTTCCAATCGGTTCCCGGCATTGATTTTCGCTTGGATTTGCCTGCCACTTAATTTTTTCTGTGCGCTTGTGCTTGCCCACAGAACGAGCAGGGCGAGCGGCAAGGCGGCAAACATACTGACCGCCATCCTCCAATCTATCCAGACCAACGAAACAAAAGCCAGCACAGGCATAACCACAGCCCCCATCAATTGAGGCAAGTGGTGCGAAATTCCGGTTTCTGCCAACATGAAGTCCGTAATGAGCATGGAAGACAAATCGCCGGGGTCACGTCTGGACAAAAAACCCAATGAAAGTTTCCGCAGGTGTTCCGCCAATGCCAAACGCCCCAAAGCACTCATTTCGTATGCTCCCCTGAAATTGGCTCGGTAAGAAGCCCGTTCCGCCAAAGACATGACCAGCATATAAACAGCCATTATACCGAATATGTACCACAGGCGAGTTGTGTCAAGCGGCTGTCCGCTCCCGTCAAACGCGCCGAAAATAATACGTACCGCTTCAATGGAAAGGCAGAACGGCACGATGTTAACCAGATTGGTAAGCATGGTATAGCCCACGGGCTTGTAAAGCCGTTCCGTATGGCCTATTGTAATATTATCGATTGCATCCATATCTTAAATCCTTTCATTTATGTGCTATAATATGTATCCACGATAAGCCAAAGGTGTGTGAAAGCAATTCATTCCCCGTAAAATCATCCGTCCCCAAAATCCCTGCGGGACAACTTATGTTTTGTAAAATTCTGCTCAATAAGTTCTTTTCTTTCATGATTCTTCTCTGTTTTTTCAATTTTTGTTCAACGTCCACTGGTAAGCATTCGTATAGGCATCCCACATATTCTTATAAACCCCTTCTGCGGTCGACAACACATCATGTATCCCACATTGTACAATACGCCCTTCCTTCATGACGACTATCTGATGGGCGGAAACAATGGAGGAAAGGCGATGGGCTATCACAATAACCGTCTTGTTCTTTATCAACGATTGTAAAGCCATCTGCATTTTGTGTTCGTTCTCCGGATCGGCAAAAGCAGTGGCTTCGTCCAACACTAATATCGGTGCATTCTTCAATATGGCACGTGCCACACATATCCGTTGTGCTTCACCACCGGAGAGAAACACGCCTTTGTCACCAATCCTTGTTTCGTAACCTTGTGGCAGTTTCTCAATGAAGTCATGACATTGGGCGGCCTTGGCTGCGGCTATAACCTTTTCTTTAGTGGCAACAGGAGAACCGACGGTTATGTTCTCATACAGGGTGTCATAAAACAAAAAGGTGTCTTGGAATACGAATGACACCATGTCCATCAGTTTAGCCGTGGCAATCCGGCGGATGTCCACGCCACCTATGCATATTTCCCCTTGTTCCACATCCCCAAAACGGGGTATCAAGTTGGCTATTGTTGATTTGCCACTCCCGGAAGGGCCTACAAGAGCAGTAATTTTCCCTTGTGGTGCGATAAAACTGACATCATGCAGGGCTTTCGTCCGTGTTCCTTGCTCTGTATTTTCATAAGAGAACGACACATGGCGGAATTCCACACCGTAAGCGGCAGGCACCTGCGGATGCTCCGGTTCCGGCACAGGTTTCTTTTCCAATATACAGTTGATGCGGCTTACCCCTTCGTTGATGTCGCGCGTGTTGCCTCCCAAAAACGTCAGCTTATAGACTGGCGAAGTCATGCCAGGTCCCATGATGATGAAAAATAGCCACACCGCCGCCAACGAAAGCGACTGCGGATTGGCTTGTATCAACAAAATACCCATAGGAAGAATGAACGTCACCAGTGAATTGAGCAGGACGGTAAAAGCTATCATCCCGTTCTGGTATGTGTCGCAACACTTCAAGGCAAAGATCTTGTAGGCCTGAATCTCGGCGTTGAACTGACGAAACGAGCGGACACTCTGTCCGAAAATCTTCACCACGGGCATTCCCCGCACATATTGCACAGCGGATGCACTCATCTTTTCCTGCACGTCGTAATAGGTGGCCATGAACTCCTTTGCCCTTTTCCCCATAAAATTGGAGAATTGCAGGAACAGGCTGAGCACCACGACAACCAGACACACCAAGGCCAGCCACACATCCAGCGAGAAGAAAACAGCGAGCATCACTGCCACTGTAGCCACCACATTCACCAAATCCGGGATAGTGTGGGCGATAAAACCTTCTATCTTCTCGACATTCTGTTCCATCGTTTTTTTGATGGCTCCGGTGGAAGTGTTGCTCAGATACCCCAGCGGGAGTTTACCGATATGTTCGGACAGACGGACGCGCAAGCCGTACAGGATACGGAAAGCAGCGACATGGGAGGACATCAGGGCAGCATACAGCAATACCAGTCCGCCAACCAGTCCGCCGAATGCCGTCCATCCCCACCGTATCACGGCTTCCCCGTCTGCACCAGGAGGATTTCCGCCGTGCGACAACAGTTCTTTCAAGATTTCATAGATGGCCCAATAGGGCACAAGCATACATACTGCACTACCGGCAGACAGTAAGCCTGCCAATACAAGCAGCCCTTTCTTTTGCCCTGCAATCTCGAACAGGCAGGACAATCCTTCTTTTTTCTTAGCTTTCATAATGGATTTAAATCATTTTTACGTAAAGCAAGCAAACAGGCTTTCTCATCCCTTCAGGATTCTATAGCCCAACAACGAGCTGAACCGGTAGCACAGCCGGGTCAGCCGTCCCAGTATCTGTCCGAAGAAGAAACCCCAGCGCGGGCGGAAGAACTTCATGTAATTGGCTTGTTCGATGAGTTGCAAGGCAGGTTCCCATTGCTCTACCCGGTGGCCGTCATTTATGCCTGAACGGATTTGCGCCTCGTGTTTGCGGAGCGAATCAGGTTTCACACCGTGCCGGCTCATCATCGTGCCACATACGTCGAACCACAGTTCGCCCCCTCCGAAACGGCTTACCACGGCGTGCAGGAAAGACCTCACCTGCTTCTCGTAAAAGTACATCAGCACGCCTTCCACGATGAAGATGAACTCTGCATCGGGGTGTCGCCGGAGCAAATCGTCCATCCAACCGGTTTCCAACAAAGACGCTGCGATATAAGCATTACCCGGCTGTTCGGGTATCAGTTCACGGCGCAACGCGATGACTTCCGGTAAGTCCATATCGTAGAAAACGGCTTTCCCGCCACCGATACGCTGGAAGCGGGTATCCAGCCCACAGCCCACGTTCACGACCACCGGACGGGCATGTGTCCCGATGAACCGCCGCACGGCACGGTCGAAATACCATCCACGCACCACGCAGCCTACCTCACTCAGCTTTGCTCCATCGAAGCGGGAATAGTCGTATTCCAGACTGTCTGCCAGACACTCAGCCGCCTTGTCGTTCAGAATGGGACGTTCCCGGCGGCTCTCCTTTGCCCGCATGTATAGCGGAATGAGCAGTGTTTCCGCCACAATGCTCTTAAACTCGTGTTTCTGTTTCATATTTTTTATTATTTAATAGTGAACGATATTCAGAATTGTTCATAAAAAAAGGAGGAAACCTCCGTAAAGCTTTCCTCCTTCCCAGCCGTTGTGATATGGCCGGTTGTCCGTATGTACGTTTTCTGTCTCTCATATCTTGATGATTGCCCTCCAGCCTTGGATTTCAAATAAGATGTAATCGTGCAGGATGGCTTCCATTTCTTGTTTGGGTACTGAATGCATCAGCAATTCCTCAAACATGGTGAACATCCATACCGTATGCAGGTGGATGATGAAATCGGACACCGTCGTATTGATTTCAGGGTATTTCCGCTGCATGGATGCGAACCATGCCTTGACCAATTCCGTGGAGCGGTCGGTGTAGCTTTCACGAAAATGTTCCAACAAAGAGCCTTGTGCGCGAAACAACAGAATCTCCAGCAGGGTACGATGCTCGTCAATAAGCGAAACATATTCGTCTATACAGGCTTTCAGATACTTTTCCGACTTCATCCTCATCACATCTTCACCCCGTATACCGTGATGCTCCTGTAACATTGCCTCCAGTGCATGCATCACCGGACGAACCACCTCGCCAAACAGTTCATCCTTGCCCGTAAAGTAGTTGTAGATGTTTCCCACGCCAACACCTGCCAACTCGGCTATTTCGCGCATGGAAGTTTTGGAATAACCTTTCTGCCCGAATTGCAGTTTGGCAACCGCCAAAATACGCCCCCGTATGTCTTCTTTCAGCACTTGCATTAATAATGAACGATGTTTCTGTCTTTATTTTTGTAAAAGTACAGGGCTTGAAATTACCCGGCAATACCTATTTTTAGGGATTTTATCTTACATTGTACATCTGTTTACGACGGGTACTTTACAGACATCATAAATCGTTTTCCGCTACCATTTGTCCGCCGTTTTGCTTATAGTAAAAATAAATGTCAAACTTAAATTTACAGGAAGACAGTGATATACATATCTACACTTATTTATCATTCTCGCAGTGTTTTTATCAATTGTTTATAAGAACTTTATTTACGTTTATTCTTTTCGAATATGGCATCGTTTCACCATAACCCATTCGTAATAGTATTGTAGGGTATTCCCCGGCTAAACCGAGGGATTCAGCCATTTTTACAGATAATTCCCGTACTTCATTCGGTTGATTAAAGTAAGAATGAATAATGTTCAGTTCAGTAGATTTTAGCAGGAAACGTTGCAGGTTTCGTCCGAGATCAATCCATTCGGGAATATTATCGTTTTGCGTTGTAAATAAAACCAAATGTGAAGCGGATGCGATTTTCTTGTTATCCCCTTTTACCTGCGACCATTCATTTACAGCTTGGCCAATAATAGACTTTGAAATAAACCTGGGTAGATTAGGGGCACCGAAAACAAGGTAGCTTAAACCGTCATTTGTTTTTTCGCTGTGTTTCCTATTAAAACGCATCCATTCTTTCAATTCCTTTTTAAATGCTTTGTCCTGCATTTGAATCCGATTGCCCTGTTCGATATAATTCCTTATGGCATCGAATTCAGGAGTTCCATGTTTGTAAAAACGAATATTGATATTTTCATCATTTATAACTTCTCTTAATTCAGCAATATTTTCTTCCGGTATTTGTTTTCCGTTGTATATACTACGATTTGTTTGTCTTAACGGAATTTGCTGAAATAACGAATTATATCCAGAGGTATCCGGAGAGGAGAGGTAAACAGTTATAATCCCCGTCTTCGTTAATTCAACATCATAATCATAACCTTTTTCTAAAGCGGTTATACAAAGGTTTTCCAAAGCGCATCCCAAGCTGATAAACAATTCTCGGTTATCAAAATCAACAACAGGCAACGCCCTGTCAAAATTAGGATGTATTTCGATGCTATTTTCGTTGATCCTGAAAAGCCACGGTTGGGTGTTATGCCCTGACGGTGCTTTAATGGCATACTCTACCATAAACAGGAAATCGGGATTTTGAGCATGTATATTTATATTTCCTAAAACCATGATTACTAAACTTATTATATTTTTTATATATCATATCCATTTATCAACAATCAAATTAATTCCTTTTTCTAACTGTTCCCAACTATCATCGGTCTTAAAATCGTAACCATTATAAACTTTTCCGACATCCCCGAACATTGCTAAATAGGTAATAGAACTACTAATCATTGTTGCCAAAAATTGAATTTGAGAAAAAGGAACACCGGAAATACGACTAATAAATTCAATCAATTTAATCCCGTTTTCCTCTCGCTTCCGCCTTATTTGTTCTACTATCGGATTATTGACAGACAATTCCCAACGGTATAGGCGTATCAGCATTTTATCCTCCCTTAACTGCCGAATTTGTTCCCGGAACATATCTTTAACAAATGCGTTTAGTTCATTCTTCCCGGGAATCTCTGTCGGAATATTTACCCAATAATCTCGCTGCATGATATATTGGGCTATCAAATCTTCCAATGATCCGAAATAGCGGTATATCAACATCTTTGATACTCCGGCCCTTTGTGCTACGGCATTTACCCCTAAAGACTCAAGTCCGCTTTCCTCTATGATTTCACCGACTGCCGTAAGCAAACGCTTTTCTGTAGTTTCCCTGTCTTTTTCTATTTTCATTTTCTTACTGTTTTTATATATGTTACCGTTCAGTCACAAATATATGTTACTCCATAGTAACACACAAGTGGTTTTCAATTTTTTTATCGAAGAAATATTAATTGGACTAAAACACGGCAGCGGTTAGGCTTAATTTCTGAAACTTTTGCAACCATTGCAACTATTAACCGGAAAAGTAGCTCGCATCAACTTTTCTACTTCAGAATCGTTACATGATAAGAAAATTCAATTTCAAATTGAAAGTAAATCAAATTGAATTCAAAAACATTATTATTCAATCTGTTAAACTTTATTGCAAAGTTAACTGGGAACAAGAATTGTTTTATTTTTACAGTCAAAAATAGATCTGATATGCACCATTCAAACCATAGAATCGGTTTTAAATCCAAATTCGGGGCTATAGCAGCTTTAGCAGGTTCGGCAGTCGGTTTAGGAAATATCTGGAAATTTCCCTATGTGGCAGGTACAAACGGCGGAGGAGCTTTTTTACTCGTCTATATATTCTTTACCATAGCCATAGGCTTACCGGTGATGTTGGCCGAATTTTCTTTAGGACGTCGTTCCCAACAAAATGCACTCGGTACTTTCCGCGTATTGGCACCGGGCACGAAGTGGTTTTTGTTCGGTCTCCTCTCGATTATTGCAGCCACTCTGATCCTTTCATTTTATGGAACGGTTTCCGGCTGGACGCTCGAATATGTGTGGTTGTCGATAAGTAACTCCTTTCACGGGCAAAGTGCAGAAGATATAAATTCCATTTTCACCAATTTCATTTCCCATCCTTACAAAGCACTTCTTTGGCATATCGGTTTTATGTTCCTTACCGGAGCGATTATCATGGGAGGGGTGCAAAAAGGGATAGAAAGGTATTCCAAACTGATGATGCCCCTACTGTTTATCATCATTATTGCGTTGAGTATTAATTCTATGACTTTAAGCGGTTCGGCAGAAGGCTTGAGATTCTTATTCTTTCCCAAACTGTCCGAGCTCACCGCCGATAGTATTTTATCCGCTTTAGGTCAGGCTTTTTTCTCACTTTCTGTGGGGATGGGTATTCTGCTGACTTATGCTTCTTATATTCCTAAAAACGACAATCTGACCGGTATCTCCCTGAAAGTAATTATCACCGATACCCTGGTTGCCATTTTAGCGGGTATCGCTATTCTGCCGGCCGTATTTTCTTTTCATATCGATCCACAAGCCGGTCCGGGATTGGTTTTCCTGACTCTCCCTAAAGTATTTCAGGGACTGCCTGCAGGTGAAATTTGGGCGATCCTTTTTTTCATCCTGCTCACTTTCGCCGCCCTGACTTCCGCCATATCTTTACTGGAAGTGCCGGTAGCCTATCTTGTTGAAGAAAAGAAACTGAAACGCCCCTGGGCTACGGTAATCGCCACGCTGGTCATCACTTGTATCGGTAGTTTCAATACTCTCTCATTCGGACCCCTCCGCCATGTACAAATTTTCGGAATGAGCCTTTTCGATGCCTGTGATTATCTGTGTTCGAATATATTACTTCCTTTGGGAGGTATTCTGATTTGTATCTTCGCCGGATGGTACCTGGATAAAAGCATCCTCTACAGTGAAATCAGCAACAACGGCAGTTTGAAAACCCGCTTCTTCCGGCTCTATACTTTTATTCTCAAATATATAGCCCCTATCTGTATATTCCTGATCCTCCTGAACGTACTGGGAATCATTTAAAAAGTAAAAGGCTATAAGCTAAAAGCTATAGGCTATAAGCTAAAAGCTAAAGGCTATAAGCTAAAAGCTATAGGCAGTTCGAAATATATGCTTATAGCCTTTAGCCTTTAGCTTATAGCCTTTAGCCTTTTACCTTTTTCAACTCTTCCCGCAGAAATTTACCGGTCTCCGATTTTTTGCATTCAGCTACCTCTTCGGGTGTACCTGTAGCCACGATCTTTCCTCCTTCTTTCCCCCCTCCAGGTCCCATGTCGATCAGATAATCGGCCACTTTAATAACATCGAGGTTATGCTCGATAACGATGACAGAATTTCCTTTATTCACCAGTTTCTGTATAACCTCCAACAGTATATTGATATCCTCGAAATGCAATCCCGTAGTCGGTTCGTCGAGAATATAAAGTGTCTTTCCGGTATCTTTCTTTGCCAGTTCAGCCGCCAACTTGATTCGTTGTGATTCTCCACCGCTCAAAGTCGTACATTGCTGGCCCAGTTTCACATAGCCTAATCCCACATCCTGAAGCACCTTCAGCTTTTGTTGCAAGAAAGAGACATTTTCGAAAAACTCGACTGCCTGATTGATCGTCATATTCAGCACATCGCCGATCGATTTTCCGCGATACCTCACTTCCAGGGTCTCTTTATTATATCTCTTTCCATCGCAAGCTTCACAATGCACATACACATCCGGCAGGAAATTCATCTCTATCGTCTTCACTCCGGCTCCCTTACACTCTTCACAACGTCCGCCGGGAATATTGAATGAAAAACGTCCGGCTCCATATCCGCGAATCTGAGCTTCCGGCAACTTCTCGAAAATCTTACGTATATCGGTAAAGATACCGGTATAGGTCGCCGGATTCGAACGGGGGGTACGGCCCAAAGGACTTTGATCCACCACCACTACTTTATCGATATGTTCGATTCCCCCGATAGCTTTATAAGGAAGAGGCGAGGTAATCGCGCGATAGAACTTTTCGGTCAGGATCGGATGCAAAGTCCCGTTGATCAACGACGACTTGCCACTTCCACTGACTCCCGTCACACATACCAACATCCCTAAAGGAATGCTTACATCTACTTTTTTCAGGTTATTCCCCGTACATCCTTTCAAGGTCAGGAATTTTCCGTTTCCTTCCCTTCTTTTTTCGGGTATCTGTATTTTTTTGGTACCATTCAGATATTGAGCTGTCAGACTATCGCTCTTTTTAATATCGTCGATCGTACCGATAGCGGTAACTTCTCCCCCTTTCCTACCGGCTTTTGGGCCCATATCGACAATATAATCCGCACTTTCCATCATCTCCCGGTCATGTTCCACTACGATCACCGAATTTCCATTATCCCTCAATTGTTGCAGGGAATGGATCAGCCGCCGGTTGTCTTTTTGGTGCAAGCCGATACTCGGTTCATCCAGAATATACAACACATTTACCAACTGTGAACCGATTTGAGTAGCCAAACGTATCCGCTGCGATTCCCCGCCGGACAAAGTCATAGATTGACGATTCAAAGACAAGTATTCCAAGCCCACATCCAAAAGGAACTTCAACCGGGTACGGATTTCTTTAAATATCTCTCCGGCAATCTGCCGTTGTTTGTCTTCGAGCTGTGCTTCGGTGGTACATACCCATTCATACAAATCGCTCAGTTCCATAGAAGCCAGTTCAGCAATATTTTTACCGGCAATCCGGAAATTCAAAGCTTCCTGATTCAGGCGCTGCCCGTTACATACGTCACATTTTACAACCGAAATAAACTGTTCGGCCCATTTATTCGCTTTTTTCGAAGTGCTATTCTCCTCCTGCATAGTGACATACTTGATAATACCTTCGAAATTATAAAGCGAATTGGAAGAGACACCCAAAGCTGTATTCTCTAACCGGATTTGTCCGGGATAACCATACAGGATATCCGTCAAAGCCTCTTCCGAAAGCTCCCGGATCGGAGTATGCAATTCATAGCCATGTTTTTTCAACACCGTCTCTATTTGCCAAAAAAGAATGCTATTTTTATATTTTCCCAGCGGTTCGATCCCTCCTTCATAAATCGAAAGCGCATTATTAGGAATGACCTTATCGATATCGGCCGCATTCACATACCCCAACCCTTTACATTTGGGACAAGCTCCGTGAGGGGAATTAAAAGAGAAAGAATGAGGAGCAGGATCCCGGTAAGAAATCCCGGTATCCGGACACATCAGATGCCGGCTATAGTATTTAATATCCCCACGATCCAACGGTTTAACCATCATCACCCCTTTACCGTTTTTCATGGCGGTAGCCACCGAGCTTTTCAGGCGTTTCAAATCGATATGGTCGACAATCATCTTATCGATCACAATCTCGATATCATGGATTTTATACCGATCCACACTCATACCGAGTCCGATTTCACGGATCTCCCCGTCTACCCGTGCCGAAATGAATCCTTTCTTCCGTAAATTTTCGAAAAGCTCTTTGTAATTTCCTTTCCGTCCTTTCACTACCGGTGCTAAAAGCAGAATCTTTTTTCCAGCGAAATCTTTCTGAATCAATTCGATGATCTTCTCATCCGTATATTTCACCATCCGGCTCCCTGTAACATAAGAATAAGCCTCGCCGGCACGTGCGAAAAGCAAACGCAAAAAGTCATAAACTTCGGTCGTCGTACCTACTGTCGAACGGGGATTCTTATTAGTCGTTTTTTGTTCGATAGAAATAACCGGACTCAATCCTGTAATTTTATCGACGTCCGGACGTTCCATCCCTCCCAGAAACTGACGGGCATAGGCCGAAAAAGTCTCCATATACCTACGCTGTCCTTCTGCATATATCGTATCGAAAGCCAGAGACGATTTCCCACTCCCGCTCAATCCGGTAATGACAGTCAGACTATTCCGCGGAATAGTCAAATCTATATTTTTCAGATTATGCTCACGTGCACCGTAAATGACAATCTGTCCCTCTTCTTCCTGAAATTCTTTCATTTTTTCAATCCTTACAAATAACTTGCAAAGTTAAGGAAAAAACAACAAACAGGAAATAAAAGGTTTTAAGTAAAAGGTAAATAAAATAAAAAAAGGGAGACATTTTCGTAGATTCTTTATATCGGAAAATAGTGGGATTAATGAAAAGATGTTATTATATGTGCGTGCGTCTGTGTGGTGTATATGTGCGTGGTGTATTATTCCCGTAGATCACTTTCCAAAATATAAAGAACTTTTCCGAAAATCAGCTTGTTGATAAGCTTCCTCTCCCTCGTGGTGTGTGCTAAATAATCTTAATCTAAATAACAGCTAAAATAAAATCATAAATTCAATCATCATTTACACCCTCTTCTACGGGCAAAACCAACCCGAGGTTACCATTTTTCGATTATTTTTGAAATAAAATATTCACCATTATCATATCATACGAATAATCAACCACTTATTTTTCTCTCTATTGTTCCAGTAAAAGGCAGGTATATTTTTTTCTTTCTATTCCGAGTTCGGTTTTTGTGTCATCAGAACAAGTCATCCTATCGGCAGACGGATACCTGGGTTACCCGGTCGGAACAGTTTTCTATAAGGTATTGATTTCTTAGTTGATTTATAATGTAAAGTTCCGGGAAATCATAATCAGACTCGAAATAAAAACCTATCTTTGTGAGGAAAAACACACGAACGGCATGCAAAGCCTATTGGTTATTCTGATTGTAATTACAGGTATAATTTTACCTACTCAAGTAAAAGGAGAAAGGGAAGATTATATTTTATTAATCAGTTCATACAATAGTAATTCAAGCTGGGCAAAAACGCTCGAGGCCTCATTCCGTCAAGAATTAAAAAAAAACGATTGCCCCTACCCGGTATATAGCGAATATTTAAATACCGATTTGTTTGCTTCACCGGAAATCTGGATTCAAAGTACCCGTTTCATTTTGAACAATCATCGGTTACATCCCCCCAAAATGGTTATCCTCATCGCGGATGCCGCCTGGATGGCCTATCGGTATACACGTCAGGACTCCTGGAAAAATGTAGATGTTCTACTAGTCGGAGTAAAAAAATATAGTTTAGACCTGAGTGAATACCTTCACCCTACCCGATTGTCTGCCCATAACTTTCAGCTTACCCAAGATTTATGCCGATCTTATAATGCCACCGGAATTACCGAAGATATATACATCCCGCAAAACATACAGCTCATGCAGGCTTTACGTCCTGATTTACAAGAAATCGCCGTTATCGGAGATTGCCAGTTTTTCGGGATTTATTCTACCCTTCTGGTAAAAAAATACCTTCAGGAATATCCTTCCGATCTGAAATTCACTTTTCTGGACGGCCGTTTCCTTTCGACCAACACGCTATATGAACGTTTGCAGCATCTTTCGCCGAATACCGGTATATTACTGACTGGCTGGATGCAGGATGCAGAGGGGTACTTATACGATCATGAAAAAGTACACCATAATATTTGCCAATTGGCTCCGACTCCCGTATTCTCTGTCACGGATTGGGGGAATAACAATATCGATTATATCGGAGGATATTATGCTGAAAGTTTCGATTACGGGGTTTTATTGTCGGAGCTGGCCCTCCGGGTTCTCGGCGGAGTACCGGCTAAAGCTATTCCCCTCCAGAGCAATACTCAATCCCTCGGTGTACATATCAATGAAACTCTATTGGAAGCCAATCATTTAAACATCGGCAATTGTAACACCTCCCGGCTCTATTTCTATAATCGGCCTCCGACCTTTTGGACTAAACACCGGACACTCCTGTTGTTGTGCGGTGGTAGCCTGGGGGGTGGTATTCTCATTTATCTGGTCATTTTCACTTCATTACGATTTGTTTTTTATCGGAAAAAATTGGACAAAACACAAAGTGAAATCGATACTTCCATGAATAACCAGGAACATTTATCCGCAGCCTTACGGGTTTTCCTGGAAGCTAAAAATGAAAAGGAGTCCGTGGAAAAAATTCTGCAAAGGATGTTGAAAGAACTGGAAGCAGACCGGGCTTATATTTTCGAGTTCGATATGCAACACAATACCAGCAAGAATACATATGAAATTTGTGCCGATACGGTCCCCCCTCAAATCGAATATCTTCAGCATATTCCCAACGAGGATATTCCGTGGTTGTATAGTCAGATGCAGGAAGATAAGCTATTGATCACCGAAGACCTGCGCGTGACACAAAAAATCAAATTTGAAAAAGAGCGCCACCTCCTGCTGGAGCAAGGAATTATCTCTATGTTCGTCGCCCCCCTTCATGTGAACAACCAATTGTGGGGATATGTCGGGGTCGACTACGTCCGGCAAGTCCGCCCTTGCAGCCAGCAAGATAAAATCTATTTGCAAACCCTGGCCCAAATTTTATGTATAGGCATCGAACATTTCCGCAGTGAAAAACGAAATACCCAATCCAAACGACGGGTAGCGGAACTCGAATCACTTTTCAGTTTTGCTTCGATCCAGGCCCATATCGGAGTAGCTCAATGGAACGTATCTACTCGCCAGGGATTTGCTACCGATCAGTGGTTTATCAATTTAGGAGAAACCACCCGGGATATCACACAAGTGATCGATACTTACCGATATATGCATCCGGAAGACCGGACAGCATTATTACAATTTATCGACGAAGCTGCTCAGGGGCAAGCCCATACTTTCGGCAGACATGTCCGCATCCGCCAGAACAACGAATGGCATTGGTATAAATATCATGCCTCTCTTCGTGATCCTCATGCTTCCGGCGAACAAGTCGAACTGGTCTTTCTGAGTGCAGATATCGATAATCTGAAAAAGATCGAAGCGAATTTGATTCAGGCAAAAGCCAAAGCAGAAGAATCGGATCGGTTGAAATCCGCTTTTATTGCCAATATGAGTCACGAAATCAGAACTCCGCTCAATGCCATTGTCGGTTTTTCAAATCTACTGGCCAGCGAAATGGACTTCAGCGAAGAAGATAAGGCCGAGTATACCCGGATTATCTCTGTCAACAACGACCTTTTGCTGCAACTGATCAACGACATTTTGGACATCTCCAAGATTGAAGCCGGTGTGATGGATTTTACGGAAAACACAGTGGAACTGAATCAATTTTTTCAGGAAATCGAATCCGTCTTTCAACTAAAAGCCAAAACCGGTATCGAAATTAAATTCATACCAGAACAGGCTGAAGAGTATGCAATCAAAATCGACCGTATACGCCTCAATCAGGTGATTTCTAATTTCCTGAACAATGCGTTGAAATTCACCCGACAAGGCCACATTTTTTTCGGCTACCGACTCCGGGAAAAAGATATTTACTTTTATGTAGAAGATACCGGAATCGGTATTCCGAAAGATCAACAAGCCAGTGTCTTCCGTCGCTTTGTCAAATTAAACAATTTCATCCAGGGAACAGGATTAGGCCTATCGATCTGTTCTACTATCATCGACAAATTCAACGGAAAAATCGGAGTAGAATCGGAACCGGAGAAAGGATCGACTTTCTGGTTCACGATTCCCAGGGATTAGGCCGGAAAACCACTGTTCCCAGTTAAAACAGTCAACCCCAATTTCTGATCTCCTTGAATTACAACAACTTTTGTAACCGTTGAACGGTACTCTTCGTTTAAAAGCTTTCAGTTTGTAAGTTATTTATGAAATCTTCTGCACCGAACACATAAAGTTTATACACTTTGATAAACTCAAAAACGAACATTTTTACTTGGTTTTCAACGACTTCTATAAGGAGAGCAGGTCAAAGTCGTAATCTTTTGAAAATTATTACTTTAAATTTCGGGAAAAATAATACCTTTACGCCGGAGATAGCTATTCTTTCAACCAATTTAAACGTTCCTTTTTTCAGTGAACTATATATTCCGGGGTACGTTTACATGAAAAAACAAATCTTATGCTTGAAACTTTACAGCAATTAGACCAACAGCTGTTGTTAACACTGAACGGCTTACATTCTCCCTATTGGGATAGTTTTATGTGGCTTTTTACCGGAAGATTTATCTGGATCCCGATGTACGCTACGATTCTCTATATACTCTGCAAAAATTTTAATGTATATGTAACTTTACTCACGGCCGTCGCCATTGCTTTAACCATCACCTATGCCGATCAGCTATGTGCCACCTGGATACGTCCCGCAGTCGAGCGTTTGCGTCCTTCGAATCTCAACAATCCTTTATCCGAATTTGTTCATATCGTAAACGGGAAACGGGGAGGCAGTTATGGGTTCCCTTCCTGTCATGCCTCCAATTCCTTCGGGTTAGCCTTCTTCCTGCTTTTTTTCTTCAGACAACGTTGGTTAAGTATTTTCATTCTATGTTGGGCCGTCCTGAATTGTTATACCCGCATCTATTTAGGTGTACATTACCCGGGCGACTTATTGGCAGGTATGTTCGTCGGGCTGAGTGGTGCGCTGATCTTCTATTATTTACTACGCTATACCCTTCGCCAAAAGAAAATCGCCGGATTATTGAAATACGACGAACACAACCGTTATCTGATCGAACACCCGAAAGAGATCGCCCATACCCGCCTCATGATCTATATCGGATTGATTACCACAGGAATCATAGCGATAATCTCCCCTCTGATCACCCTGCACCCATAAAATGATACAACCGTCCCATCGTCATAATGCCTGGTAGTAGGAAACAAAGGGACGGGGGTAATGTTTCACAAACACATCAGTCTCTCCACAGCAACGACAGGCTACTATCAGACGACGGCGCATAAAGGCTCGCTTCTGATAAAGCAATTTACCCGACTTAATTACGCTCTCTACATACAAACTGAAAATATTCGCCTGAAGAGGCATTTCAATTAAACGGACACCGCTATGCCCCGACTCTATCGCCTTATCCCACTCAGGAATCAATTCAACTGCAGGCAAGGCAGAGGATTTCATCGCTACCCGATCTGTAAAGCGTAAGGGAGCCAGATCGGTGGCAACACCATCCCGAGCCGTCATGATAATTCAATTCATACCGATGGCCAGGATATACACTATTGCCATCGTTACGTAATAAACACTCTATACCCGACATCTTAAAAAAGGAACCGTCCTTCCCGAGGTCCGGCATAAGCGACAGGTTCCCATTTCAAGTTATTGAATACACTCAAATACCCATAGGTAACGGATACCGGTTTGAGGGGTGTCACCGGGACATCTTTCACCCGGGTATAACAGGAAGTCACGTCCCGGTAAATATGTATATAACTGCCTTTCTTTTTTAGCTGTCGATAATATTTTTGAAAAAAAATAATATTTCCGACGCAACCAATCTCTAGTTGTTGCATCTTATAAATGAAAACAACAACAAAATATTCCATCATGGACAACAACTAAGTGGTATTAAACGGGAATAACCACATTTTTAATTCACAGTTTTAAGGGTTAGTTAGCGAAGAGCGCATAAGGATATGCGCTCTTTTTTTATGTATCTCCCGGCTTTTACGTTTTTCTTTTTTATTTTTGCAATCGAATACGATTTACTTTAGAAATGGAAAATACCAGAAGAAAACCGGAATGGTTGAAGATCAAATTGCCGATGGGACAGCTTTCTGTCGATGTACTGAACACAATCCGGGGGCATCATCTGAATACGATTTGTACAAGCGGGAGGTGTCCTAACCAGGGAGAGTGCTGGGGGTGCGGAACGGCTACTTTTATGATCGGGGGGAATATATGTACCCGGGCCTGTAAGTTTTGTAATGTGACGACAGGGCATCCTGCTCCTTTGGATCCTCAGGAACCTGAACATGTAGCCCGGTCGATTCGGTTACTCGGTTTGAAGCACGCAGTGATCACTTCGGTCGATCGGGACGATGTGGAGGATTTGGGTGCTTCGCATTGGGTAAAGGTGATCCGGGCTATCCGGAAAGAAAATCCGGATACGACGATGGAGGTATTGATTCCTGATTTCCAGGGACGGACGGATTTGGTACAGCAGGTTATCGATGCCGGACCTGAAGTGATATCGCATAATCTGGAGACGGTGAGACGTTTGTCCGATAGTGTCCGGAGTAGGGCAACTTATGAAGTTTCTTTGAAAGTGATCGGACAAATCGCTGCTAGTCAGTGTGTGGCTAAATCGGGAATTATGCTGGGGTTAGGTGAAACCAGGGAAGAGATTCTCGAGACCATGGATGATTTGAGAAATGTTGGATGTCAGGTCATGACGATCGGACAATATCTGCAACCTACGGCTAAAAATACCGAAGTTAAAGAATACATCCGGCCCGAAGTGTTTGAAGAGTATAAAGAGATCGGGCTCAGGAAAGGATTTACCTTTGTAGAAAGCGGCCCGTTGGTCAGATCCAGTTATCATGCGGAAAGACATATCAAAAAGTGAAAACCGGCAAGGGTATGGAAGAGAAGAAAAAGACGGTATTTGCAGATTTGGGACAAAAAGGATACCGGGAAGTCTGGGAATTGCAGGAACGGCTGCTGGAGAAAGTGAAAGCGGAGAAGGCAGGGAATAAAATTCCCGAAAACCACTTGCTTTTTGTAGAACACGACCCTGTTTATACTTTGGGAAAAAGCGGTAATGAAGCGAATATGCTGATCAGCGCGATACAGCTTCGGGCTAAGCATGCCGAATTTATAAAAGTCGACCGGGGAGGAGATATTACTTTTCACGGTCCTGGGCAACTGGTGGTTTATCCGGTGATCGATCTGGAGAGTTTCGGGTTAGGGGTAAAAGATTATGTAGACCGGCTGGAAGAGGTTGTGATCCGCACGATCGCCTCTTTCGGTATTCAGGGCTTCCGTTTGGCGGGAGCAACCGGAGTATGGCTCGAACCGGATACCCCCCGGGCCCGTAAAATTTGTGCCATCGGTGTGAAATGTTCCAGATATGTCACGATGCACGGTTTTGCCTTAAATGTGAATACCGATCTGAATTATTTCAATTATATCCATCCTTGCGGATTTGTCGACAAAGGAGTGACTTCCATGGAAAAGGAATTAGGACATCCGGTCGATTTATCTGAAATAAAAGTTATCCTCTTGCGTCATTTTTCCGAACTGACGGGAATGCATATCATCGAGTAAATCTTTTGCTGAAAGGGAGCATTTACCGTAAAGATTCCTTCACTGACCGGCGGAAGCGACCGGGTCACGGGAGACAAACAAGTACCAGAATAATTCTAGGTATAATTTTTTCTTTCTATTCCGATTCCGGGTTTTGTGCCGTCAGACCGGTTCGCCAGGACCGGTCCGGTAAGGCTTTCCTTCACTGACCGGCGGAACTCCTCACTGCGTTCGTCAGACACCACCGGTCGGGCGTTCGGAAACCCTAACCGGACACTCGTTCCTGCTCCAATGGTCTTCCGCCATAAAACCCTGCATCTCACGTTAACACGACCTGGCAAAGGAAGAATTAGAAAAATTTTATAGAATAAAATATCGGCTCACCTCTATCGGATTATGGATAGTTGGGTTACTTTACCGGAAAATATTTTTTCGTTGAAATTTATGGTTTTCAGGTCCGGTTTAGCTTGCCAGGCAGTGATGACGGGAGTCGAAGGTATTCGTGTTCGGGGACGCGGTCGCTTCTGTCGGTCATCTGGCTTTTTCTTTCACTGACCGACGGAACTCCTCGCAAGCTCGTCAGACACCACCGGTCGGACGTTCAGAAAAAGCAAGACAACACTCGACAGAGCTCCAATGGTCCCCGAACACGAATACCGAAGACGAACAAGGATCGGAATAATTCTACATTTTTAGGATAAACATATATAGAAAATCTGTAAGAAAAATAATTCCTACAGATTTTCCTATCGAAACCGGCTTATAATAAAAAACAGGTATGAACTCCATCGTAATATATAACGACCCAAACCTATTTTCCCAGCCGCTCTTCCACAAAGGCCCGCAATTTTTCCGCCCGGATGTTCTTGGCCAGAATCCGGTTATTCTCATCAAGTACCAGAATACACGGTACGGAATCTACATTGTACAACTTCACCACTTCGCTTTTCCAGCCTTTTAAGTCGGACACGTGTACCCACGGCATACCGTCCTTTTGGATCGCTTGCGTCCAGGCGGCTTTACGTTCGTCAAGCGATACACTAATCACAGCAAGGCCCTTGTCTTTAAAATCATCGTATAGTTTCACCATATTGGGATTCTCCATCCGGCAAGGTCCGCACCACGAAGCCCAGAAATCGATGATTTTCAATTTTCCTTTTACACTGTACAGCGATACCTGTCCGCCATCGGGTGTCGGCAAAGTGAAATCCGGAGCCTGGGCAGCTATATATTACAAGTAAATGTAGGAGAAAGGAAAAAGGAGAAGGGAGGTTTCCTTTCTCCATTCCCCGTTCCCCCTTCACCGTCTACTCTGAAAAAAACGGCACCATTGCCGGATTCCACATTCCTCACACTTCGGTTTCCGGGCCAGACAAACATAACGTCCGTGCAAAATCAGCCAATGATGAGCCGTCGACAAGATCTCCGCCGGAATATTTTTTACCAACTGTTTCTCAGTTTCCAAAGGCGTTTTTGTGTTATTCACCAACCCGATCCGGTTAGATACCCGGAAAACATGCGTATCCACAGGCATGGCCGGTTTGTGGAATGCCACTGCCATCACAACATTGGCCGTCTTACGCCCCACACCGGGAAGCGTTTGTAATAACTCCATATCCTCAGGCACTTTTCCCTGAAAATCCCTTTCCAGTTTTTGGGCCATTTCATGCAGATGCTTAGCTTTGTTATTCGGATAGGAAATTGATTTGATCAAATGATAGATATCCTCCACTGTCCCGGCAGCCATGGCCTTTGCATCGGGAAAGCGTTCGAATAAAGCCGGAGTCGTCATGTTCACCCGTTTGTCGGTACACTGGGCGGACAGAATCACCGCCACGATCAATTCGAAAGGGTCGTTATACTTCAATTCACTCTCGGCTACCGGCATTTTCCCGGCAAACCACCCCAATACGCCTTCATATCTCTCTTTTGTTGTCATATTTTATATTTTTATCCTTTCCAAAAAGTTGTATACGGTTCAAAATAATCCCACGTTTGATCGTCGTAAATATACATAAAAAATTGATTTCAAGCATATCCTCGTAATTTTAAACCGGCCTTTCCTGTTTATACTTCAACGTATTATTTTCCAAGCGGCCCGATAAAGATTTTCCGGATTTTCCGGGATAACAGCATGGTAGCAGATTACAGCAGTTCATTTCTGATTTCATATTTCTGTACACTTATTCTTTACACACACTTTTCAACAAACTTTTACACAAAAATAGAATTGCCGGATCGATAATCTTCAAAAGAATCGCTATTTTTACAAACAGAAAAAAGCGACACCTTCTAACAAGATTCACTTATGAACGCAATGACAGAACAAACCTATCGTCCGATCATATTGAGTAAATATACGGCTGTGTTAAAATCCTGCCGGAACCTGATTTCGAGCGAAGACATCCGGTTGATCCGTAAAGCCTTTAAGATAGCCATCCAAAACGAAACCGAAGCTTCGGAATTAAACTATCAGGAGATCGTCCGTATTTTGGATATTACGCTGATCATTACCCAGGAAATCGGCTTAGGCCGGACTTCTATCATTTGTGCCATGCTCCACAAAACAGTGGAAAAAGAAATGATCACCCTGGAGCAAATCCGGGAGATGTTCGGGGAAAAAGTAGAGCAAATCATCAAAGGACTGAAGGATATCAGCCACATTTATGCCACCCAGCGGATTGTAAACTCGGAGAATTTCAGAAAATTATTGCTCAGTTTTGCCGAAGATATCCGCGTACAGCTGATCTTCCTGGCCGAAAAACTCTATGCTTTACGGCAGGCTGCACAGCTTTCGGAGGCCGGACAAAAACAGCTGGCCATGGAAACCAGCTATATTTACATCCCTTTTGCCCATCGATTGGGATTGTACAATATCAAATCGGAGATGGAAGACACAGCTCTCCGCTATGCCAATCCCCAAATCTACCGGGAGATCGAACAAAAATTAAAGGAATCGAAAACCGCCCGGGAGGCTTACATTGCCGAATTTATCGCTCCGATTGCCGAAGAAATGAACCGGAGAGGTATCAAATTTAAAATGAAATACCGCACGAAGACGATTGCCTCGATCTTAAATAAGATGCGGAAAAGCCAGGTTGAATTTGAAGAAATTTTCGACATTTTTGCTGTACGTTTCATTATCGACAGTGTCGGCGAAAATGAGAAGCCCGACTGTTGGCGGGTATATTCTATCGTAACCGATAAGTATACGCCTAATCCCCAGCGTCTCCGGGACTGGATTTCTGTACCCAAATCCAACGGATACGAATCGTTGCAGACCACCGTGCTGGGGCCTGGCAAACGCTGGGTAGAAGTACAGATCCGGACGGAACGTATGGATGAGATTGCCGAGAAAGGATTCGCTGCCCACTGGAAATACAAAGGGGGATCTTCGGATTCGATTATCGAAAACTGGCTGAACGAATTGCGCGAAATCCTGGAAAGCAATAATGAGAATGCGCTGGAATTACTGGATGATATGAAAATCAACCTCCAGGATAAAGAGGTACATGTATTTACTCCCAAAGGAGATTTAATAACGTTACAGGCAGGAGCCACCTTATTGGATTTTGCGTACGCTATTCACACCAATATCGGGAGCAAGTGTGTTGGAGGTATTGTCAATCACCGGAATGAAACCCTGAAATATGTTTTGAAAAACGGAGATCAGGTTTCTATTATCACTGCCGCCAACCAGCAACCGAAAGCCGACTGGCTGAGTTTTACAGTCACTTCGAAAGCCCGGAATAAAATCCGTCAATACCTGAATGAAGAAATCAACCACCAGGCCGATATCGGCAAGGAAACACTGATGCGCCGTCTGAAAAACTGGAAAATCGAATTCAACGACGAAGTGATCCGCAAACTGATGCAGCACTACAAATACAAGTTCGCTCTCGACCTTTACCACGGCATCGCTATCGGCAAGCACGATCCTTCCGAAATCAAAGAGATATTGACGCAGGTGGAAGAAAAGCCGGCCCCTGTCGTTCCGCCTAAAGATATCAAAGTGGTACGTCCAAAAAAAATCGATGAAGATGTACTGCTGATCGATAAAAATGTGGATAATGTAGAGTATAAGTTCGCCCGTTGCTGTAATCCGGTATACGGAGACGATATCATCGGTTTCGTATCCATCGGCGAAGGGATTAAAGTACACCGCCGCCAGTGTAAAAATGCCCTGGAGCTGGTTCGCCGTTATCCTTACCGGATCGTCAAGACCCGCTGGACCAACGATGGAGCCACTTCTTATCAAACCGTCCTGAATCTGACAGGCAAAGAGGACGGTAATATCATCAACAAAATTACCGAATTGATCGCCAAAGATCCGCATGCTACCTTGCGGGCCATTTCGATCAATGCCGCCGAGGGGGTATTCGATGGTAATATCACTGTCCTGATCGATAATACCGAACACCTGTCCCAATTGATTTCCAGACTAAAACATCTGGAAGGAGTGGTGAGAGTCAACCGCCACGATTCGATGCTCGAAGACTAGTCCTCTTTGACCTCCAGGAGCCATGCATCCCGAAACTGCGGATATTGTCTACGGATACGGATAAGCTCCCGGGCAGCATCGGCGTGAGTATCGTCACAAACCGCACTAACGCGGTACATCCCTTCACTATTCTGCATAATCGAACAACCCAAAAATCCGCGGCGCATCAGGTCCGACCGCAAGTTGATCGCATTCTGCCGGTAAATAAAACTCCCGACAATAATACAATACCGCATCAAATCGGCACCGTCCGTCAAACCGACTTTCTCCTTTTTCACCGTCACCGGTTCTTCTTCCACGATCAAGGTATCCTGTACTTTCTCCTGTACAGCAACTTCTACCGGTTGGGTAGATACATACCCTACCTCCGATCGTATCATTCTTTTATTCGACTTACAACAGGTCAGGGTCACCGCTAAGGCTAACAGACAAATCAATATTCGCATAACTTAAAGTTTTCTGACTTGTACGGTAAAAGAACGATTAAGTTACTCCGGGTTTAACTAGACATTAACTTTCTTTTCAATCAAAAAGCGATACCTTCGCAGAAAGAAAAAATGTTAAAAAGCTAAAACCTGATAAACCTTATCATCGATGAAAAACAAAGGATTTTTACTCTCATTATTCATTGCAGGGTCCTTGACTGCCAACGCACAGGATATCAAGGAGTGGCTGAGCCTGACACCTATAAAAATGGAGAAGCCGGCCTTGAGCCATGTAAAAAATGTCAAAGACCAGGTATTTACAGATGCCATGCTCACCGATTACTCCGGAGTAAATATCGGCAGCCTGGTTCCCGATGCCGATTCAAAGGAGAATCATTTTCACCGGCTCCGGTGGACGGTGGCCCCGATGAACCGGGATACCGTAACAGCCGGTGAAAAAACAGATCAACCGACGCTAAATTATTACGCGGTCTATTTCAGCAATTCCGAATGGATGAGCGGAAGTTTTCATTTCCGGCTATTCGGTCAGGCCGAAGTCTATATCGATGGAGTAAAAAAAGCCGGTTCTGCGGATAATAAACCCGTAGAAAAAATCGTTCACGGCGATTGGATTCCAGGAAAACACACGATTATCGTAAAAACGGCCACTCAGGGAGGCAATGTATTGTATGCTAATTTTAAAGCCGACAAAGCCTACGAACAGCTCCCTTTCGGTTTCTCTCTGTCCCCGCAACGAGGCAAGAATATTTACGATGTGCTCAACGGTAAACAAGTATCCCATCTGTCTGTCTCCCCCACCGGAAAATATGCCCTTGTCGGGATCACCAATACCGTAGATGGCCGAAGCAGTAACAATACCTACGTATACCGGATCGCCGACAAAGAAATCGTCTATACCTTTTATGGCAATAACGTACGTAATCTGCAATGGATTCCCGATCAGGACAAACTTTCTTTCCTGCAAGCAGAAGGCAACGGACAATCTTTATATAGTTACGACCTGGAAAAACAACTACAAACCCGTCTGATCAAAGAAGACCGGCAAATTCAGAGCTGCATCTGGTCACCCGATCGTTCTTATCTGATCTATTATGCCAATGAAAACTACAGCGATCCCAAATGGGAATTGCGTAAACTGGACGGCATACAAGATCGGCAGGACTATTTCCGTAACCGGAGTTATCTGTGTAAGTACGATTTCGCTACCGGCCTCCATTCCCGGCTCACCTGGGGAAATCTGAGCACTTCGCTTATGGATATCAGTGCAGACGGTAAAAAATTACTGATCTCCACTTCACGCCCGGCTTATACGGAATATCCCTATAACAAACAAGATATTTATCTGATGGATATCACCACCCAACAACTGGATACCCTTTGGAAGGACCGGCTTTATTCCATATCCTGTACTTTCTCTCCCGATGGCAAAAAACTGCTGATCAGCGGCGGCCCTTCGGCCTTCGGTAAACTGGGAGAAAACATCGGGAAAAATCAGATTGCCAACCAATACGATACCCAATTGTATATTTATGACCTGGCCACTAAAAAAGTGGACGCGATCACCCGCGATTTCAATCCTTCGGTGGAAGAAATGACCTGGCATAAAAACGGTAATATCTATATAAAAACGACCGATGCCGATTTCGTACATCTGTATTGCTATGCCGACGGTAAATTCACCCGGATCGAATGCCCGGGAGACATGATTCTCCGGACCAGTTTTGCCAGCCATGCCGACCGAATGATGTATACCGCTTCGAACACCGATTATCCTCCCCGGATCTATACCTTGAACCTAACCGATAATCAAGCGGCTCTCTGGGCGGATCCCAACGAAGAGCAATACCGGAATATTGTTTTCGGAGAGATGAAAGACTGGGACTATAAGTATAAGAAAGGTACGGTGATCGACGGACGTTATTATCTGCCTGCCGATTTCGATCCGGCCAAAAAATATCCGCTGATCGTTTATTACTACGGCGGAACGACCCCCGTCTCCCGTAGTTTCGGCGGACGCTGGCCTTTCAACCTCTATACGGCCAACGGTTATGTCGTATATGTGCTTCAACCTTCCGGAACCATCGGATACGGACAGGAATTTTCTGCCCGCCACCAAAACAATTGGGGTAAAATCACAGCCGACGAAATTATCGCCTCGACCAAAGCATTTGCCAAAGCCCATCCGTTTATCGATGCTTCTAAGATTGGTTGTATGGGAGCTTCTTACGGAGGTTTTACCACCGAATACCTTACCACCCGAACCGATATTTTCGCCTGTGCTATCTCACATGCCGGCATTTCCTCTATCTCTAGCTATTGGGGAGGCGGATATTGGGGTTACGGCTACAGTACCAACGCTTCGGCACACGCTTTCCCCTGGAACCGTAAGGATATCTATGTCGACCAAAGTCCCCTTTTCAATGCCGATCAGGTGAAAGTGCCTATCCTGTTAATCCACGGTACAAAAGATGTCAATGTACCGACAAACGAAAGTATACAATTTTATACTGCTCTGAAATTATTGGGTAAAGATGTCGAATTAGTATTGGTTAAAGATGCCGATCATGCCGTGGTCGATTACAATCAGCGTATCCTGTGGAACAATACGATTCTCTCCTACTTCGCCAAATATCTGAAAGATCAACCGGCTTGGTGGGAACACCAGTTTAAAGAGCTGAATCTCTAAACGGAAGAAGAAAAGTAAAATTAAGTGTAATTTTTACTTTTATTTTTCAAAAGATTATTTATAAATTTGCAAAAAACCAAAAATCTATTTTAAATTTATATCATGAATACAACTACCAACAGAGCGGCGGACAACATCCGAATTCTGGCAGCCTCAATGGTTGAAAAAGCAAAATCAGGTCACCCCGGAGGAGCGATGGGTGGTGCCGATTACATCAACGTGCTATATTCTGAATTTCTGAATTTCGATCCGGACGATGGCGAGTGGGTAAACCGGGATCGGTTTTTCCTGGACCCGGGTCATATGTCACCGATGCTTTATGCAACGTTGAGCCTGATTGGTAAATATAGCATGGAAGATCTGAAAAACTTCCGTCAATGGGGCAGCATCACTCCCGGTCATCCCGAAGTAGACGTAAAACGGGGTGTAGAGAATACTTCAGGTCCTCTGGGTCAGGGACATGCCATGGCCGTCGGAGCAGCTATCGCCGAACGTTTTCTGGTAGCCCGTTTCGGTGAATGGATGGCCCACAAGACCTATGCTTTCATCTCGGACGGTGGCATTCAGGAAGAGATCTCCCAAGGTGCAGGACGTATTGCCGGTACACTCGGACTCGCTAACCTGATCATGTTCTATGACTCGAATAATATCCAGCTTTCTACCAAAGTGGATGAAGTAACCCACGAAGATACAGCCAAAAAATATGAAGCCTGGGGATGGCAGGTCATCACCATCGACGGCAACGATGCAGCAGAAATCCGTCAGGCCCTGAAAGTGGCACAGGAAGAAAAAGAACGTCCTACACTCATCATCGGACACACCCTGATGGGGAAAGGAGCTGTCGGTGCCAACGAAGAAGATTTCTCCAACAAAGTATCAACTCACGGACAACCGCTGAGCGCTGCCGGAGCTTCTTTTGAAAATACGGTGGCTAACCTGGGCGGAGATCCTCAGAATCCATTCGTTATCTTCCCGGATGTACAGGAATATTATGCGCAGGTACTGGAAGAGAAACGGGCTCAGGCCAAACAGAAAAAAGCCGAACAAGCTGCCTGGGAAAAAGCCAACCCGGAATTAGCAGCCAAATTCCATCGGTTTATGTCGGGAGAAGCGCCTGCTATCGATTATAAAGCTATTGCACACAAAGCCAATATAGCAACCCGTCAGGCTTCAGCCGATGTATTGGTTACACTGGCACAGGAAGTTGAAAATATGATCGTCAGCTCTGCCGACCTTTCCAATTCAGATAAGACAGACGGTTTTATCAAAGGAGGAGCCCGCAACCTAGTGAAAGGAGATTTCAGCGGTAAATTCCTGCAAGCCGGAGTTGCCGAGTTGACTATGGCTGCAATCTGTAACGGTATCGCCCTTCATGGCGGTATTCATGTTGCCTGCGCAACCTTCTTTGTATTCTCCGATTATATGAAGCCGGCTTTCCGTTTATCGGCTCTGATGCAGATGCCGGTTAAATACATCTGGACCCACGATGCCTTCCGGGTCGGTGAAGACGGTCCTACCCACCAGCCGATCGAGCACGAAGCCCAGTTGCGTCTGCTGGAAAAAATGCAGAACCACGCCGGAAAAATGAGCATGCTGGCTTTACGTCCGGCCGATGCAGCCGAAACTTCGGTGGCCTGGAAAATGGCGATGGAAAATACCGAAACTCCGACGGCTCTCGTATTGTCCCGTCAGAATATCAACGATCTGCCGGCCGTAACCGACCGTTATACCGAAGCTTTAAAAGCAGAAAAAGGAGCTTACATCGTACAGAAAAACGGTGAAAATCCCAAAGTGATCCTAATCGCATCCGGATCGGAAGTGGCCACCCTGATCGATGCCGCCAAGTTGTTACTCGAAAGAAAAGGTATCGCTTCACAGGTTGTATCGGCTATTTCGGAAGGTTTATTCCGTCAGCAGCCGACCGCTTACCAGGAAGAAGTCATTCCGGCCTCTACGCCTCATTTCGGCCTGACCGCCGGTTTATCGGTAACTCTGGAAGGATTGGTCGGATGTAACGGCAAAATCCACGGCGTAAATCACTTCGGATATTCTGCCCCGGCCAAAGTACTGGACGAAAAGTTCGGCTTTACCGGAGAGTTTGTATACAACGAAATTTGCGAAATGCTCGGAAAATAATTCCTTGACAACACCAAAAGAAATAGTTTTATAAAACATAATTTCTTAAAATGGTGAAAATAGTTAAAACGGTGTAATGTTTAGTTTTAAAACATTGCACCGTTTTTAGTTACAGGGAAATAAAAGTTTGCCAAACAATGGAGAAAAGTAAAGTAAACTCTAATTCTCCGTCACTCCAAATTTATGGTAGAATTAATTTTTTCTTTCTATTCCGATTTCGGGTTCTGTGTCGTCAGACCCGGTCGCCCGGACCGGTCCGGTAAGGCTTTCCTTCACTGACCGGCGGAACTCCTCACTACACAAAAAACTTTACGTTACGTTTCCATCAAACACCACCGGTCGGGCGTTCGGAAACCCTAACCGGACACTCGTTCCTGCTCCAATGGTCCTCCGGCATAAAACCCTGCATCTCACATTAACACGACCTGGCAAAGGAAGAATTAGAAAAATTTTATAGAATAAAATACCGGCTCACCTCTATCGGATTATGGATAGTTAGGCGACCGGTTCCCTGAACACGAACACCGAAGACGAATAAAGAGCGGAATAATTCTACTTCTTTAATAGTTAAAAGGAGGCAACGATTACAACGGTTTCAGCAAACAAATCTACCTGCTGTAACCGTTGCAACTATAAAACGATCAATACCCCGGATTCTGTTCTGCCCCACCTAAACCGACTTCCGACTCAGGGAATGGCAAGAGCTTTTGCCAGGCTTCGATTCCGAGTTCTTTTTCACACAGATCGTTCCGTTTTAAAAAAGCGAAATAAGCGAATTCCCCCTTCAACAATTCTTTCCAGGTAGCTTTCAACTGTTGGTCGAAATCTGTCGCTTCAGACAAACGGTAGTTTTTCCGGACCTGATTCAGATAATCCATAGCTTTCGCCCGGTCACCGATACGATTCGTACATTCGGCCAGCAATAACAAAGCCTCGGTATAGCTACCGACAGGTAAATATCGGTGATCTGCAATCTCACTGGTATATACCGAAGGATAATCCAGCAGATCCAACCCGAATACCAGTTCTTTAGAACCGCTATTCAAGGCCTCTTTGCGGCTGGCATTAAAGGCATACCCTTCATTCTTCAAAAATATCTCCAAGCCCCTTTTCGCTTCATTGTATCTTCCCAATTGCATATACACTTTTCCCAGCATCAGTTCACCGATACCGATGTAATCCTGATATTCAGCACTTCTCCAGTCCAGTATCAGCCGATGGATCTCCTCCAGATCCGCAGCCAACTTCTCGTAAGCTTTTTGCTCTGTCAACCGGGGTGCCGCCGCCGTCGAAAAATGTTCCGGATAAGGAATGTTTCCCCACAATACGATCAGCGGATAATACATGATCGAACGCAACAACTTAAACTGAGGCGAACAGAGGTTACCCATTTTTTCCTTCTCCAGGATATCATACCCATTATTGGCACTGGCAATAGCTTTATAAGCCACCTCCCAGGCCCGCTTCAAGTCTATATCGGCCATGACACTTTTTTCATGCCGGTAATATTTCTGCCACTTGTTTTGTGGTTCCGGGAAACATTGCGTATAATAAGCCTCTATCGTATACATATAATCACAGGCTTCACGGATACTCCCCAATATGCCGCTCACCGCTTCTTCGACTCCTTCAGGTACTTCGAACTTATTCATATCTCCGTCCTGAGTAATCAGCAGGGTGGCGCTTACTTCACCATCCAGGCTGTACAAAGTAATGCGTTCATCCCGGATCCAATATCCTTTTGCCGGCTGTACCGTCAGTTTAAGCTGCCCCTGCACCTTATCGAGCGTCACTGTATAATCCATTTCCTCTGACTTGAACTGGAATAATTTATCTACCTCCACCCCGGATTTCGGCACTTCTTCTTCCATACCGGGATAAGTAAAATCATAAGATAAATTAGCCAGGATATCTACAGCATATTCTCCCCCATCCTGACTTACCCGTAAAGTATCGGTCTTGAATTTCAATTTTTTATCGCCTACGATCCCTCCGAATTCATTTCCGGCTTCTCCATCGCCGTCCCAGTCGATAAAATAACTCAAATCGGGCACAGTAATTTCCAGGCCGGTTTCCTTATACTTTGCAACTAATCCTTCAGCAACCTTTGTCCAATCGATACTCACTGCATTTTTACGGATTTCTTCCTTCGTATCGTCCGGAAGCGTACCGGTTTCCTTCAACTTTTCACACAACCCTTCCAAATATTCCGCAAACCGGGTCTCGGTTTTATCCTTCAACAGAGAAGCCGACACCACCAACAAACTACCCGCTCCTTTGATTCCATCTGTCAGTGAATAGGTATTCACCTCATCCATCTCGAATCTCTGCAACCCGAAGGCCTTCAACACTTCTCCATGTGCCTGCTGACTGACGGCTTTAAAGCGCTTTTCTCCACCGTTCAACTCCAATAATCGTCGGGTTTCCAGATGAGTGAATACATTCACATTCACCGATTTCTGATTCGAAAGATCTGCAATCGAACGCAAACTCAACGATCCGGAGGTCTGTTCGCCGGTCAGCTCATTATAAAAAGCTCCTGTCGCCACAATTTCTACATAAGGAGACCGGATATCCAAAATACCGAAATCGAAATTTCCCTGATCGTCCTGTACGGTCTTCGTATAACTGATTCCGGTCCGTTCAAGCCGTTCGCTCAATTCATAAACCGTAACCTCCGATCCTCTGACAAAAGGTCCTTTTTCTACCTTTCCTTTCAGTTCATACCGGTCTGTATACTGCACATCGTCCTTCTTACATCCTGCCAATACCAATAACAGCATACAAGTCCACAATATCATTTGCTTTTTCATTTCCAATCTCTTTATATCGTTCTACTTTCTTATCTGCCCGATTCAAATGAATCCGATTCTTTTCCGTTCGTTCATTACTCCTGCCACAAAAGCTTCGGTAAACATAGCCACATCCTGTTTTTGAACAGAAATCACCTCTTTTACTGTACTCGTCCGGTTACTCTTTGCCATCCGTTGCAGACAATTGCGGACAATCAGATCGGCTACGATCCGCATCAGGCGCGAACTGGCATGACTGCGTTCCTCGGTCGCAACCAGCGAACCGATAAAAACAGTCATATACTGACGGGCTGTCGCTGTCATTTTCATTCGTTCTTTCTCCAGACGACGTTTCAGAATAATCATCAACTCTTCTTTCGTATAATCTTCGAAGACCAGTACATTGACCAAATCCGACATGTGTTCGGCGTCTCCGTTGATGCCCGATACCCTGTTCCGGGGTTCTGCATAGATGATAATATAACTTCCGGGATGTTCGGCCATCTGATTCATCAGGAGAGCACGTACTCTTTCACGGAAGCCGACAGCTTCGTTCAATTTGGGTGAATCTTCATCGAAAAGCAAGATACCTCCGCTGGATTTCACCAATGCTTCCCCGATACTACGCTGAGCCTCGTCTTCCATCAGTCCGATCATTCTTTCCACCTTAAAATCGAATACCTGTCCCTTATCGACGATCCCCATGGCTTTGTAAAGACGGGCGATGATCCGGGCTACCGTTCCCTTTCCCATGGCCGAATTACCGGTCAAACACCATTGCAGGGACATCCGGCTGCTCAATTTTACCCCCTCGTGGCTATAATGACGCGCCAGCTCTACAAAATCACGGATCTGTTTTTTTATTCCCGTTTGTCCGACCATTTTATCCAGCTCTTCCAATGCCCGGCCGATCTCCTCTTCATCGAATACATCCCTTTCCAATTTTGGAAGTTCAAAACTATCGACCGGTATATCGTCTTTGCGGATGGTAGTCATCTCCTGACGGGTCAGCTCCCGTTCCTGACGGATTTTCATCGTCCGTTCGGACATATGACGAATAGCCGCTGCCACGACTTTTTCAACGAAAAGCGCATTACCGAAATTTTTATCTCTGTTTTCATAAGCTTTCCGGATCAGCTCACCGAATACTTCCCGTGCCTTGGGATGAAATACATAAGCTTTTTCTTTCAGTTTATTTTCAGCGATCTGCATCAGTTCTTCGGGCGTATAATCGTTGAACGAAAATACATAAGGAAAATAATTCTTTAAAGCGGGATTCATCTCCAGCATCTTATCGACTCTTTCGGGATATCCGCCTAAAACCACGATCGTATCCCCGCATTCCTCGGTCGATAAATTCGACAATAAAGCTTCGAACAGGGCCAATCCCCATTCACTCCGGGGCAATACATCGGCATGGTCGATATATAGAATACCTCCGGCCGCACCGTTCATCAACACTTCGGCTCCCTGTTGGGGAGTCAGCCCTCCATCGCCGGTGAGCTGACGTCCGTCCTGTACCGTCACATTCGGACGCAACAGAATACCCACCGAATGATAGATTTCTCCCATCATCTTAGCGACAGTCATCTTCCCTGTACCGGGATTACCGCTAAAGATCATATTCAGGGGAGGAAGGGTATCGTCGAAACCATGTTTTTGCCTTTCCCGGATAAAATATACGTAACTCAGATGTTGTACAATACTTTGTTTCAATGCCCTCAAACCGATCATCGCCTTGAGTTTTTCCAATGCTTTGCCAGGGTCTCCCTCGGGTAAAGTTACGATATCTTCCTCCGTAATCAGCATCAGGTCCTCTTTCTTATACTCTCCGCAGCGGTTCGCCATCAGACGGGCCGACATCCGGGCCGAAGCCTGTTCGAGCTGTTCGTCGATGTAACGTCCGTTGGTAAAATCCACCTCATTGGCCCGGCAAGCTATTTTCAACTGTTTATAAAATTTCTCTTCTGCTCCCGGCGTAAAACGGAATTGCAGTTTTTCCAGTTTGATCCGGGCGATTTCCATCAATTCCTCAGGACTATAATTTTCGAAACAAAGCCGGCGCGGAAAAAGCTTCTGCAAATCGGGAAAAGCTTCCAGCAAAACAGTCATCTCTTCATCGATATCGGAAAGAATAACCAAAACTTCCGGTTTTTCCCTGGTCAGTATACCGTACAATATTCCTAAAGCGATCACCCCCCGATCGTTCGGATCTTCGGGATGAAATAAATCTCCGGCCTGATCGACAAACAGAATCCCCCCTATACTGTTTTTCAGGGCCTGCCGAACCAATTGCTCTTCTGCAGCAGTGCCTTCACGCACCAAATCACGACGGCTGTAATGATTCACCCGGCCGTGACTCAAAAGCCCTAATTTCTGATACAATTCTCCCACCATCTCCGCCACGGTATTTTTACCGGTACCGGGATATCCGGTAAAGATCAGATGCAATTGAGGAAAAGTATCGCTGAAGCCATTCTCCCGCCGGAGACGGATAAATTCGACGTACTCTATGATCCGGGTTATCTCTTCTTTCACTTTACGCAACCCCACCAAACGATACAAACGGTCGAGGATTTCATCTTTATCTTTAGCGGTGTATACCGGATTCAGATTTTGCTTCACGGTCACTTCTCCACCATCGGCCAGTATCTCCTGCTCGAAATCATAAGGAATATCTTTATGACCTATTCCATAGCCCATCTTCAGGACCGTCTGTCCGAAACAGGAAACCATCACGGTATATTCTCCCGGAGTGACGAAATCTTCCTGACTCCCCAGATCGACAGCAAAACAAAGAATACTATTCCCGGCCTGATCCTTGATATATTGGGCGGATTTTACGATCTGCATGGCTTTGATACTCCCCCTACGGTCTACCACCCGGATAACGAATTCATATACCCACTCTCCCCCCAGCAGGTTTTGGGCCATCAGGAAGAAACGGATATTTTTCAATCGGGTGGCATCGAACATCCGGAAAGAATGAGGACGTTTCTGAGCCTCGGACTCGGTTTCTTCACAAAAACGGTCCAGACCGGCATGCAGGATGCGAAAATATTTTTCGGGTTTCCCCTCCCCCGGGACGATATACAGATCTTCTGATTGTCCGGCCACTCCGTCGATATCCGCCAAGATACGATATATCCCCTGTTTCCAGGCCTGTTCCGGTAAATCTGCGCGGTCTATCCACTCTTCATACACCGGCAAAGCATCCTGACGCTCTACTTTTATTCCGCTCTCTTTCACAGACAAGCACTGTCCTTTGCCGTTCTCCAGGCGAAACAAACGGACAGTCATCTTCCCCTCCCAGGGTTCGCCTTCAAACTGTTTATTCAATACTTCCGTATCCACATACAAACATTCTATTTCCTGTACGCCGAATACAGAACGATAGTCTTTCTCCCCCTGGAAAAGCCACGCGACTTTGACCCTTTTGGCCACGCAGGATTGTCCCCTTTGGTTACAATATGATTGACCCTTTTGGCCAAAATCGCATTGACCACTTAGTTTACCTATTGTCATAGATTTTTTTGTGTAGATTTGAGTACCCGAGTCCTGGTGTAACGGGGACGATAATAAAATCTATACAAATGGATAAACGAATCAAAAACATTTTAAGATGTTATGCGGTCGGCATGGGAATCAAGGAAACGGCGTCCACGTTTCATACTTCCCGTAATACTGTCCGCAAGTATGTCCGCTTGTTCCTTTCAAGCGGCAAGAGCATTGAACAGCTTCTTTCCCTACCCGATGGGCAGTTGGATGAACTGTTCGGCTGTACGGAGTCCCGGCATCGGGAACCTTCTTCCAGAAGGATCGAACTGGATGCCTTGCTTCCCGGATATGTATCCCGCCTGTCACGCAAAGGCATGAGTGTCCGAAAACTGTTCAAGGAATACCATGCCGAATATCCGGACGGTTTCCGGTTGTCTTCCTTCAAACGGGCTGTCCGTCAGTACAAGTTTCACATCAAGGTCGTCGGTCATGTCGAGCACTATGCCGCAGACCAGATGTATATTGACTTTGCCGGTGATAGGCTTGAAGTCGTTGATGAAATGACAGGTGAGACGAAAAAGGCCGAGGTGTTCGTCGCCATTCTTCCGTTCAGCCATTATACCTACTGCGAGGCCGTATGGTCCCAACGCAAGGAAGACCTGATAAAGGCATGCGAGAATGCCATGCAATATTTTGAAGGCGTTCCTGCGGCTATCGTCCCCGACAATTTGAAGGCGGCCGTTACACGCAGCGACCGCAACGAGCCTGCCATCAATGATGATTTCGCCGCTTTTGCCGAACATTACGGCTGTGCGGTCTATCCTGCCCGTGTACGCCACCCCAAGGACAAGGCCTTGGTTGAAAATGCCGTAAAGCTCCTTTACCGTTCCATTTACCTTGATATGGAGGGAATGACATTCTCCAGCCTGGAGGATCTCAATACCGCTATCCGTATCTCCCTGCTTGATTTCAATGAAAAGGTGATGGCCGGACGGGAGATGTCACGCAAGAAAATGTTCCTTCAGGGAGAGAAGGACTATCTTCGACCGCTTCCCGTGAAACGTTACGTGGTGAAAGAAAGGAAGCTAATGACTGTCGGGAATAACTCTTACGTCTCGTTGTTCAAACACCATTACAGCGTTCCAAAGGAGTATGTAGGCAGGCGCATGACGATTCTCTATGATGCCGACACGGTGGAAATCTACTGTGGCATGAGCCTTGTCTCCACCCATGACCGCTGTGACATTCCTTACGCTTATTCCTGGAAAAAGGAGCACAACCTGCCGGGACACTATGGTCCCTATGACAAGGACTTGGAGGAACTCTTCCGGCGTGCCTCGGAAATAGACAATATTGTATTGAACTATCTACGGGAAGTGGAGCGTGCCATGCAATATCCACCCAAAGCGTTCAGGTCATGCCGTGGCATCCTGACCCTGGAGAAAAAATACGGTCGTGACCGTCTGGTTGCGGCTTGTGCATGTGCGGACCAGAAGTTGCAATACGGATATCAGGCCTTGCGCGAGGTGCTTGAACTGGGAGAAGATGCGGATTTCCTTCCCGATGAGGACGGGAAAGTACAGCCCAACGTGACTTCCCCGGCTCCATTGACCCACAAAAATATACGTGGACGTGAATATTACAGAAAGGACAAACAATAAAACTCATATTTATGGAAGTAAACAATAAAACAGCTCCCGTAACGGGACAACAAGACCAGAATACCATATCACTGGATTTAATGAACCGCATGAAATTGCATGGTATGGCAGAGGCTTTCAGGGAAAGTCTTGCCGGTACCACTCCGCAATCCATGACTGCGGACACGTTCCTGTCCATGCTCCTTGCACGCGAATGGGACTATCGTGCACAGGCTGCCATTGCACGGCTTACCAAGAATGCGGCATTCCGCTACAAGGCCTATATTGAACAGATTGACTATGCCACGAACCGGGGGCTGGAGCGCAACCAGATGGAACGTCTCGCCACCCTTGATTTTGTGCATAAGGCACAGAACCTTTTCATTACCGGTTCTTCAGGAACGGGGAAAAGCTATCTGGCCTGTGCCCTCGGCCACGAAGCATGCAAAAGGGGATTCCGGACCTTCTATGCCAATGCCCCGAAACTGCTCGGTGCGCTGAAAGTCGCCAAAGTCAAAGGTACACTTGAAACGGAACTCAAGAAGATTGAGCGCTGCCAACTACTCATCCTTGACGACCTGTTCATCGTACCGCTTGACGCAAAGGAGCGTCCCATACTGCTTGAAATCATCGAGGACAGGCATGAACGGAAATCCATCATCATCACATCGCAGTACCCATCCTCCAATTGGTATGACATGGTAGGTGACCCGACAATAGCCGATGCAATCCTTGATCGTATCATACATACAGCTCATACCATAGAGCTATATGGTGAAAGTATGCGAAAGTTAAGGTCTAAGAAAAACGAGAAATTTTAAAAGGGTAAAATAAAATTGACCCCCAACACCAGGACTTTAAAGGGTCAATCATATTGTAGCCAAAGGTGGGCAAATCCTGCGTGGCCAAAAGGGTCAAAGTCGCGTGGCTTTTCCATCCACCTCATAGTATCTGCATTGCTGTGCGATAGTTTTGCTTCTTCTTTTCATATATCTGTCTGTTTTAAGAAATGAGTAACCAAAGTATTGCCCCGATAATGAAGGCATAAGTCAGAATGTAAACTGCGATAGCCAAAGCGATGGTAAGGAGAAGCCGAATGAGGAGTTTTCCCACACATATCCCTGCCAGCCAAAGCCAGACGCTTCCGTCCCAAAGGAGAGAGCCTGCGAGTGCAAGTGCCACCCAAATTGCTATTTTGTATCTCAGTTTCATCTTGTCTGTTTTTTTTGATTTTATGCGGATTCCAGAGGTGAGGGAGTTGAGTTTTCATTTTCTCTGTCCTCGTGTTTCCGACATTTTTTTTGCGTCTTTCCGTCGGGTCGGTCGTTTTCGTTTCAGGGGCGTAAAAAGGTAGGGCTTAGGACAAACAAGGTTTACGGCGAGAATACTACCTGCAATGAAATGGAAGTGTGGAGATTGTCGCCGTAACGGCTTTCCGCCTCGACCTTTTTTGTCCGTGAAAGCCCGGAACTACCTTTGCCGCTGACAACGAACAACCGATCCCGATGCGAATACATAGGGCAGAATGTGGAGAGGAACACCGCAGAGGACAGAGCGAAAAAATGAAAGGCAGTCTTCACAAGTAAGACTGCTACAACAATGAGTAATAAGACGAAAAATAGACTCAGCTATCTGAATAGAGAGCCGTCAGAAAAGAAAAACGGAGAAAGTTTCGTCTTTCTCCGTAGATAATATTACCTTTGCAATAGGTTATTCGAGTTATGCAAAGCGTTGTATATCATTGCAGAAGATGGGTCGCTAAATCATTAGGGATATTCAGTAAATAGTATAAAATTAGCCAACTAATTCATACACAAAATGTTGCGAATTAGTTGGCTTTTTTGTATCTTTAGGTATTCCCCCGCAAATAAGGTTTGGAATCCAAAACGGGGGAAATTCCCCAACAAAGATATGGCTAAGATACAAAATATTTCGGAAATTCACCCTACTTTGGGCTTTACAGAATTTGATATTATAGAAAAATATCGCAAGAGTTTTCATGAGAGTGAGCTTGGCAGGCTTCATTCGGTGTTTCCGTTTGAGCGTATGGCAAAGACCATGGGCCTGTCGGAACAGCGACTGGGACGCAGGAACATCTTCAGTCCTTCGGCGAAGATCGCCCTTATGGTCCTGAAGGCGTACACCGGATTCTCTGACAGGCAGCTGGTGGAACATCTTAACGGGAACATACACTACCAGATGTTCTGCGGGATTATGATAAATCCGTCCTTTCCCATAACCAACTACAAGATAGTCAGTGCCATCCGCAATGAGATAGCGTCCCGTCTTGATGTTGATTCCCTCCAGGAAGTGCTGGCTTCACACTGGAAACCCTATCTTGACAGCCTTCACGTCTGTATGACCGATGCCACATGCTATGAGAGCCATATGCGTTTTCCTACGGATATGAAACTCCTTTGGGAAAGTCTGGAATGGCTCTACAGGCAAATCTGCCTTCATTGCAGAGATTTGGGTATAAGGCGTCCGCGCAACAAGTATGCGGATGTGGCGAAGTCCTATCTGTCCTACTGCAAGAAGAGAAAGAGGAAGGCTTCAAGGACAAGGATGCTCAAGCGTCGTATGATCAGACTCCTTGAAAAGCTCCTCATACAGAGGGATGAAATCCATAGAGAACATGGAACCTCACTCCGATATACCCAGGATTACCAGAAGCGTCTTTCCATCATCAGAAAGGTTCTTGTACAGGAAAAGGAGTTGTTTGAAGGCAGGAAGGTCAGGGACCGCATCGTCAGCATTGACCGTCATTATGTACGTCCCATTGTAAGAGGCAAGGAAACAAAGTCCGTCGAGTTCGGTGCGAAGGTCAACAACATACAGATAGACGGCATATCGTTCATCGAACACCTCTCGTTCAAGGCTTTCAACGAAGGTATACGCCTGAAGGACCGTATCCGCATGCAGCAGAAGCTCATGAATGTGAGGGTAAGATGCGTGGCTGCCGATTCCATATATGCCAATAATGCCAACAGAAAGTTCTGTACAAAATATGGAATATCCACATCCTTTGTACGCAAGGGAAGGGCGGCCAGGGATGAATCCTTGAGAAAGGTTCTCAGAAGTGAACTCTCCAAAGAAAGGGCCACCCGACTTGAAGGCAGCTTCGGCACACAGAAGCAGCATTACTCACTCTCAAGGATAAAGGCACGGAACAGGAAGACGGAAATCCTATGGATTTTCTTTGGAATACATACGGCAAATGCCATACTGATGATAGATAAAATCAGGAACCGGGCGGATAAAGCGGCATGACATAAATTTACCGACAGAACCAGAAGGGGGCATCAGACCTCTTCCGAAGCGTCGTGTCTAACAAGATAGGATTATGTGAAAAAACACAGAAAAAGGGCAATAATAATGGCATATAAAGTGATTATACTCTATCAACTTTATATGCCATCTTACTTTTTAGGGACATTTACTGAATATCCCTCATTACCTACTGCATTTTATAACTCATAAGGCTGTTCATAGCCAATTACTTAGACCTAAATGATAGATTTTTGCAGAAAGGAGGGTAAATTCAGCGGCATTCCCGCGCCGGCAAAAATAATATCGGCTTTCTCGGCAATCGCCGTCCTGACCAGATCGGCAAAGTTCGAAAGAGCCACCATAATATTTACTCCAATGACTCCCTGGGTTTTCTGACGGGCTTTGCTCAGCTCTTCTTTCAGTCCCAATATACTCGCTTCCAGATAATTTTTGGACAAATTCTTATAAATTACCCCAAGTCCTGCAGCAGAAATCACTCCGACCCCACCTTCATTTGCAACAGCAGAGGCCAGACCTGAAAGGGAGATTCCAACTCCCATGCCTCCCTGTATAATCGGCACCTGAATAGAAAGATTACCGATTTTCAACGTTTTTAATAACATAAAAAGTGTATTATATAATTCTCAAAAGACCAAAACAAAAGGTCAACGACATCCAAACAGTCAGTTGACTTTTCCGATGCCGTTGACCTTGTTTTACCCTTATCTTGAAGTCAAAGATAATGATTCGATCTCAGGTATTTTTCTACTTTCCGGTATGTTGTAAAAATAAATATTACAGACGGTAATATACCTTGTCTTTGATGGTCTGTATTTGCCGGTTCAATACTTCTGCCGACTGTCCGCTCCCGTTCCCCATCACCCAGAGCGGAAAATCTTTCCCCCCTTTCACATAAGGAGGTTGTAAATAATTCCGGTCTAAAATCCGGTAACCGTTCCGCTCATAATAATGGATTCTCCGGGTAGCCATCTCCGTTTCTGCAGGCTCTACTTCGAGTAATCTCACCCCTTGCAGCTGTTCTTTCACCCAATCCAGAATCTGTTGTCCGATCTTTTTATTCCGCATTTCAGCAAAAACAGCCAAATGTTCGAGGTAATAAAAACTTCCGAAATCCCAATAAACAAACAACCCGGCAAGCTGACCGTCACATTCCACTGCATTGAAATACATGGCAGGTTCGGTATGCAGCAACTCTCCGAGCTGACCGATCTCCCGCCTTTCTTCTACCGGAAAGGCTTCGGTATAAAGGGCCGTTAATTTCCGGAAAGCTTCATCTTCCGCCTGCGTAATTCTTTTTAAAGTAACCATAAGAGCAATATTTAATGACTGAAATTGATTGGCTTTATCCATCGAACCGCTTTCCGCAATTTCAAAGGAATCAAACGCCGAGGCCTGAATCCGTCTTTACTATTGGCCAGAATGACAACCGATACCGCCGACAAAATAATCACAATCCCTGCCAATTGCCAAAAGCCCAGGCTTTCGTGCAGAAACCAGACACCCATACATACGGCAGTCAACGGTTCCATACATCCCAATACAGCCGTAGTCGTCGAGCCGACATGCTGTACCGATAAGATTAACGTAAAATCGGAAACCAATGTCGGAATCAAAGCCAATAATAACAAATATACTCCTGTTTCCCAATCCGGAATCGGATCTAAAGGTACTCCCTTCACCGATAAATTCAAACCGAACACCATAGCCCCTGCCAAAAGCACATAAAAAGTGAGCTTCAAACCATCCATCCGGTGTACACAGGATTTGTTTACACCCACAATATAAAGGGCATAAGTAACGACCGTTGTCAAAACCAGCAACAACCCTTTCAGACTCACCGTTCCGGCAGTCCCGTTATTACTCAGCAGATATACCCCTAAGATAGCCATCAAAGTAGCTCCGATGACCGGAACAGAAACCTTGTCTTTAAAAAAGAGGATCATAACGGTCGTCACAACCACCGGATAAAGAAAATGAATCGTCGTTGCAATACCACTCGGAATATACAAATAAGAAGTAGTCAGCAACAAAGCGGTCATAGCATAAAAAATACCCAATCCGGCCAGAGTGAACAATTCCCGTCCCGATATCCGCAGATCGTACCGCCGGATAACCAACCAAAGCCCCAATACCAAAGCCGAAATACCGAACCGATAAAACATTACCGAATCCACACCGATCCCATTACGAATCGCCGGAAGTGCAAAAAGCGGAATCAAACCGAATGTTGCAGAGGAAATTACCCCATATATTAACCCTTTCAACCGATACATCATACTTTCATTATTTGGATAACTCACCGATTTTCATGCAAAGGTATACAAAATTACAGCACAAAATCCGATTTTAACAAAAACTAAGAATAATTTTTCTTCCCGAATATTTGGATTATAAAAAATAAACACTACCTTTGCACTCGCAATACAGAAAGTATTGACCAAGATTGCGGGGTGGAGCAGTGGTAGCTCGTTGGGCTCATAACCCAAAGGTCGTTCGTTCGAGTCGGGCCCCCGCTACTAAGAAGAGATTAGCAAATGCTAATCTCTTTTTTTTCGGATTCCGGGACGGACCTTTCGTCCCATTTCCGGACGAAAGGTCCGTCCCGGAGTTCTTCTTTTAAGGCTCGACAATTTCAACCGTAATTATTTCTCCCCGGCTTTGAGCCCGTCCCATCCGTTCGTCAACCGGATTTCATATACCGTAAAATGAATTACTTGTCCCCTCGTCTCATTCTCCCCCACCCAAATGCATCCTGCCGTATTTCCCCGATGAATCAACCCGGGACATCCAGCAAACGGGGAAGCTTCGGAGTTCCAAAATATATAGTGAAAAATTTGTATGAAAGAAATAAAGAGCTATCTTTGCTCCCGCAATACAGAAAGTATTGACCGGGATTGCGGGGTGGAGCAGTGGTAGCTCGTTGGGCTCATAACCCAAAGGTCGTTCGTTCGAGTCGGGCCCCCGCTACTAAAAAGAGATTAGCAAATGCTAATCTCTTTTTTTCGGATTCAGGGACGGAATTTCAAATGAAAAGATTGATATTGGCTTGCTCGGCTCTTTCGAGATAGGTAGCCACACCTCCGATTTTCACTCCGTCCAATAATTCTTCGGCTTTTATTCCCATAACCTCCATCGACATCCGGCAGGCGATAAACTCTACCCCATTCGCTTTCGCTTGCTCCATCAGAGTCTCCAGAGAATCTATCTTTTTATTTTTCATCATTCCCCGCATCATCCGTGAACCGATCCCTCCCAAGTTCAGTTTGGACAAAGCCAGCTTACGACTCCCCGAAGGCAACATCATACCGAACAGCTTTCCAGCCATATCTTTCTTTACCGGTACAGTAGCTTTCCGCTTGATCACATTCAATCCCCAAAAGGTAAAAAACAACGTCACTTTACGTCCGGCAGAAGCTGCCCCATCGGCTATCACGAACGAAGCCAACGCCCTATCCAAGTCATCACTAAAAACGACAATGGTCTTTCCGTCAGCGGAAACACCATCCTTCCCGCCTCCCTGTCCTCCTTCTCCTTTTTCCAGGGTAGCCGTAATGATTCCTTTTTCCTGTACCACCTGCACCAACCGATTGCCGGTCATTTTAGCCCATGACCCGACATCCCTGACAAAACCGGGATCGGTAGCTGTAATCTCGAGCCTCTCCCCGATCTTCAAACCCTCCATTCCACTTTTCAGTTTCATCACAGGTCCCGGACACTGCAATCCGCAAGCATCCACGGTCAGGTGTCGGCCTCCTCCACCCGACCGACTCTGTTCTTTCTGTAAAGTCTCCGGTAAAATCTCATTGCTCTGCCGGACGGTAACCGCTTTATACGTCTTTAAACCACCGCTCAGATTGTAAACTTCATACCCTCTTTGCATCAGGATTCGGGCAGCTATATATCCTCTTAATCCTACGGCACAGAACACGACCACAGGACGCCCTTTCGGAAGCTCTCCCAGACGTTCACGTAATTCATTCAAAGGAATATTGACGGCCCCTTCGATCGTATTCAGCTCACATTCCTCTTCCGAACATACATTCACTAAAGTCAGGGTATTCTTATCCCACGCTTCCAACTCTTTCCAACCGATCATTTTCACTTTGCCCCGCATCCTGTTATCGGCTACAAATCCCAACATATTCACCGGGTCTTTCGCCGAGGAAAAAGGTGGTGCATAAGCCTGATCCAATTCCATCAAGTCCTGAACCGAACCACCGGTACGAATGACTGCAGCCAACATTTCCAGGCGTTTATCCGCTCCGTCCATCCCAACCACCTGAGCTCCCAGTAATTTTCCATCTTCCGGGGAAAAATTAATCTTCAAAGTCATCGGAATACTTCCCGGATAATAACCGGCATGCGAACCGGCATGAACGATAGCTTCCTGCCAGGTTATTCCCAACCGTTCAAGTACCCGCGCCGACAATCCGGTTGCCCCGACCGTCAGATCGAACACTTTAGCGATCGCTGTCCCGATAGCTCCCTTGTAAGGCCGTATATTTCCATCCACGATATTTTCGGCACATATCCGTCCTTGTTTATTTGCCGGACCAGCCAAAAAAGAAAGCGACGGACGCCCACTTACAGGATGGGGAAATTCGATCGCATCTCCTACGGCATAGATATCCGGATGGGAAGTCTGCAAATATTCATTCACCCAAATACCACCGGTTTCCCCGATCTTCAATCCGGCCTCTTTAGCCAAACGGTTATCGGGACGCACGCCGATAGACAATATGACCAAATCGGCCTGTAAGGTTTTACCACTTTTCAATTCTACTTGCAATCCGTTCTCTGTTTTGCAGAAAGCAGCCACCGCTTCCTGAAGCAATAACCCCACTTTTCGATCTTTAAACTGCTGATGAACTACTGCGGCAATCTCGAAATCGACAGGTGTCATCACCTGATCCGCCATCTCGACAACAGTCACTTGTATACCCAGCTCATGAAGATTTTCCGCCATCTCCAGTCCGATAAAACCAGCTCCGACGACAACGGCTTTCTTCACTTCCTGACGGCCGGCCCACGCTTTGATCCGATCTGTATCAGCCACATTCCGGAGGGTAAAAATACCTTCGGTCCGAATCCCTTCCCAAGGTGGAAGTACCGGCTCGGCGCCCGGTGACAATACCAATTTATCGAACGACTCCCGATATGTCTTTCCTGTAGCCCAATCTTTTATAACGACCTGTTTATTTTCAGGCTCGATCGCTTTTACTTCCGATTTTATCCGAACTTCGATATTAAAACGGGCTTTGAAACTTTCGGGAGTCTGTACAAATAAACGCTCTCTTTCTTCGATCACCCCACCGATATAATAAGGTAATCCACAGTTCGCATATGAAATGTATTCTCCTTTTTCAAACAGTATTATTTCAGCCTGTTCATCCAATCTTCTCAAACGAGCCGCCGTAGACGCACCACCGGCAACTCCGCCGATAATCATATACTTCATGTCCGGTAATTTAAGAGGCTAAATAGGGTTTGATTATTTCTTCCAATCGAGGGACTCTGACTACCCCACTCTGGCGCCACAACATCCGTCCTTTTTTGAAAAGCATCAAAGTCGGTACAGACTGGATCTGATAAGCGTAAACACTTTGACGATTGGCAGGAACGTCTACATCTATCTTCAAAATCCGGACTTTATCCCCCAAACGCTCTTTCAATTCATCCAATATCGGATGCATCATTTTACACGGACCACACCAGGCCGCAAAATAGTCCACCAACACCGGTGTCTCACTATTTATAAACTCTTCAAATTTTTCCATAAGAACCTCCTTTTTATAATTAAATATTCAAACATATATTTATACAATAAATTAAAAAAATAGCTTCCGGTTTCTCAACCTCCAGCCTTCATCATACAACGCATCACGTTAGTCACCCGATCGTCGGCCAGACGATAATAGGCGTTACGTCCTTCACGCCGGATTTGAAGAATACCTTTTGCGTACATATCCGTCAAATGATGGGAAATCAAGGCCTGGCTACAAGCCATCTGTTCACAGATTTCCGAAACATTCAATTCCTCGTTTCTGGACAACAGACAAATGATAGCCAACCGATTCGGATGTGCTACCGCTTTCAAGGCATAAGCGATGTGTTCAAGCTCTTCTTTCGTAAAACATTGTGTTCCCATAAGACCATCTAAAGTTATCCTATTCTCTATTATTTCACAGCACAAATATATAAATATATATTTATATATAAATAGAACAATCAAATATTAATATTTTTTTAACATTCAATCCGTAATCTCAAAAAAAAAGAACTGCCCCATAAAATCCTTTCAAGACAGTTCAAAAATTCTACCTTGTCTTACCCATCTCCTTCATAAACATCATGTTTCCCACATGAATACAAGTCTGCTAAAATAACACAGGTAACCATTCCTTTTGTAACTATCGACCTACCTTATACATTAACATTTATACAAAAGTAAATCAAATAAAAAGAGGGTGTCCAAAAAGGCAAAATACCCCCTTGTAGAATCGGATATTTGATTTCAGTCTCCAATAGGGATACGAATAAATCGAGGGTGCCAAATACTTTTTGGACACCCTCTTCTTTTATATAAAAGAAACATCTTATTTCTTCAATACTTCTTTTACCTGATCGGTGGTAACCATTTGTTCTTTGAACATATAGGCACCAGTTTTCGGAGATTTAACCATTTTGATTACTTTTGCATAACCACGACCATCTCCGGTTTTCAATGTTGCAACGGTTTTCTTTGCCATAGTTCAATTATTTTATTTCACGGTGTAACGTTACTCTTTTCAAATACGGATTGTACTTTTTCAGTTCCAATCTTTCAGGAGTATTCTTTCTATTCTTGGTAGTGATGTACCGGGACATTCCTGGCACGCCGGATTCTTTTTGTTCAGTACATTCAAGAATCACCTGCACTCTGTTTCCTTTGCTTTTCTTTGCCATCGTCAGTGATTTTAAATAGTTTTAATTAATCCAGCAGCAGTAGCATCTTTTAAACATGCATTTAAACCTCTTTTATTAATCAAACGAAGACCATCGGCTGAAACATTCAGGCGAATCCATCTGTCTTCTTCTGGCCAATAAAAATTTCTCTTGAACAGGTTGATCGAGAATGTTCTCTTTACTCTTCTTTTAGAGTGAGATACATGGTTTCCACCCATTGCTCTTTTTCCGGTTATTTGACAAACTCTTGACATCTCTCAGTATTTTTTATAAACGCTTTCCAAACAGGATGCAAAGGAAATACATTTTTTTCAGATAAGCAAATGTCTTACAAAAAAAGTTCGAATAATTTCCCCGTCATGGATTTATACCTGCCTCAAACTGGGAACAATAACTGTCCGCAGTCCCCGTTTTTACTATATTTATCCGTTTATTTGCACTTTAGCCTATTAAATAGCTATCTTTGTGTGTAAAGATCAAAAACAATTTTACCTCACTTTTATGAAAAAAATTATGTATGTCATTTGTTTTGCAGGAATAGTGGTGCAATCCTGCAATCAACACCAACCGGTTACGGACAATCCGTTTTTAATCCCATTCGATACTCCTTTCGAAGTGCCTCCTTTCGACAAAATTCAGAATCGTCATTACCTTCCGGCTTTCCGGGAAGGGATAAAAGAACAGGAAGCAGAAATTCAGGCCATCCTGAAAAATCCGGAAGCTCCCACTTTTGCCAATACCATCGAGGCCATGGAAAAATCGGGGCAGTTGTTAAACAAGGTATCTTATGTGTTTTTCAATCTCCGGGAAGCCAATACGAACGATTCGATCAATGCCATTGCAGAGGAGATTATGCCCGAAATCACGGCTCATACGGACGGTATAAATCTGAACGCCGAGCTATTTGCCCGGATCAAAACGGTATACGATAACCAGGACAAAGAAAATCTGACTACGGAACAAAAAATGGTATTGAAAAAATATTACAACAACTTTGTTCGTGGTGGTGCCAATCTTTCGGCAGAAGACAAGGAAAAATTCAAAAAAATCAATAGTGAACTGGCTTTACTGAGTTTGAAATTCGGAGCCAACCAATTGCATGAAACGAATACCTACCGGTTGGTGATCGATAATGAAAAAGACCTGAGCGGGCTCCCGCAAGGTGTCATCGCTGCTGCTGCCGAGACAGCGAAAGAAAACGGTTTGGAAGGGAAATGGGTATTCACTTTACAGAATCCCAGTATTATGCCTTTCCTGCAATATGCAGACAACCGTAATCTGCGCGAACAGATCTACAAAGCCTATATCGACCGGGGCAGTCAGGACAATGCATACAACAATTGGGCCAACATCAGCAAAATGGTTTCTTTACGGGTACAAAAAGCCCGGCTGTTAGGCTTCCCCGACTATGCCAGCTATGTCCTCGACGATAATATGGCTAAAAATTCGGAGAACGTATATCAATTATGTAATCGAATTTGGGAAGCGGCATTACCGATCTCCAGGCAAGAAGCCCGGGAACTACAGAAAATGATCGATAAAACCGGAGGACGGTTCAAACTAGCTCCCTGGGACTGGCGCTATTATGCTGAAAAATTGAAAAAAGAGAAATACGGGTTGAACGAAACCGAAATCAGCCAATATTTTCCGCTGGAAGAAGTCCGTAAAGGTGCTTTTTATGTAGCCAACAAGTTATATGGCCTGACTTTCGAACAACTCGACAACCTTCCTCTTCCCCACCCCGAAGCCCTGGCATTCGAAGTCAAAGATGCCGACGGTAAACACATCGGAATATATTATGCCGATTATTTTCCACGGGCCGGTAAAAGCAGCGGCGCCTGGATGGACGCTTTCCGCCCGCAATCTAAATTATTGAATTCCAGTCCGGTCATTACCAATGTCTGCAATTTCACCAAACCGGCCGGAGATATGCCCGCCTTGCTTACTTTCGATGAAGCCTGTACCCTATTCCATGAGTTCGGGCATGCTTTACACGGACTACTATCCGAATGTACTTACCCCAGTGTGGCAGGCACCTCGGTTGCCCGCGATTTTGTCGAATTGCCTTCCCAGGTGATGGAAAACTGGGCCGGAGATCCCGAAGTTTTAAAAATCTATACCCACCATTGGCAAACCGGTGAACCGATGCCCCAGGAGTTAATCGATAAAATTCAAAACAGCAGTCATTTCAATCAGGGTTTCGTTGTGACGGAATTTATGTCGGCCGCCCTATTGGATATGGCGTACCACACTATTCAAAACAGCGATCCGATCGATGCGGAAAAATTCGAAAAAGAAGTACTGGATAAGATCGGTTTAATACCTGAAATCACCGTCCGCTACCGCAGTCCTTATTTCGGACATATTTTCAACGGAGGTTATTCGGCAGGCTACTATGCCTACACCTGGGCAGAAGTGTTGGATGCAGATGCTTTTGCTGCATTCAAGGAAACCGGAGATATTTTCAATCCGGAGAAAGCCAAAGCTTTCCGGGAAAATATACTCTCCCGGGGAGGTTCGGACGATCCGATGAAACTTTATAAACAATTCCGGGGCAAAGAACCCGGCATCGAACCGCTATTGGAAAGAAAAGGACTGAAAAAATAATGTTCTTTCGTGACCGGCACTTTACTGATCGGCGGAACTTCGTTCGGGATAAACACTGACTCCCGACCCGAGTTCCGCCGATTCATTTCTAAAGGATTCCGATCGAAACCAAGCCGATCTACCTTATTTCATTTCCTCTATCGCTTTCGTAATAGCATTGAACACTTCCTCTACCGGACAATTTCCTTCGACATCGATATGCACTCCCTTCTTCTTATAATGATTAGCCACGTGGACGGTTTTATCATTATATTCCCGGAACCGTTTAGCAATCGCCTCTTCGTTATCGTCAGCCCGTCCTTCGATTTTAGCCCGTTCGAGCATCCGGCGTTTTAATTCTTCGAAAGGGACATGGATACAGATCAATCCTTTCAAAGGAGTACCTTCCTTTTCCAACATCCGGTCGAGAATCTCAGCCTGAGCCACAGTACGGGGAAAACCATCGAACAGGAATCCGTTCACTCCCCGATGCTGAGCCATACTATTTTCGATCAGTCTCACCACAAATTCATCAGACAACAATTCGCCCCTTGCGATAATCTCTTCCGCTATTTTACCTAACTCGGTTCCTTCCGCAATTTCCTTGCGGATCATATCTCCTGTCGAAAGATGGGCCAGATTATATTTCTCTACAATCTTTTTTGCCTGAGTACCTTTTCCTGCTCCCGGAGGACCAAATAATGCAATGTTTAACATGTTCGTCAATTTTTGTCTGTGGACGGGTCCACTTTTGTTTTATATGTATCTGATTAAAAATAAGCAATCATCCTCCTCCGACCATACTCCCCGGAAGAAATACGATCGGAGTTCAAAGATAAAAAAAATATGTAAAGCTTAAAAGTAAAAGGTTAAAAATCATAAAAACTCACATTTTATTGACCCTATTTTGAAACGTCCTCCCCCCAAACTACGTTATTCCGGTAAGTTTTGACATTAAAATACAAGTTCATTGACACCTCTATTATTTTAAATCAAAAGATAATAACAACAAACGAAATGTAATGTCAATATTATAAGTTACTTAATTATAAAAATGTTATGAAAAAAGGATTAATGTTAATTGTTTTGGTTGCTGGTCTATGTGGAATAACAAAGGCCCAGGCGCAAGTCGAGGAAGTCATTATAGAACAACGTCTTCCGGGATACAAAACCTCATTTGAAGCCAACCCATTCTGGCATAACTGGTTTGTTTCTGCAAATTTTGGAGCGAATGCTTTCTTTGCCGAACATTCCTCACAGGCAAAATTTAAAAACACGATTACTTTTATGCCTGAGTTGGCTGTAGGTAAAATGTTCAACCCCTGGTGGGGATTACGGTTACAAGGCGGTGGCGGAGCATTACACGGTTTCACCGATAATGCCGGAAGTATGTTACACATGCATTATATGCACATGAACATCGACTTTATGATGGGATTGATAAATTTCTTCGCGAAATACAACCCCGACCGTAAATTCGATATCGTTCCTTTCTTCGGTGTCGGAGGTATGACCCGGAAACATCAGCAATCTTTCACCATCCATGGCGGTATTCAAGCCAAATACAAGATTTCTGAAAGATTCGATGCCAACATCGAATTCCAGGGCATGATCTTCAACGATAAGATGGTAGAAACCGGTGGTTTCCCGAACGATGGGCTGGGTGGACTTACTGCAGGGGTTACCTATTATTTCAAAGGCAGAGGTTTCCGTACCGCACCGAAACAAGCTGTCATCGACGAAATGGCTGCCGCCAACCTGGTATTAGCTAATCAAGTGACTCAGTTACAGAACCGTCCGCCAGAGATCAAAGTTATCGAGAAAGAAGTGGTTAGACCGGTTGAAACGAAAAATGTAGAAATCGTAGAATCTATCCCCTCTACCATCCCGTTCAAATTCAATAGCGCCGTGGTTCAGGATATTTATGACCCGTTGATCTACAATATCGGAACTTTCATGAAAAACAACCCGGATGTCAAAATCCGCATCGTAGGTTATGCCGATAAATTCGGTCCGATCAATGTAAATCTCCGGATTTCACAAGAAAGAGCCGAGGCTGTCGCCAATATGTTGAAAAAAGATTACGGCATCAATTCTAACCGGATGGTTATCGAATATGTAGGTAAAGAAAAACCTTACTACAACAACAACAACAAATGGAATCGTTGTGCCATGGTTGAAATCATCAAATAACCCTTCTGTTTCCTTAGGTATAAAGTCCGGACTTTACATCCGGACTTTTCTTTTAAATATTTTCTTCACTTTCCCCCAGCATTTCAGGTTTCACTTCATCCTCGTACCCTTCAAACTGCCAGCGGGCATGTCGGTACTAGCCGAAGTCCGACCGATAAAAGAAATTATTTTGTATTTTTGTCCGGCTAAGTCGAATTATATGCTTAGCTTTTCAGCATATGGCCCAAAAACAATATCAGAAAAAACATAAAAAAGCGGTTTCTTCTCACCGGCACCACCACAAGTTCAAGCTATTGAAATACGGGGTGCTATTTATCCTGTTTCTCGCAATCGGTATCACTCTATTTGTCTACTCGGTATATGCCGGTCTTTGGGGTAAGCTACCGGATTATGCCGAATTGCGGGATATCCGTAATGACGAAGCTTCGGAATTGTATAGCGAAGACAACTTGCTGATCGGTAAATATTATGTCGAAAACCGTACCAATGTCAATTTCAATCATATTTCCCCTTATGCCGTCAAAGCCCTGATCGCGACCGAAGATGTCCGTTTTTACGAACATGAAGGCGTAGACAAAATCAGTATGCTGAGGGTATTTTTCAAAACTGTTCTGCTGGGACACCGTAGTTCAGGCGGCGGAAGTACGCTCAGTCAGCAATTGGCTAAAAATCTGTATCCCCGGGACGAACAGCAGGTGACCTTTATACCGGTTGTGAAACTCAAAGAAATGTTTACAGCCCATCGTTTGGAAAACATTTACAGCAAAGACGATATCCTCACCCTTTACCTGAACACGGTATCTTTCGGGGAAAATACATTCGGTATCGAGAGTGCCGCTCAAAAATATTTTTCAACCTCTGCTTCCGATCTGACTATCCCTCAGGCAGCCACGTTGATCGGTATGCTCAAAGGACCTTCGCGTTACAATCCGCGTCTGCATCCGGAAAGGGCGCTCAACCGTCGCAACACGGTAATCGACCAAATGATGAAATACGATTATCTGGATGAAGAGACCGGTGAAAAAATAAAGCAGGAAGAACTACAGCTGCATTACATTCCGGTCAACCATTTTTCCGGTCTGGCTCCTTATTTACGCGAAAAAATACGCCGGGATGCCGACCGGATCCTCAAAGAATACAACGAAAAATACGGTACGAACTACAACCTATATAAGGACGGTCTTATCCTGAAAACAACTCTGGACGCAGAGATGCAGCAATATGCAGAAAATGCCGTTCAAGAGCACATGAAAAAATTACAGCAATCCTATTACACCCACCTGGGTAAACAAGAACCCTGGGACAAAAATCCCGCGATACTGAAAAATGCTATTCAGAACAGTACGGTCTATCAACGATTGAAACATCAGGGATTGGCTGAAAAAGACATACTGAAAATTCTGAATGAAAAAAAAGCGATGCTGGTATACAGCCCGGAAGAGGGAGAAATGCGGGTAGATTATTCTTCGATCGATTCGATCAAGCATTATCTGAAGATTTTGCATCCGGCAATGATTGCTGTGGAACCACAATCCGGGAAAGTAAAAGCCTGGGTCGGTGATCTGAACTATAAATATTTCCAATACGACCAGGTTGAAGCCCCGCGCCAGGTAGGATCGGTCTTTAAACCGGTCGTATACAGTGCAGCTATACATCAGGGGACCCGTCTGGACGCTTATTACAAAAATGAACAGAAAACCTATCCGGAATATGACGACTGGTCCCCACGCAATTCGGACAACAATTATGAGGGATATTACACCTTGAAAGGAGCCCTTAGTAAATCGATCAATACCATCGCTGTCGAAGTATTGCTTCAGACGGGCATAGACACCGTTATCGATCATGCCCGCCGTTTGGGTATCACCTCCGAGCTTCCTCCCTATCCTTCTTTAGCCTTGGGAGTAGCCGATATCCCCTTGCAGGAAATGGTTCGTCCTTTTATGACTTTTGCCAATAACGGAAACCTCCGTCCGATTTATTACCTGGAAGAAATCAAGGACCGCCAGGGTAATCTGATATTCAAAGCTCAGCCCGAAATTCCCCGGCAAGTACTGCCTGAAAACGAAGCCCATTTAATGAGCAATATGCTTTCGGCAGTCATCGACGAAGGAACAGGGCAAAGATTGCGTTCGGTATACGGTCTGCATAATGAAATGGCCGGGAAAACCGGTACGACCCAAAATCAGGTAGACGGCTGGTTTATCGGATATAATCCCCAGATAGTCGTCGGAATCAGAGTCGGAGCCAACGATGTAAACATCCATTTCAACACCATCCGTTTAGGACAAGGCGCCAATATGGCTATGCCTATTTTCGGCCGGTTTATGAAAGATTGCCTGGAGAGCCCGAATTATCAGGTTTGGAACAGGCTCTCCTTCCCTTTTGCCTTACCACCTCAGCAAAAAGAAACGGAAATACCGACCTTCAAAGAACATTTGAACCTGCTCGAAAAGATCTCGAACCGTAAACTGGAAAAAGTGAAACATCCCGGAACTACCGAAGAAAAAACCAAAGAAAAGAAAGGATTTTTCCGACGGTTATTTAAGAAGAAAGAGGCGAAATAATACAAACTCCGGTTCCGTCCGGCCACACCCGCAGGTCCATAGACTTTATGAACTTATTCAAACCTACCATAAATTTGGAGAAACGGAGAATGAAAGTTTATTCTTCTTTTCTCCATTGTTCCCAAGAAAAGGTATCTTTATTCCGTCTATTCTTTCAGTCCATAAGCCTGTTGTGCCAAACGTTTCACAATGACCACAAAACCACCGGTCAAAAGCAGGTTGAGTACCAAACTCAATACAGAAATAATCAGAGCGGGACCGCCCAGATTATAGCCCATAGCGATGACAATAATTCCGGCCCCAACTTCCCCCCGGGTGAACATACCGACAGAAAGGGCGAGTCTCTCTTCCAATTGCCGATCCCGATAGAAAAACAACGGAAACATCTTTCCCAAATTCGAAAGTAAAGTAACAACGATCACATGCACAACCAATACCTCCCAGGAAGGCATAGGCTGTGCAGCAATAATCCCCACAGCTTCTGTAATCCGGTGTCCATGATCGATACCGATAAACTGAGGTGTACTCAACCCCACCAGAAACATAAACAGATAAGAAATCATTCCGGTTATCTTTTCGTCCCGGTTCCCGTGTTGATGGACAGTCTTCATCACCATTCCCAAGACAAAGGCAGGCAACAATACTTCGATATGAATCGCTCCGTCAGCTCCCATCATCCACTTGGTCAAAAGATAAATACTTTCCGTTACAGCTACGATGCATACAGCATAAAATAAAATAGATTTCCAGGTTTGGGACAACCGGATCGTTCCCAGTTTTTTCCAACCGATCACTAATAAAAAAGTGATCACAATCACCACGGCAAATAACTGCCACTTAAAACCGATCATAAATATTTGCAAGGGAATCATCAGTAAGATCGTATCGAGATCGTCGAAGATCGCCAGCACCTGGGTCTTCTTATAGATCCACTCGCGCCGTAACCCGGCAGCAGCCAGCATGGTAAACAATATACCGGCAGAAGTAGGGGCCGCAAACCGGCTCAATAATAAATTCTCTTTCCAGGCATCCCAATTCCCGAACAAATCGGCAGGCAATAAGAACATATAATAAAAAGCGACCATAATCCAGGGCACGGCAGCAGTAGCCATAGCTATAAAATAATCGGCAGCATAAGATCTCCATTTCGTTTTATCCAATTCGAATTCCCGCCCGACATTAATCATAATAAATGCCAGACAAACGAACATCAAAGTCTTCGCTACCTTTTCAGCTGTCAGGAATGCCTCCCCCAACCAAACCGGTAAACACTGTGAAAGAACTAACCCTAAAACCAAAAATAAAGAAAACAAGAAGACTTTTTTCATTTACAACCAATTAATTATTTATGAATCAAAAAAATACCCTATCTTTATATTTTCAGCAAAGATAAACCGCAGAGGCACATCCTCCAAACCTCAGACCGGAGAAACGTTAAAAAATTCTGAAAATAATTACAATTGTTGTAAAATTTTAAAAAATCGAAGCACTGACCAAGACGACACCCATAATAAACATGCCTAAAATAATACTCTGTACCGACACCTTCCGGTTCCCTTTCAGTTGGGAATTGGGAATCAGTTCATTCAGTGCAGTGGCTACCAATAGTCCGGAAAGAAAAGCTTTCAGTATTCCGGTTAAAACCGGATTAGAATATTTCAGAATAAAAATATAAGCCATCAGGGCTCCGATCGGTTCGAATAAGGAAGCGATCACACTGTAGAATATAGCCCGGCGGCGATTCATCGAATCACTGATTTTATTAAACAGGGCTCCGATCGTCATCCCTTCGGGAAAGTTGTGGACAATAATAGAAAGAACCAGAGGAATAGCCACCAAAGGAGTAGCCAAAAACGACAGAAAAGTCGCCAGCCCTTCGACGAAACTATGGGCGGTAATCGTCAGAAGCACCAATATCGCTACCCGCCGGTAATATTGAAGTGAAGCGTCGTAGCGTTCCACCTCTTTTTTCTTCCACAACTTCACCAGATATCCTAAAGGATACAACAAAACGATACCGACAAAAAACCAGACCGTACTGGTGATTTTCGTCTGAGCATAAGACAATTGGGAGGATAGGATGCTGATCGAATCGGGCATCAGTTTCATAAAAGCGGTATAAATCATTATTCCGGCTGCAAATCCCAAAATGACCGAAAGGGTAACCTGGTTGACTTTTCTGAAATATAACGACGTCATCGCTCCCATAAAAGTAGAAATCGCTGCAACCAGAGTCATAATAAAAGCTAACCAAATATCAGATGACGCAAAACTTGTCATGACCTATCCGTATTTCCTATTCATACTGAATCACCTGTGGTTTTGTTACGTGATAATCATAAAAACTGCCTCTGTTCCCACTGGAAAGTATCGCTTGAAAACTCCTGCCATCCTCAGGAATAGTAGGATAAACGGCAAAACGAAAAGAAATATTTTTAATGACGACATTATCGTTTCTCAGGTTGACTCCTACCCCGAATCCCCAATACGTTTTGCTGTGTACCAATTTTTTATTGTCGGCGGCAATCACACCGAAATCACAGAAAGAAGAAATGGAAACCCGGAATCCTTTTTTAATATAGGGCAAGAAAAAAGTAGTCGCCAAAGAAGACGACAGTTTTTGATTTCCTCTTAGTGTATCGGATGAAAATCCGCGAATATTCCGATCTTCCATATACAAAAAATCGCCCGGATAACGCCGGATTCCTTTCACATAATGTACGTCGTTATAGAAACGGAATTTAAAACTGCCCCAGCTACACAAATTACTGATATGACTGGCTCCCAATTTCAGCGTCCCCCGGGTGAAACCGTCTTCGTTGACATAAGACCCCAAGGCTGCTTCCAGGGCGTAATAACGCTCGTCGTATTTATTAAAATGGGAATAGTGACACTCTCCGGCGATATAGCCATAATTATCGAATTCACTCTTTTCATACCCCGTGGTCAGACTAAGCATCAATCCCGTAGGAATATCTTCCGTACGCCCGAAATCATAGATCAGATTGGCCTTATAATACTTCATTTTGATGTAAGTAAAAGCGGCAAAATAATCCCTCCGGTTATAATACAAATGGTTGGTATCGTCTGTAACCAAAGGACGATTATTGAAAAGGGTCGTAAAAAAACGCCCCGTCAGAAACATATTCTGGTTATAGCTATACCGGTAAGGCAACAAAAAAGATTTACCTAACCATACGTCCTGATAATGATAATTGAACAACTCTTCCAACCGGTTTACATTCCGGTCCGGTAAATCATCCGAATAAAAAACACGTCCTACTCCCATCCCTCCGGCCCATTTCATCCGGTTGGTCAGGAATTGCCTTTCGACATCTACGAAAACTTCTTTTTCACGGTAATCATTGCGGTAATATCCCCGGATGTTGATATGAGTCCCCCAAAGACTGTTCACCTTATATTCCAACTCGTTTCCCCATTTTTTGTCTTTGGTTCCCCGGTAACTGAACTCATAATTCAGGACATGTCCCAATTTCATAAAGTTTTTATTTTCGAGTCCGATATCGAAAGAATTCAAGAAATTCGATTCGACCGTCGCTCCCCACGAAAGCTGATCTTTACAAATGAGGGTAACATTCACCTGAGCAGGGTTGTCCGGATCTTCCGTAACGATCATATTCGCATCATCGATATAATCCAATCTTCTCAACAAAATTTCATTTTGCACCAACTCAAAAGGTACCAATAACATGCCGGGTTTTATCGTCAACTGCCTGCGGATTACTTTTTCGGCCGTTTTCATATGGGTTTTGTTGGCTAAGTTTTTCAGCCATCCCATATCTTCCTCGAAGTAAGTGGTATCGTAAACACTAGTCCCATAAGGAGGCAGAACAACAATAGAAATATCATGAATCACTTTCCCGGAATAAGCTTTAAATCGTTCCTCACTGTTCTGCGTACGCATGACATTCAGATATCCACGATGGGGATTGACGAAGACCATTTTATAAAGTTCTTTCGTCCATTTCGCCTTATAGGCAAAGTCTTTAATTTTGGTATATTCATACCGCAGGGTATCCCGGATCAGACTATCCGGTAAATACACCGGAGACATCTTCATCTGTGCATCAACCGGTAAGGTCATCAGTGGCAAGGAATCCCGCTCCAAAAGATGTTGTAAAGACTGTGCCTGTAAACTTTTCTTAACGGTATCCAGGCGCACAGAATCTTGTACTGCCGGAATCCTATGGTCTATAGCCAGTACCCTTCCAACCCAAAAACAAATGATGAGTATAAATACGATTCTCTTCATCATTTTCCCTCACTCCTCTCTATTTTTCTACAATCAATTTTTCAAAGCCAGGTGAAATCCAGTTTTTCATTTTTCCTTCTTCCAGATAAATAAAAGCGCCTTCCAGTTCAGGATCGGCCAAAACAATCTGCCGGGCTTTTTGCAATCCCAATACCATAAAAGCAGTGGCATAAGCATCGGCTTCCATACAGGTAGGAGCATAAACCGATGCACTGAGCACTTCGGTCTGAACAGGATAACCTGTCTTGGGATTTATCGTATGGGCATACTTTTTACCGTCGTGCACATAAAAATTCCGGTAGTTGCCCGAAGTAGCCAAAGCCCCCTGACTCAGTCCGGCAATCATTTGTAACCGGCGGTTCCGAGCGGTCACATCTTCCTCGGGACGGTCGATTCCTATCCGCCAGGGCCGTTTTTTACTGCTTTGTCCTTTGGCCCTGACCTCTCCTCCGATCTCTACCATATAATCGTTCAAGCCTTTACGCTCGAAGTATTCGGCCACCAAATCTACTCCAAGTCCTTTAGCAATAGAACTGGCATCCAGCGTAATTTCCGGGTATTTTTTCTGCAATTTCCCCTCCGTCAAAGTCAGTAAATCCATACCTACAAATTGCCGTAATGTATCTATACGGGCAGAATCCGGGAAAGAATTTTGTTTAAAACCGAATCCCCAGGCATTGACCAAAGGTCCGACCGTAATATCGAAAGCTCCTTCGGTTTTCCGGTTTACTTGCAAAGCCATCGCATACATTTTCTGAAACAGAGCATCTGTACTATCCGTCTCGTTGCGGTTCAGACGGGCAATAACCGATTCGGGATTAAACATGGAAAGAGAAGCGTTTACCGACTCCATTTGCCGGAGAATTTCCTCTTTCAAATCCTCGTCAGAAGCATAGGATATATGATAAAATGTACCGTAAATCTTTCCTTCGGTATACCGATATTGCTGTACCGGTGTACAACCTCCGATCCCTAACCCCCAGGCCAAACAGATGCAAATCCAATATTTTCCCATTTATTTCCGTTTTTATTACAATTACTCCAATTTAAAAATAATAGCCGAGATTGAAATACACCCCTAATTTCTGGTCCCAATTGGACATATCGAAGGTGACACTGATCGGTCCGATAATGGAATTATAAGCATAACCGGCACCTCCACCCCAAACATCGTCTCCTTTCAGAATATCGAAAAAGCTTTCCGACTGTTTGGCATAATTCCCGGTTAAAGTGATGTAATGCCTCATTCCCAAGCGATATCTCAACTGTAAACGCCCCACGACCACCGAATTATCGAACACCTGCAGATTATGGATACCGTAAAAAGGCAATTGCTGATTCATATACCTTCCGGCTACTTCTCCACCGACATAATTCAGATAAGGAATGGCTATATCGCGTCCGATCAATACCCTTCCGTACAAAGCCGGCAAAAGATATACCCTACGGGTCAGCCGGACGGTCGGTTCGAAATCGGCCGATAAGGCCGAAAAAGGAGCATGCCCGTCATAATTGACCATATTATCGGTGTAAAGTGAATAATCAGCCCGGAAACTCATCCCCTTGTCCGGAAAATATTTCTTATCGTAAGTATCGAAATGAGCTAAAGCATAGTAGCTGGCAAATCCCTGTGACTTCAGATTTTCCGCTATATAATCGGTATTGTACAGGACGGATTTATAATTGAAATATTCATACCGTAACCCCAATTGAAATTTGAAATTCCGGAAATAAATATCCGATAAATTCAGGTCTCCGCGATGATAAGAGAAAGTAATATTATCGACTTTGTCTTTTTTATCGTACAGATTGATATCGTTGTATTTGAACATATAGGATACGCCCAATTTTCTCAGCATATTACTGCCGAAAGAATAATCCACCAATACGTAAGGGTTTTTATTCAAACGTCCGGTAATCGACAGTCTGGACCCCCTCAACGCCCTATGGCTAAGGGTTGTATTCAACAGGATCGAAGCCATTTCTTCCGAGTCGAAACGGAATCCCAGATTCAGTGAACTGGCCGGTTTTTCTTTCAGCCGTAGCGTCAGGTCATAAATCTGATCCCCGTTGAGGGCATAGTTTACATTGGCAAAAGCCCCGGTACCGTATAAAAAAGAAATCGCTTTGTGTAAATCATCCATGGTGATGACAGAAAATTCTTTGATCCCGATTTGCCGTTGTATCCATTTTTCATCTTTTTCCTTCACTCCTTCGATAGAAATTTTTCCTATAATAAGAGTGTCTGTTTCCAAAAACCTGTTTTCGAGATGGGGAGCAGCATCTTCGTCCGGTTCAAGACCGATCTGTTTCTTCAAAGCCATAATTTTATCCCAATTGGCCCGGGCTACCCGTTCTCCTCTTTGAATCATCGTATCGATAGCCTCCGCAGTAAAACTGGCCGCAGTAAATCCTTTCAGATCCGGATTCATATACAAATCCACCATCGCTTTATTATTCTCATAACTCTTCATGCCCATAAAAGCCGTCAGCTGATCGACGATCCCCATGATATTATCCAGTCCTTTCTCATCTTTCAACCCTGTGCTGAGATCCACCCCGATGGTAATTTCGGCTCCCATATTTTTAGCCACATCCACGGGAAAATTATTCGAGATACCTCCGTCTACCAATACCATACTATCGATAGTTACGGGAGCGAAGACTCCCGGGATAGCCATACTCGCCCGCATCGCCAAAGGCAGTATCCCCTTGTCCATCACCACTTCTTTCCCATCGATCATATTGGCCGACACACAAGCGAACGGAATCGGTAAATCCCGGAACGGAATCGAATCGTGAAAACCGATGGTCAATTCGGAAAACAGGTTATAAATATTCTGTCCGCTCACGAAACCTGCCGGTACCGAAAGACCTTTTTCCTGGGAAAAAGAAAGGGAAATGAGGTATTTCTCATTGGATTCTTTCTCGGTAAAAGGCTGGTTGAAACGATATACCTTATCGCTCAGCAAGAAAGGCCAGTTCTGCATCCTGACCAAACTATCCAGCGCCTTGGCATTATATCCGACGGCATACAACCCTCCGACAATAGCCCCCATACTCGTCCCGGAAATATAATCGATCGGAATCCCCGCTTCCTCGAGCACTTTCAGCACACCGATATGAGCAACTCCTTTCGCCCCCCCACCACTCAGCACGACTCCTACTTTTTTACGCTGTCCCAGCGTATCGGGACAAATCAAACAAAAAACAATCAGAACAGATAAAATATATCTCATAAGCGTATTCCAAATAATTTGACAATCATCCTAGCTACAAAGCTATGAAAACATTTGAAGATTCGGAAATTTGAGGATTTCGAAATTATTCCTAATTTTGCTATCCGTGTAAAAAAAATGACCATGGCAAAAATACTTGTAATCGACGACGAACGTAGCATCCGTAATTCGATGAAAGACATTCTCTCTTTCGAAGGACACGAAGTCGTATTAGCTGAAAACGGCATGGAGGGATTGGTGTCGGTGAAAACTGAAAAACCGGAGGTGGTGTTCTGTGATATCAAAATGCCTAAAATGGAAGGAATCGAGGTACTGGAACGAATCAAAGAATTTACTTCCGATGTGCCGGTCATCATGATATCGGGACACGGCACCATAGATACAGCTATCGAAGCCATCAAAAAAGGAGCTTACGATTTCATCGAGAAACCGCTGGACCTGAACCGGATTCTGATTACGATCAAAAACGCAACGGACAAAAACCAGCTTATCGAGGAGACCCAAAAGCTAAAAACCAAAGTCAGTAAGAAATACGAGATGATCGGCCATTCGGATGCATTGAATCATATCCGTATCATGATCGATAAAGTGGCGGTTTCCGATGCCCGGGTACTCATCACTGGACCGAACGGTTGTGGTAAAGAATTGGTAGCCCATCAGTTGCACGAAAAAAGTCACCGTAACGACAGAGCTTTTATAGAAGTCAACTGTGCAGCTATTCCTTCGGAGCTGATCGAAAGCGAACTGTTCGGACACGAAAAAGGATCGTTCACTTCGGCGATCAAACAGAAGAAAGGGAAATTCGAACTAGCCTCGGGAGGGACTTTATTCCTCGACGAAATCGGGGATATGAGCCTGGAAGCACAGGCTAAAGTACTCCGGGCCTTACAGGAAAATAAAATCAGCCGGATCGGAAGCGACACGGATATTCAGATAGATGTGCGGGTCATCGCAGCAACCAATAAAAATCTGAAAGAAGAGATTGCCAAAGGACGGTTTCGGGAAGATTTATACCACCGTCTGAGTGTTATAATTATCGAAGTTCCCCCTTTGAAAGACCGTCCGGAAGATATCGACGAGTTAGTGACCTATTTTCTGGAAACCATTTGCAACGAAATGGGGATAGCACAAAAAAATATTACACCGGAAGCTTTACAAGCGCTGAAAAGTTACGAATGGACCGGAAATATCCGTGAACTCCGCAACGTCGTCGAACGTTTGATTATTCTCGGAAGCCCGACAATCACAGCAGAAGAAGTCAGCATGTATAAATAACCCCGATTCATGGATAAATTTCATCTCGTCATCACCGGCCGGAGAAATACCGGAAAAAGTTCTATCGTCAACACGATTTTACAACAGGACAAAGCCGTTGTCTCCCCCATTGCCGGCACGACAACAGACCCGGTAAAGAAAAGTTATGAAATCCCGGGAGTTGCATCGGTCGTTTTAATCGACACTGCCGGAACGGATGACGAAGGTGAACTCGGGGAATTAAGGGTAAAAAAAACGTTCGAAACCATCCGGCAAGCCGATGCAGCCTTACTGGTGATCACCGGCAACCGCTTCGGTCATTTCGAAGAAATACTGACCGAAGAATTTCAAAAGTTAAAACTTCCTTTTTTGATCGTACACAATAAATCGGACCTGGAACCTTTACAGGAGCAACTTCGGGAAAAACTCTTGCAAAAATACGGTACCCCGGTTATCGGTTTCTCCACTTGCCAGGCTAAAAGAGAAATGCTGATTCAAAAAATCGGCACTTTGGTAAACCGGCAAAATTCTTCCTCTCTGTTAGGGGATCTGGTTTGTCCCGGCCAAGTGGTTATGCTGGTCACCCCCATCGATTCGGAAGCTCCGACAGGCCGGATGATCTTGCCTCAGGTACAAATGTTAAGAGAGATATTGGACCGGCATGGTATCGGTATTGTCGTCCAACCCGAAGAAATCACGACTTATTTTCAGCGGAATTCGTTACGACCGGACCTGGTAATCACAGATAGTCAGGTATTCGGCAAAATAGCCCCCTGGATTCCCCAGGATATTCCTTTCACCAGTTTCAGCATTATTCTGGCACACCATAAAGGCAATTTCGACCGATATCTGGCCGGGACCTCCCGCATCCCGGAACTGAAAGACGGCGACCGGATTCTTCTGCTCGAATCCTGTTCCCATCATGTTTCCTGTGAAGATATCGGCCGGGTCAAAATCCCCGCCCTTCTTCGCAAGTATACCGGAAAGCAGCTGGAATTCGACCATATCGCCGGCTTAGACCGGATCGAACGTCCGATAACGGATTATGCCCTGATCATTCAATGCGGAGGCTGTATGATCACAGCCACCCAATTGCGCCACCGTCTGCAACCGGCCATCGATGCCCGGATTCCGGTCAGCAACTACGGCATGACTATCGCCTGGCTCCAGGGCATTTTCGACCGTGCAACTCAGGTATTTACTTGTTATCGTCCCAATCCATCCGTTTAAATCCTTGCCCCATAATCTCCTGAGCATTCAGGATCATGGTAAAAGCATGAGGATCGATATGCTGGATGGCCCGTTGCAAAGTAGTCACCTCTTTACGGTTGACGACCGTCATAATCATTTCTTTCTCCGAACGGTTCCACATCCCGTTGACCGGTACGATAGAGCCGCCCCGGTGTAATTCCGAAAGTATAAACCGACGTAATTCTTCTGTTTTTTCGGATATGATGAAAAAAGTTTTATCGCTGGAATACCCACCGATGACAATATCGATTACTTTCCCCATAATAAAAATAGTGATCAGGGAATAAAACGGAGTTTTCCAATCCGGGAAAGCCACAAAACCCAATACCACGATAATCAGGTCGACAGTCATCTGCATCATCCCCAAAGGCCTGCGGGTCAATTTATGTAATACGGCAGCCAAAACATCCGTACCGGCACTCGAAGAACGGGTCTTGAAAATCAATCCGGCTCCGACTCCGATAACCACACCTCCGAAGATACTGGCCAACAATACCCCTTCCTTCGTTGCATCGGGATTGTCGATACCTCCTTTGACCAATTGCAGGGGATCATGTGCAAATTCTGCCGTATAGCCACACCAATGTTCCAGAGCCCACGGAAAACCGTCGGCAAACAAAGCTACCAACCAAAAGCAGATAAAAGTCCTCAAACCGAAATCACGGCCTAATATTTTAAAACCGATCAAACTCAACGGCAGGTTAAAACACAATGCCGCCATACCGATCGGGAATCCCAGTTTCCAGTTCAAAATGGTAGAAATACCATAAATTCCTCCCGGAACGATCTGGTAGGGAGTCATGAAAAAAGTGTAACCGGTCGCTATCACCATAGATCCCAATAAAAGAGTTCCCCAAGTTTGAAACCACCGGGCCGAAAAAATTTTTTCCTTGTAGAAGGAAACTTTTGTAACATTCATAATCAGACAATTAAATTACACGCTGTAAAAAACGATCGCCACCTCCACCACCTCTCCCAATTCGCGCGCAAAGATACCACCCGCTTCAACAATAAAACATGACATTTGTCATCCTTTTACACGAATCGGAGAGGGATAAAACATAAAATACCGGGGTTATGCAATCGTTGGAACACTTAACAATCCTCAAAACCTCATTTTCTTCCGTTAAAAAAACTATCTTTGCCCATAAATGTCATAGAAAATAGCTATAATTGCACAAAATTTTGTGTTTTGTGCAATTTAAAGTCACAACCGCAAGATTTATGAGAACAAAATTAAGTAAGACAAAGAATAAAATCATACATGTTGCCAAGTCTCTTTTCTCAGAAATGAGCGTTTATAAAGCAACGATGAATGATATTGCTCAGGCAGCAAACATGAGTCGGCGGACTTTATATATGCATTTTAAGAGTAAAGAAGAGATTTATCACTATGTAGTCGAGGATCATGTCAAAGACATTAATGAGAAATTGCAGAAGGCCGCAGACTCTGCACTTCCTCCCGACCGCAAATTAAAATTATATATTTTAGCGCGGTTCAATGTGATCGACAATCTGGTCCGTCAGAACAAATACATCCGTTATGATTTTATTTTCAACAATTTGCGAGTTGAACAGTTACGTAAGGGTATCGATATGAAAGAACGGCAATTGCTAACCCGTATCTTGCAGAACGGTAAAGAGCAAGGCCTCTTCAATATCAATAATCCTTCCTCATTCGCAAAAACGCTGCTGATTATGTTCAAAAGTCTGGAGCAACCCTTTATTATCATCGGGCACCGGAAAAGGAATTATCAGTCGCTGCGTGAATATGTCGACTTACTATTTAATGGAATATTAAACAAAGGCTGAGGATATGGCATACTTCTTGTTAGCACGAAGGTTTGATGTCAAAATCACAGCTAACAGAAACATAATGCTAAATCTATGGAATTGTTTATCAACAAAATTTCCCACTATTTACCGGACTCTGTGGTTCCTAATTCTTACTTCAAGGAAGTAAACGGTCTGGACGACGAATGGATTTATTCCCGGACCGGTATCAAAAACCGCAGTAAAGCAGCTGCAAATGAAAACACCAATACGATGGGGATAAAAGCAGTGGATCTTGCCACTACCGATTTGCCTTATCCCATGGAGGAAATCGATTTAATCATCGCAGCAACCTATTCCCCCTACGATACCGTTGCTACCCCGGCCCATATGGTGCAACGCCGTTATCACATCGAGCACGCCAAATGTGTGAGTGTTTCCTCAGCCTGTTCTTCTTTTATCAATGCGATGGAAATTGCACAAGGCTATTTTGCTCTGGGGAAAGCGACCAAAGCCCTGATCATCGGAGCAGAACACAACACAGCTTATGCCAACGAAAACGATCCGCAAAGCGGCCACCTATGGGGAGACGGTGCTGTAGCGTTTTTTGTCTCTGCCGGGAATTATAGCGGGCATGATCCCCGAATTATCGATATCTATACCCAAGGTCTGGGACACATCGGCAAAGCAGCCGAAGCGGTGTATCTCCGCCCACAGAACGGTGGCATCGGAATGCCTGAAGGACGCGATGTATTTATCAATGCCTGTCATTATATGGTCGAAGCTTTAGAAAAGGTAACCCAAAGTTATGGTAAGACTGTCCAGGATTTGAATTGGATTTCTTCGCATCAGGCCAACCAGCGCATTATCAAAACGATAGCCAGGCAAACCGATATCCCGGAGGAACGTTTTCTGATGAATATCGAACAACGAGGTAACACCGGCAGCCCGAGCTGTGCCATCTCTCTCTCCGAAAACCTGCATAAAGTGAAACCCGGAGACCTGGTCGGCCTTACCGTTTTCGGCGGGGGCTACTCCTGCGGAGCAATGCTGTTACAGTTCTAAAAGCTGAGTGTATAATTAAAACGTCCTATAATCTGAAAAAGGGAGAAAAGAAGAGTAACCTTCAATTCTCCCTTTCTTTAATTTTATGGCAGGTATATTTTTTCTTTCTATTCCGATTCCGGGTTTTGTGCTGTCCGACCGGTTCGCCTGGACCGGTCCGTTAAGGCTTTCCTTCACTGACCGGCGGAACTCCTCACTCCGCAAAAAACTTTACGTTACGTTTCCGTCAGACACCACCGGCCGGCCGTTCGGAAAACCTAACCGGACCCTCGTTCCTGCTCCAATGGTCTTCCGCCATAAAACCCTGCATCTTCCGTCAGCACTACAGGGCAAAGAAGGAAAGTTTTATTGAATGAAAGGGCAGGCCACCCTGACCGGAGTACGGATACCTGGGTCACCTGACCGGATTATTCCTATAAAATACCGATTACTGAATTAATCCCGAAGGTAAGGGTTCAGAAAAACAGTTGTTTGATAGAAGTTTATACCTTTCAGGTCACAGTTCGTTTTCCATGCCGTGATAACGTGAGTCGGAGGTGTTCGTGTTCGGGGACCATTGGAGCTCTGGCGAGTGTCGTCTTGCCTTTTCTGAACGACCGACCGGTGGTGTCTGACGGAAACGTAACGTAAAGTTTTTTGCGGAGTGAGGAGTTCCGCCGGTCAGTGATAGAAAAAGCCAGACGACCGACAGAAGCAACCGGGTCCCCGAACACGAACACTGAAGACGAATAAGTAACGACAGAATAATTCTACTTTTAAATTAGTTTATTCGATCCTTACATTTAGCTCCACCTTTCCCGGTGGCATGCAGATATAATCATTGCAACATTGATACTCCACCGTGCAGTGAACCTCTCCTTTGCCTTTTCCTTTGATTTCCTGACGGAAAACAACTTCTCCTTCATAATACCTGGTTCCCGCCTCATTCAGCTTTTTACTGACAGGCCACAGCAATTTTTCTGCTTCTCCCCATCCTTCCGGAAAAGTAAACTGCAAAGCAGTCGGCATATACGGATCTGTAGACGCCACCCGGGCATACGTATGATACCCCGGATGAATATTCATCTTTACCACGACCCACTTATTACCGTTTTCCGCCTCTTCGGTTTTCATTTCCATATATACCGGATTTTTATCACTGTTCAGGGCAGCTTCTGTTTCCGGAACTCTTCGTTTCTCTCCCCGGTAATCTTCACCCGGAATCTTTTGTCCCCTCATCCGATAATCATTTCCCGGCACACTCAAATCCCTCGTATTTACCATAAAAAACCAACCGCCGGATTCGGTAAAAAATATCCGGTCTTTATTGGTTTCGTACCAATCGCGCCATTCCTGCGGTGTAGCGAAACGACACAGCGTATAACGGGTAAGTACCCGTTTGGCCTTATCCACTTCCTCTCCCCGTTCCCAACAACCGATAGCCTTGTCCAACAAACGGATATCATTATTGGGAATCCCCCAGCTTTTCACATCTTCATCTACCATCCAATAAATCACTTTATCGCCACCGTAAAAATAATCCCGGTTGTCATCGAAATAATCCTTGTAAGCCTGTTCATTGTCCCCGAACTTTTCAAACAAAACAGGTTCACGGGATTTCAGCCATTCTGCATAACTCTGTAGTTTTACGGTACTCCTTAAAGCTGCTTTTTCTTCACTTGTCAGCTTCTCCCCTTTGGCCTGCTTCGCCAGAGCCACTTTTTTGATTTCTTCCGTTTTTTCTATATACTGTTTCTCCACGACCATTCTTTCCTGCCATCTTTTATAGGAAATAAAATCTTTCTGCTGTACGGCATATTCACGGGTGGCTATATCACTTTTATATCTCCGGGCGATAGGTGTCTGGCCCGCGAATTTTGAAATATATGCCACGGCATTGGCAAAAACAGTCTGTGCTTCATCCGTCATATTCTCCGGGGAGGCAGAAAATCCCCAAAAGAAGAAATTACCATGCCTTCCCATCGCTACGGCATCGATATCTTTAGCACTGACACCCCCTGAGATGTATTCGGCATCCGGCGAATCCGCAAATCCCCAGGGTCTGGCGATCATTCCGGGGCGGAAACCTTCTTCAGTTTTATATCCTTTTGTCTGTACCCGCCACATTTCCAGCGAATCCGGCAAAGGTTGCCCGTCAGTCCGTACAAAACGGAATGCCTCCGAAGGAGTCGGTTTTAGTTCCACTGAAATATTCACCTCAAAAGGTCCGTGAAAAATAGGATGTTCTTTATTAAAATGATGCGCATCTGCATCCAGACACAAACAATACCAATCTGTTTTTACACCGATCCGTGTCCCAACGATATCGCCTGCTTCAGCGATAAATACCATCGGACGGTCGAAATCCTCCGGCAAATAAGCAGGATTCCGGGCTCCATTTGGGATATTTTCTGTAATTTTGCACAAAAATTAATTGTTTATGAAACACGTAGTTAAGAATATAGTCTTTGTTTTTATATTTGTCTTCATCATTTTATTGGTAGGGTGCAATTCTACGGTATCAAGAAATCAAGAATTGATTTCTGCAGAGCAACTTATGGAGGAGAGACCAGATTCTTCGCTGATTATACTACAAGGCATAGACACAATGTCCCTTAAGTCCTCTGCAGACAAGGCTCTCTACTCTGTGTTATATGTTCAAGCGCTAGACAAAAACTACATTGACACTCAGGATATATCTCAAATTCAACGCGCTGTTGATTTTTATAAAGACCTGGATGATGAGTACCATAAGATGTTATCATATTATTACCTGGCTCGCATACAAGAAAATACTAAAGAGTACTCTAAAGCTATTATAAATCTTCTTAAAGCCGAAGTATCTGCTAAGAAAATCAATAATTATTTTTACTTAGGACTTATATGCCGCTCTTTTTCTGACATCTACAATAACGCATACAATAGTGTAGAAAGTCTAAATTATGCTCAAAAAGCATATGAATATTTTCAATTGTCTGGATATACAAATTATGCAGATTGGGGACTTTGGGATATTGGTAAGGCATTTCATAATAGTACGGATTACAATAGTAGTATTGAGATTGGACAGAAAGTGGTAAATATAGCTTCAGTTAAACAAGATACACTTTTATTAAGCGATGGGCTAAGACTATTAGCAACGTCTTATGTTGCGAAAAAAGATTATACTTTAGCTCAAGTATATTATAATAGAATTAGAGAACTTGATAATAATCTACTTACAATAGATGACTATCGCAATATAGGAGTGTCTTATTTTGGAACAGGAGATATAGATAGTGCCAAATTCTATATGGATATGTTGATGTCTATTGATACTACTCAAAAATGGTTATCTTATCAATGGAATAAGCATATTGGGAATTACAAAGAAGCTCTCAATGCTCTTGAAAGTGAAAATGCAAATAATAATAAAATATTACACGATGTTATTAATCAGAATGTAACAGAAGCTGTATCAATTTATAGAAACCATGAAATATTAGCCAGAGAAAAAGACTTAATCCATACAAAACGGACTAAGAACACATATATTATCGTTTTTGCGACAATAGCTATTTTGATTACTATTATTGTGACTCAGCGTAGCCGTTCTCAAAAAAAAGAGATTGAGAACAATATGCTACTAGCATCTAATCTTCGCAATATGTTGCAGATTAAGGAAAGCGAGGCGCAAGAAATGCAAGATGTGATAAATAGTACAATGGAACATCATAAAGCAGAGAATGAAGCGATGCAAAACGCAATTAGTAACTTATTTGAACAGCGTTTTGCAACTATTGATAGACTCAGTAGTACATATTACGAATATCAAGGAACGGTAAATGAAAAGCATAAAATATATACAAATGTCATGGAATTGGTTTCAGGATTAGGATCCGACCAAAAGACACTTAAAGAATTAGAAAGCTTCGTGAACACATATAGAGACAATCTAATGTCTCGCTTCAGAGAAACTTTTCCTGAAATTAAAGAGTCTGATTGCATATTATATTTATATTCAGTTGCAGGCTTTTCGGCACGAGCAATAAGTATCTTTATTAATGAGAAATTAGAGGTCGTATATAATAGAAAGTCGCGTCTTAAACAGAAAATTAGTCGTAGCTCTTCTATAGAAAAAGAAAAGTTTATGTCATATATGTAGTTAATGTATTGATTATCAACAACCTATCACCCCCCCATTTGAAAAGCGAGAAAATGGACTGATTATCAACAGTTTACGGATTTATTAAACAGCGGATAGAAACTAAAATCTATCCGCTGTTTAATTTATTGATTATCACATAGATATAAATTCATGCAGATAGTTTATTTTATTACTAAAATGATAATTGTTTGATTTTTGCCCTCTACCTTTGCAACTGAAATCAAACATTATCGCCTTATGAAAAAGTTTTTATTCTGCCTAATCATCTAGACTGCGATTGCAGTTCCAGAATCGTTTGCACAAGAAACGACAAGTACTACCACAACGGATTTACCCTTAGCACGTCTGCATATAACGGGCTCAAAAAATAGACCTAGAACGGTGGTGCCATTATGGATTGATTGTTATTATGATTCTGGCATAATGTATTTCGATTCATCTGAGGGAAACTGCAATGTTGAAGTTATCGTAACAGACCTTAATTCGGGCATTAGTCGCATTTTTTATCTCTCTAACAATGACAGCCCACTATTAATTAATCTTGAATCTGGAACATATAGCATTCTATATGTAGCAGATGAGAATGAATATGAGGGGATTTTAAACCTATACTAAACTGTAATGAAGAAGTCTTTGATAACCCTATTAATCATCTGTTTGTTTGTTCCAACGATTTTGTTGGGACAAACAAACACACATATTTCCGGAATAATAAGAAATGTATCAGGAAATGGTGTTGCAGATGTTAATGTCTATGTGTCACGAGTAGAGCAGAAATATAGTGTATTTGCCTCTTGCTTAAGTGGTACAGATGGTTCTTTTACATTATCGTTCAAGGCTCCTGTTGATAGCATATGTATTAATGTCTCAGGATTGAATATCACACCGACTAGCGTTATATGTGACAACAAGTCGCAGAATAGAGATATAATTGTCGATGAAAAGGCGCAAGAAATAGATGAAGTGGTAGTTCGTGCCCCTAAAATATATTCTAAAGGTGACACAATAAGCTATTATGTGGCATCATTCCAATCTAAGAATGACATCTCCATTGGCCAGGTTCTAAGACGCCTGCCGGGTATAACTGTATCAGATGCCGGACAGATCTCATACAAAGGACAACCTATCAAAAACTTCTATATCGAGGGTCTTGACCTTATGAAAGGACGATACGGTATTGCTACAAACAATATCGATCCAAACAGCATCAGTACGATCGAGGTTTTGGAAAACCATCAGGACATCAAGGCATTGAAAGACCTTAAACCGGAAGAGAGAGCATCAATAAACCTCAAACTCAAAAGCGGCGTAAAGGGTGTTTTCAATCTTATTGCTACTCTTGGAGGAGGATATGTAGATAAACTGCTTTGGGACAATGAACTTATAACTACATATTTTCAGAGAAACAGCCAATTGCTTGCCACATATAAGGGTAATAATTCTGGAACTGACCTTGAAAGTGAACTACGTTCACACACAGATTATGACTATTCCAGGACATCTACTATTTCAGATATTGCAATGCCTGCCACTCCAGGAATAAACAAAAGATACTATTATTTCAATCAATCACATTCTGCAACATACAACCAAGTATTTCGTGTAGGCAAGAATGGTGAACTTGGAATTAATGCAGCTTATCTAAATGATCGAGATGAACGCAGCAATCAATCTGTGACTACGACACTGCTTCCTGATGGGTCAAAGAATGTGGTTGACGAAAGCTTCAATGGTATTCTCCATAGAAATATTGCCAATGGTAATATTACCTATATGCAGAATACCGAGAGAAACTATATTAAGGAACAGTTGAAATTTGATTGGCTATCAACCGATGGCTATAGTAATATCTATGCTGGAGAAGATATTATACAGGAAAATAATGTTGAGAACTATCGACTGCATAACCTATTTCATTTGACCAGTAGAACAGGAAGCGACAAAGGTGTTGAGTTTCTGTCAAAGATTAATCTTGAAAAGAAACCACATAGTTTATCAGTCGCTCCCAATCTGTTTCCTGATGTAATTATGTCTGAACAAATGTTTCAGTCTGCTGAACGTAGAAATATATCAACTGAAAATCGGCTCGATTTCTTATCTGCAATAGTCTGGGGTAATCTCCAAATTCATCCTACTATATTCTTTGATTATTCACATAATGGATTGACAAGCTATTTGGATACATATAAAAATGATTTGCGTTTGACTTCCATCAATACTGGTATTGGTATTATTGCGAATTATAGGATAAAGAGATTCTATGCGGACTTATATGTTACTGGTAACTACAGATATTTCAATCTGAATAACAAAGATACTTATATTGACACGGACAAACACCGTTTTGTTGTAGAACCACATCTTACTTTGAAATATGATATAGATGGAACAAATGAACTTCGTTTTAACTCAAGTCTAAGTCACTCAAATCCTGCAATAGAGAACCTATACGATCAATATATCCTAACATCATATAGACAATTATCTGTGTATGAGAATAACGAACTATACCAGTCTCAGGTGCAGAATTACACATTGTCATATGATTACAAAAACATCGTTTCAATGCTGTTCTTTGGAATTGATGTGAGTTGGACTCATAATCGTCCAGATGTTCTATATGGTAGTTATTATGATGGAATATCGGAGAGAATTACCAGCATCAAAACCAATGAGACAATGGATGTCTTCTCTGCAAAGTTACGAGCAAGTAAAGGCTTTGACTGGAAGAGACTCAAAATTGGTGCAGAATGCGGTTATGGTTATTACGACAGTCCAATTCTGCTGCAGAATGAGATTGTTCGATATAATGGCAATTCACTAAATGCAAAGTTGGATATAAGTCTAACGCCATTCCAATGGCTATCGTTCAGTTATAATGGGTCATATTCTCAGTCTCAGACGCGAATGAAAACAGGTGAAGATATGCCTTTATTAAGAACTATAAGCAATAATGCGTTATTGGAGTTCTATTTCCCGTATGATATAACACTTGGTGCAAGTGCCTCGCATTATTATAACAATTTGAACAATGATGATGGATCATTCTTGCTTGGTGAAGCCAACATCAAATACACATATAAAAGATGGTCATTCACCCTCTCTTGTGACAACATCTTTAATAAGAAGAGTTATGTATATTCAATATCAAATGGTTTGACAGAGAATACTTCGATTTATCACATTCGACCTCGAAGTATCCTTTTGAAGATAAGGTGCAGAATATTCTAAAGACACAATTGCAATTGGTGTATAAATAATCAATCTATGTTTAACAAATTTAACTAACAGCAACATGAAGACTTTAAAATTCAGTGCTCTTGCTCAGAATGCTTTGAATGAGCGAGAAATGAACGCCCTCGCAGGAGGTAATGTATGTGGTTGCGCATGCAGATCTAATTCAACAATGGATAATGGAACTGCAAACCATGCAGGAAACTTGAGTTCTAAGGGCTCAATGACAGAGATGGTATATTTCCTTGATCCGGTGATTGTTACTCCTTAAGTGTTATTAACAATGAGGGTTCGGCAACAATTCTGTGAAGGGTTGCCGAACCCTTCACAGAATGAAGCATTATGAAATATCTATTATCTGTCATAGCTATTCTTTGGGGTATTAATGTTTATGCCCAATTGTCTCCTGCTCCTCAAGGATTAGACAATTACAAATGTATTGATACTACACGTTTTGAAATCCATTATAGTTTTAAATTTAAAAACCATTCATCCCAGAAACAATATAATGAGGACCGAAGAGTTATTCAAGTTGGTAGAAGTGTTATCAAAGATTATAGTGAGATAATCTATCATTATGATTCTTTGGCAACAGAGAACTTTAAGAAAGGATTATCAACAAGCAACAATCCTAATATTACATACCCTTGTGAAATATACAGCTATCCTTTGGAGAAAAGACGACATGAAAAATATCGGATGATATTAAATGCCGGAGTATTATGTTATCCTTCTATGTGGGAAGATCTTAATTGGACATACTCATTGGACGAGACAATGGTGTTGTATAATTACACATGCAACAAAGCAACGACAAAATATGCTGGACGAGAATATACGGCCTGGTATACTCTGGATGTTCCTATTTCTTATGGCCCATATAAATTTTTTGGATTGCCAGGGCTCATCATTAAGATTGAAGAGTCTACAGGAATGTATATCTGGGAAATGTATAGTTTAAGCGTGTCAGCAACGCCTATACATATATATCAATATGAGAAAGAACAGAAATGTACCGAAGAGAGTGCAGCTCGTACAATTCACAGAATGATGACAACACCAATGACATTTCTAAGTTCAGCTGGATCAAGAGTGTTGGTCAGACAAAACGACGGTTCTTTTGGTTCTCCTGCAAAAGACGAAAAGGGAATGCCTTATGAACCTATAGAATTAAGATGATATGAATTACTTAAATGGCAATAATATAGCCGAATATTTGGCGAACACACCACAAATTACATTCGAAATCACAGAACGGTGTAATCTGTCGTGTGTTTATTGTGGTTATGGAAAGTTGTACTCTAACAAAGATATGAGAAAAGGCAGAGAATTGCCTTTGGACAATGCCATAACATTGTTGCAATATCTACAAAATTTGTGGGATGCTGGTTACGACACCCAAGGGGATAGTAACATTATAATTAGTTTTTATGGAGGCGAGCCACTTTTGAATATGCCATTTATTTATGGTGTGGTGGATTACATTGAGAATAATCTATCTAAATATAATAAGACCTTTGTATTCTCTATGACAACAAACGCTATATTGTTGCCACGTTATATGGATTATCTCGTTAAAAAAAGATTCAAGATTCTTATCAGTTTGGACGGAGATGAAAATGGGTCATCTTTAAGAGTGTTTCCTAATGGTCAACCTGCATTCGGCAAAATAACTGACGCTGTTGAACAATTAAAAGATAAATATCCATATTATTTTGAATCATCTGTTGAGTTTAATGCTGTCTTAAGTAATAGAACTTCGGTTAAAGATATTACTGAATATATATACACGCATTATCATAAATCTCCGACTATATCCGAAATAAATACAGATGGAATAAATTTAGATGAGATAGAACTCTTTAAGTCCATTTTTCAAGATAAATGGAAATCAACGATGGAAATGAATAAGGATCTGTCAGAATTGCCATTTTGGAATAACCCTAATTTTGAGAGAGTTGCCCGTTATATCTTAATGCATTCACCATATGCATATATGGACTATAATGAATTATTGTTTAACTCACAACAGGAAAGAAAAGAACTTCCTACTGGCACATGTCTTCCGTTTACCAAAAAGATATTTGTTACTGTTTCCGGCAAAATTATGCCTTGTGAGAAAATTAGTTATAAGTATCAGTTAGGCACAATTAAAGACCAAAAAGTAAATATAGACTTTGAGGCTATTGCCCAAATGTATAATTCATATTATGACAGAGTTCGACAGACTTGTCGGAAGTGCTTTAATCACAAAGGTTGTTTATGTTGTATATTTAATAATGGCCAATTGGAATCTCATTTTGCTCGATGTTCGTACTTTGTAACTTCTATCGACAATAAATCAATGCAAATGGAGGTAAATGACTTCCTAAGAAAATATCCAGAAGCGTACTCATATATAATGCAGCAATACGAAGTAATATTATGATGTTAGACTCGCAACATACAAAATGGCTAACGATGTCGCCAAATGTTTTCGTTGATATTATTAACGACAGTTTGATATTATTATATAATACAAATGGTGGCATTGTCAAGATTTCTCGTGATGAAAAACTAATCAACCTAATAAAGATGTTATATACACCTATAAATCTTGGGGTTGTTAAATATGAGATTTTAGATAAGTATAAATCTCGTGACATCGATTGGGCGTTAAAGAATGGCGTAATAGGCATTGATGAAAGCGATGTTAAACCAATTATCTGTCTACCAATTTTGAACTTACAGAAAGATATAAATAAGTTCAATGATAATGGAATTGAAAGCAGGCTACAGCTAATTGGTTCCAAATTAAAGTATATTTCAGGTGCTTTTATAAGACTCTCGAATATGATAGATAAAGGCAACTCTCTATTAAAAAGATTAAGAAGCATCGCGGCTACTCAGCATCCTTGTCCATCATACGAAGACTCTGCAGCTTCATTAACATTAGACCAATTGAGAATTCTAATAGACAATTTGAAATTAACTAGTGTTGCTACTATTGATATAATTTTTTCAAACAATTTTTTGGAGCGCTATTCGTGTGAGGAACTTGTTGGATTGCTATCGAAATACAATTTCGCATATAGAGTACATTTGTACTCCGAAGATTATGAAACCATAGTAACATCGATAAATAAAATAGACATTAAATTAAATCTATCATTTATTGTTTATCAAGATCGATTTAGTAGTAATGATAAATTTTATACTTTTAATAGTGCATACAATTGTGACCAAAAATATTTGGCATATGATGAGCAGGACATAATGTTTAATATGGGCGTTATTTTGCCTGTATGGACGGGCAACAATCAAGAGATGTTTAGCAAATATGTCTATACGGAACTTAGTGATATAGAGGAAACCAAAATTAATCTCAATGCTCTTTTTAGAAATAAAAAATTAAACTCCAATTTCTATGGATTGATAGATATAGCTCCAGATGGGAATGTATATGCCCACGGTTCAAAAAAAAGTATAGCAAATGTAAACGATAAAGGGTTCTCTTTGGTTGATGTAGTCATAGATGAGTTTAAGGAAAATCGAACATGGAGATTAACCCGTGATTGCACTAAATGCAAATTATGTCCGTATCGTTTTGTTTGCCCACCGGTGTCAATCTTTGAAATTCAATCTAATCAAATAAAAATGTGTCACATAAATTATAATGAATTATGAAAAATTTAACTTATGCCACTTGTCTCGTCTTATTCATGTTAAGTGTCGTATCATGTGGTAATACCACTGCTCAGAGTGTTTCAAGAGTTTCTTCAACCCCTTTTGTGGTTGACTCCACCCTGCAAATCAAGAATATTCAGGATTTAAGAATTATTGAGCATTCATTATATCTTACTTATGATTATGTTGGGGGTTACGGGCATCAAATGCTTTGTTCTTATGATATTGATTATAATAACACTTTATTAAAATTTCGCAAAACCTTTTTCAGAGAAGAAAATAATTATTACAGCATATTTGCTCCTGTATCATTTTGGGATAATAATGGAAATATGTATGTAGTTGAACGTGATCAACCCTATATCAACATTATCTCTAATGATACTATACTTAGAACATCTAAAGCATTGATGTCCAATAATGCGCGAACTCCATATGAAATGGTCTTGGAGGCAAAGCAAGCATTTTACAAATCTCCAGATGAGTATTATTTCATAGGACGACAGCCAATGTCAGGCATACAAGCTATATATCACTCAGATAATCATAACAGCCAGCCGATTGTTACCGAAATAAGGAAACTTATCTTTGATGAACGATACCCTTCTTGGATTTTAAATCATGGAAAATTCTCATATAATCACAAGAAGAAAATGGGAGTATACGCTTTTCAAATGTTTCCTGCTATTCAAATATATGATTTTATTAATAGTCTGGATAAAACAGTTATAGTAGCAATAGAGTCTTTTGACTATACTACAATATCTGAAGCTGATGTTTGGGAGGCAAACCCAATCCAATTTAAAGATATTAGCACAACCGATAACTATATTTATGCTTTATACTGGGGTTTAAAAGCATCTGATATGGATAAGAAGCATTCTGATGGTACGGCAGAGACCAAAGTTGTAAAATGCGATTGGCAAGGTAATATCCTTGAGACATATGTGATAAATAAAAGACTACAGGCATTCTGTGTAAGCGATGATGATAAAAGAATTATTGCGTATGATGGAAATGACTTTCTGTTGATAAACTTGTAATCAATAGTTCGTTAAAAATTTGCTGAGCCTAAGCGGCTCTGGCAGTAAATAGAATCAGTCCTTTGAAAATTTTGTCAATTAATGTTGTGTCCGGTTGAATGCCGAACACGCAAATAAATCGTTCAAGCATATAAGCATTGTGTATTACCGACTTGCACGATGAGATGGAATAAGGTATTCCAATCCTTTTGCAAGCTGCTTTTGCCAGATTGATAGCCGTAAGTGACGCATTAAAGTGGAATGACAGTTTTCTGAAGTCTGTTGACTGGCAGTCTGTGATTCCTGCATACTGCTTGCTGTCCCTGAAGCAGAACTCCAACTGGAATCGTGTCCTGTAATATTCCAAGACATCAATCGCCGATTGGTTTTGGTCTGTCGAGAAGTACAGCTGCCACTTGTCAGTACTGTTTTCCTCAGGGTACCAGACGGCAAGGCTAATCATGCGTCTCATGGCTTTGGACCAGGCTTTCAGCCCATATAGCTTTCCCTTGTCAACTTTATGCTCCGTACATCTGGAGATGTCAAGGCTGGAGAAATCTATTGTACCATCGTATAGCTTTGGCCGTCCTTTCTTTCCAGTATGTTTTGCCGTTGTCGGATAAAAAAGAACCGCATCATTCCTGAAACGACTGATAACATTGTAGCCGTTATCACACATAGGTGTGACGAATGTGCTTTTGGAAAAGAAAGCGTCTGCAACAACAATGTTGGATATACGTTGAATTTGTTCTTTTCTGTTTATCAGATAGCCTGCGTACCAATCGACAAGAGTCTTGTCAATATTGTTCAGGGTTTTGGTGTCGGGACTTTGAACCGAGCCTAAAGTCATGCATTCGTGATTGTCTACATCGATGACTCCGATTCCCATGATTTCAAGACCTCGCTTGTATTCTCCTGCACAACCTGACCAGAAATATCCCAACCAAGGGATTTTCTTTCCGGACTTGGATATATAGGACGGATCTATGGCAATTGCCTTTCTTGTACCATGCAGGTGCTCTTTGACAAGTTGCTCATTAAATGAAAACCAGTCAAATGAGTCTTTCTTGAAATTGTTTCGATAGGTCTGCTCCGAGAATTCTCCATATCGTCCCAATTGAAGAAAGTTTATCCTGTCGGGGATGGCCATAAACAATTTCATTACATCCATGAAGACTTTTTCAAATGGTTTGTGTATATTTGCTACTGATTTGAGAGCCTCTTGGCACTCGGATTGGTATTGCATAAGAAGAGATTTTTTAGCCATAATCAGAAGGGGTTGTATACTTCTAATTTACTAATAATCATCGAATTATGCAATACTTTTCTTGTTTAATCTCAGCAAATTATCACATTGGAAAGCACACATAAATCTTACTGCTTGAAGATTCGTTTTTGACAATATTTCAATGAACTCGTTGGTGTATTGAACCGGAAAAACCGGCTCGAATGTTTAATTTTTAAAATCGGTAAAATTTACCGAAGTATTGTGTAATTATAAATGGCCCAAATTCCTTTATATTCCCAGTATGATAGTATGGACTGTGGTCCAACATGTCTCCGTATGATTGCGTCTTTCTACGGAAAGGATTTCTCATTAGAATACTTGCGAGATATGTGCTCTATTACTAACCGGGGGGTTACATTGCTCGGCTTAGACTATGCTGCTAAGCAAATTGGTTTTGAAACATTATGTGCAAAAGTTTCCTTATTACAGTTATGTAAAGATACACCATTGCCATGTATTATACATTGGAATAAGGAACACTTTGTTGTTTTGTATAAAATTTCACAACGTCGGAATAAAAAAATCTATCATGTTGCAGATCCAGTTGGAGCAAAGTTTAAGTATTCAGAAGAGGAATTTTCAGGATGCTGGGAACAAGGTAGCCAGTGCGGTATCGTGTTATGTTTAGAACCAACTGACAAGTTCTTTGCAAACGATATAAGGAACTCTTCATATTATGGATACAAATGGATTTTTAAATATATCAATCCTTATCAAGGAGCTCTCTCTCAAATGTTATTAGGGCTAATTGCTGGCTCTCTGTTGCTATTGATATTTCCTTTTTTAACTCAAGCGATTGTTGATTATGGTATTGGCTCGCAGAACCTGAAATTCATTTGGCTAATATTAATAGCACAATTGTTTCTTATCTTCGGAAATTCAGCTATTGAATTTATTCGAAATTGGATTCTTTTGCATATTGGAACACGCATAAACATATCATTGATTTCAGACTATATAATTAAATTAACAAAACTTCCTATTCGTTTCTTTGATACAAAAATGCTCGGTGATGTAATACAGAGGATTGGCGATCATACACGAATAAAAGATTTTATAACTGAGACCGGGTTAAGTTTAGTCTTCTCTATTTTCAATGTCATAATTTTAGGGACCATTGTCTTAATATACGATTGGAGGGTATTTCTGATATTTATTGGAGGTACTATATTATATCTGACATGGGTACTTATGTTCATGAAGAGACGAGCCATATTAGATAAAAAAGTTTTTGCTCAAAGTGCATCAAATCAAAGTAATGTGATACAACTGGTAATGGGCATGCAGGAGATAAAATTATGTGGATGTGAAGAAAAGAAACGTTGGGAATGGGAAAGAATTCAGGCTCAAATATATCAATTAGTATCCGATGGATTAACTCTATCGCAATATCAACAATCTGGTGCTATTCTTATATTGCAAATTAAAAACGCCTTAATCACAGCACTAATAGCCTCTTTGACAATACAAGGAGAAATGACACTAGGAATGATGATGGCGATTCAATTTATAATTGGACAACTTAATAACCCTGTAGAACAATTAATTTCTTTTGTCCGGAAATATCAGGATGCTAAACTTAGTTTGGAACGCTTAAATGACATCTATGCAATCAACGATGAGATAATAGAAAAAACATCGTTAATTAAATCTATTCCTTATGAAACTATACGAATTAGTAATCTATGTTTCAAGTATGATAAATTAGCAACATACTACACACTCAATAATATTACATTTGATATTCCTAAAGGAAAAACCACCGCAATAGTTGGATTAAGTGGTAGTGGAAAAACCACATTGCTTAAAATGATATTAGGTTTCTACAAACCAGATGAGGGGACAATTAAGATAGGCAATCAGGATGTACTCAATTATGACCTACGTGAATGGAGAATGCGTTGTGGTGTGGTTATGCAAGACGGATTTATTTTTTCTGATACAATCGCTGGTAATATTGCTCCAGGAGTTGAAATGCCAAATAAATTTAAACTTGATAATGCTGCCAAGATAGCTAATATTTTGGATTTTATCCATAGTCTCCCGATGGGTTATCAAACTATGATAGGCACTGATGGTTTAGGGCTAAGCGCGGGGCAAAAGCAGAGAATCTTAATTGCAAGAGCTGTCTATAAAGATCCTGATTACATTTTAATGGATGAGGCTACTAATGCTTTAGATGCCGAGAATGAATCAGAAATCATATGTAATATGAATAACTTCTTGAGAGGTAGAACCGCTGTTATTATAGCACATCGTTTGAGTACAATACGAAACGCCAATAATATTATTGTTTTAGGTAACGGCTCTGTTGTTGAACAAGGAACTCACGAAGAATTAGTGAGTAGGAACGGTATATATCATACGCTAGTCAAGAATCAACTTAATATATAATATGGAAGAACACAATAATTTAAGCAATAGATGTCCTGAATTGCAGAACATATTAGATTCATCATTTGGCTTCCGTTTTAAATGGGGAACTTTACTCGTGATACTATTTATACTTCTAATCTTGGCATTGAGTTTTTTTGTAAGCATAAGAGAGCAGCAAACACTTTATGCTGAATGTAAAGCTTGTCAAAAACAAGAACATTTATGGATAAGTACATTATATGTAAGAAATACAAAGACACAATTAAAAAATGAGCAGAAGGTTTTCATTCAAAATGATACCCTCAAATTTAGTGGGGTCGTTTGTTCGATTGAACAAACTCAAGATGGAACTTACGTCCTAATTCGCACAACACATCCAATCGACAAATCAACAAAGAATAATTATATTATAACATATATCAGTACATCTACATTAGGAGAAATTATTCTATCATCAATCCGAGATTTAATATAAACATTTTGCCTGCCACTATTATATATCAGTAGCAGGCAAAATACCTACCGCCTACGCAAAGGAAATCAAGAACGACACCCTGCAAAAATGTATTGACCGTTTGAAGTAATGGGAACAGAACCCGAATTGTCCGTGTGAGATTGAACTCTACTATGACTCGGCTCCGCACTCATTCGGATTCCGACAGGTCTATCCCGATGGCAGAACGGGGATTGTCGGAGGCTTGCTCTATCACGGACAACCTGACCAATCTTTTCCAAAATTAGTCGAACCGTCGGTACGGAAGGATACGGAAGCCATATATTTTCCACTGTAATTGTAATTTATTTCCGAAAATACCGAAAAACTACCCGCATCACTCTCTGTCCCCGTCGGCACCACTCCGGCATCGTTTTTTCTCCCTTGTTTGGCAAATCCTCCGACATTCCGTTCCCCCGCAATCAGCTGGTCATACATTTCTACATGGGAGGTGCGGCTGTGGCGTTCATACCACTCCTGGCCCAGCAAACCACCCAGACTATGCTCTCCGAAACGATGTTGCAAACGCAATATATTGGAGGTCAAAAAACTCCAGCTTCGTCCGTCATCCACTTTCAGCGTACCGTTACTCACATTATTACTGCTATGATTACCGCTATAAGTCCGGCTATCCAGATATTCATTGGCATTCGTATTGATTAAAGTAAAGGTATTGGTGGAACTCAAAGTCAGCCATGAAAAAGGCTTCAATATCCCTGAAAAGGAACCGAACAAATTATTCCGTAATTCTGTCAGGTCATTGTATGCATTGTCCCGCAGAGGATTCACCAAAGCTTCGGCACTCATCACCATGTCACTCCACGCCTCCATATTGTATTTTAAAGTCCCGTCTTCATTATAAGGCGATATCCAGGGATGAATACTCTCCATAGTAACCAAACCGGTATAAGGGCTCACACTTTTCTGAAACGTACCGTTCATGTTTACCCCGAAGCTCAGAAATTCGGTGATATCGAAATCCATCCTTGCCTTAAACAGATGACGGGTCAAGTCGTAGCCCACCTGAGTCCCCTTCTCATCGTAATAATTGTAGGAAAAATAATATTGCATTTTATCTCCTCCGCCACGGATACTCATGGCCACATCTTTACTCAATCCGGTTCGGTAAGCCAAATCGCGCCAATCGGTTGTCTTCGTCAGATCGAAATTATTCCGTAGCACTCCCAGCGTATCCTGTACAAAAGTTTCCCGGTCTGCATACATCTCCCTCAAATTCTCGTTGGTATCCCACCAATTCCGTAATGTCATTTCCCCGAATTCCAACAATTCGGATGAATTCATATACTTCAGCCCGCCGAAAACAGGAGTACTGATTCCCATTTTCACATCCAGTGAAACGGTCATTTTATCCTTTATCCCTTTCCGGGTCGTCACCACGATCACGCCCGTCGCAGCCCTCGAACCGTAAATAGCCGTAGAAGCTGCATCTTTCAATACCGTAATATCCGCGATATCCGAAGGCGAAATGACCCCACTGATACTGGTATAATCCGTAATCACCCCATCGATCACAATCAAAGGAGTCGAACTGCTGCCACTACCGTCATCATTCCCGTAAAACGTTCCCAGTCCTCTCAGCAACAAAGCCCCGTCCTTTCCCGGCGTCCCGTCACTACCCGTAATCTGTAAACCGGTTGTATGGCCTTTCAAGGCATTCATCAGATTTCCGCCGGTCGCCGACTGTACGATATCCTTCCCCCGGAATTGCTGTACCGCCCCGGTCATTTCACTCACTTTACGGGTAGAATAACCGGTTACAATCACTTCTTCCATTTCGGCAATCTCTTCTTTTAATATCACATCCAACACTTTCTGATCCCGGACAACCCTTTCCTGCTCCTGCATACCTACGAATGAAAAAAGGATGCGAATCTCTTTATCTGCAGGAAGTTCCAAACGATAACCACCGTTCTGGTCCGTCGCCACCCCCAGGGTCGTTCCTTTTATCCTGACCGTAACCCCGGGCAAGGGCCTTCCTCCGCAATCCTTCACCGTCCCTTGCAGCACCCGAACATGCCGAGGAATTTCAGGCGCATACACAGCCGCCCCTTTACGGATGACCACCACCTGGTCGACTATTTCATAATCGTATCCCCTGGATTTGAGCAAAGCATCCAAAACCTGCTCTGCCGTTGCTTCTTTCAATTCCAAAGTCACCTTTTCACCGGTATTTAAAACACCTTTACGATACACAAATTCATAACCGGTTTGAGTAGTCAGAAAATCCATATCTATTCCTTGACAATGACCGTGCGATTCTGAATATGAAATTGCACTTCACCGGTCTTTTCTAAAATATTCAATACCTGCTGTAATTCAGCATACCGGGGTACACTTCCTTTAAAAACCTTGTTTTTCAATGCCGGATTCTGATAGAAAACTGTGATATCGTACCACCGGGCCAGCTTCTGCATAATTTGCTCCAGGGTCTGTTCTTCCAAAATAAATTTCCCCTTTTTCCAACTGATTATTTTATCGACATCGACCTGTTGCCTGATCATCGAGCCGTCACCGGTATCCAACACACACTGCTCACCGGGTAACAAAGTCATATCCCTGCCGGTAGTTGCTACTTTTACTTTCCCGTTTACTAATGTCGTATAGACATGTACCTCGTCTTTGTACCCCGAAACGTTAAATTCCGTACCCAACACTTCGATGACCTGATTGCGGATTTCTACGCGAAAAGGAAGTGATGGATTTTTCTTTACTTGAAAATAAGCTTCCCCTTCTAATACGACTTTTCTCTCTTTTCCCGAAAATTCAACGGGATAACGCAAACGGCTTTCTGCATTCAACCATACCTGGGTCCCATCTGCCAAAACCAAATCGAATTCTCCGCCACGGGGAATTTCTATTTCATTATACACCACTTTTCCTGATTTCTCATTTTTTTCCTGCCGGCTATCATAGGATAATTTCCGGTCGTCGGTCTTAGAAATCCTGACCTCTCCTTGTGTAATCGTTTGTTGCAAGGTATCCAAATGGATGAGTTCGCCGTTTCCCAAATGTAAAACAGCACGAGGCCCTCCTGCCAGAATGGGCCGGTCGACCGGAGGTTGCCGAAGCGAAGACTGCCGGTGAACCAACCAGAAGCTCCCCAACAAAATAAGGAATAGAGCTGCCACTCCACCGATCTGCCGCAGACGAAGGACTTGCCTGCGACGGGTAAAGCCGGCAATTTGTCTCTGCATATGCAGTAAAGGCTGCCGGGTATCGATACCGGACAACCGGGCAACAGATTCCGATAAATAGCGGGTATCCTGCAATTTTTGGTACAGGGTCTCATGTTCAGCAGATTGCCGGCGCCACTCCTCCAACACTTCATTTTCTTCCTCCGAAAGCGTTCCAAACCTTTCTTTCCCGATCAATTCGGAGATCTGAAAGACAGTATGTTCCAATTTTTCCATTTTAGCTCCTTCCTTAAAACATCCCTATAACGCAATCGATCTAAAATGGGGTAAAAAAAGACAATTTTTTTTGAATTTTTTTTATAAGGTAGCTAAAAATATCCGAAAGTGACTGATTCAGGCTATCGGTATTTCTTTCTCCCTATTTCTTTTATTTTTTTCCAAAACGGTGAAAGGCTTCTCAAACAATCTTCCACCCGGATGCCATACGCTTCAACAATTTCTCCAAGTTCTTTCTGATGAATAAAAAGGGCTGTGACCCACTGACGCTGATCGGCAGGAAGCCGGCTTATTTCTTTAAGAATGGCACTCCCCACTTGTTCTATCTCCGCTCTGAGTGAACGGTTATCGATAGAATCTTTTCTGTTATACAGAGCTCCGGCAGTTTGGAGCCAGACGACAGTCATATATTGAGAGAGCAACGAATCCTGCTCATTTTCAGTACTCATCAGCTTGCCGAACCGGACAGGAGTATACCATTTGTATCGCATTTTCAATTCATTCTGGATGGCCCAATGAATCGAACTTGCAAGGTATACACTGCTATATTTTTCCAATTCTTCGGCAGTTTTTTTTCCTGTTAAAACTTGCACAGCGATTATTCCGACCGACAACAATTCTTCGTAATCGATAAAATTCTGTTTACGGTCGATAAGATTTTTTTGCTCGGCCTGTGCAATAATCCGAACGATATCGAGATATTTTTTAGGAGGCTCTGAAAAAAGCATACTGGAAGAATCAGAAAAATCCGGATCAAAAGTGATGTTCTTATTATATTCTATTTTCTGTCCAACTATACTGATTGCCTGGCACAAAAAATTTACAACAGGCATAATATCTCTGTAACATGCTTCAAATGTTTTTCCCTGTTCTTTGGCTATTTCACTCACAAACTTCTGTTCATAAATGAGTTGTCGGGCAAGATCGCGGTGAGAAACAGGGATACTATCGATTGCCTGCAATAAAATACGGCTTGCATTCTCAATTTCAGACCGAAGATTATTCTCTTGAAACAAACCGATATGGTTATATAGTAAAACGATGGTCCGGTATATAGAAAGAAAAAGCATTTGATTTTGATTTAACCACTTATTTTCTTTTTTAATCTCCATTCTTTGATGAGGAATAACCTGTCCATACCATTTGTATCTTATCTGCAATTCATTTTGAATAGCCCATTGGATTGCAGTAGCCAAATAGAAAGCATTGTATTTTTCCAATTGTTCGGGGGTTTTATTCTTTATCATCACCTGAACGGCAATTATTCCGATAGCCAGTAGTTCTTCATATTCAGGCATTTCACAAGCATTAAAGAAACGGGCATGTTCTGTCCGGGCCACTGCCCGAACAATATCGATATAATTATTCAGTCTCTTACTGGAATCCGACAATTGGGTTTCCGGTATTCCATACAGCTTTTTATATAAATCAGACCGGCTCCGGTCAAACGCCGGGTCCATTTTAACCACCTTATTCCAGGCTTCGGCAGCTTTATCCCGCTGTCCCATCATCAGGTAGATTTCCCCTTTGGAATCGATGTAATTCGGATCGGCAGAATCCCGGGCAATCGCTTTGTCGATATAAACCATAGCTTTTGTAAAATCCTGTTTTACATACTGACCTTTTGCATACATATAAGCCAGCTGGTTATCAGCCTCCAAAATTTCCGCATCGGCAGCCCGAACATAAAAATCATAAGCATTCCGATAATCCCCGGCCCAATAATACAGTAAACCGAGCCGATAAGCTGCAACAGCACCCCCCTTTTCAAGCGCTTGTCTGAAACAAGCTGCCGCTTCTGCTAAATTACACTCGGCGTATACACTATCAGCTAAAATATGTCCTTTCAGATACCAATAAAAAGCTTTATGATCATCAGGTGTCACTTTATCTTTCAACAGGTCGTCGGCCAAATGATAAATGGCATATCCGGCAAGTCCGATGTTCTTCGAATCCTGAAGCATAAATTCGAAACGTTTATAAATGAAATCATAAAGCCATCCCTGTAATTTCCGGGTATTATCGGGAAGTATCAATAAAGTAGATTCAGGTACAGCCCCCTCAGCTACCATTTCCACATTTTCTCCCACCCGGATAGATTCCAAAGAAAAACAGCCGTAAAAAGCATTTTCACCGATCCCGGTGACACTTTTAGGTAGCGTAACCGACAACAACCGCTTATTATTTTTAAATGCATTAGCTCCGATCGATACGAGACGGTATTTCTCCCCTTTGTATTTTACAAACTCAGGTAAAACCAATTCTCCCTCAGGATCATTATAGCTAATTATACTTTTAGGCCAAATAGCGACTGTTTTTTCCTGAGCCGACAATATTTTATAATAAATAGGATGTCCGGTCGTCGAGTCTGTAAAATCATAAAAAGAATTCAATCTTTTCTCTGCGTAGCGGCTACTATCATCAGCAGAGATCAGCGATAAAGCTTGTTCATAACAGCTTCGCGCTTTCTCAAGATACTGAATCTCCTTGACCGAACGGTATTCATACAAATTTCCTAACATAATCAGTCCGGCATAGGATGGAAGTCGGGCAGCCTCGGTAACTTTAGCAAACAAGGTATCCGGATCATTCGAGTTATCCCCTTCCAGACAAAGCCATTGCCCTAATTGGGGTGCAAATTCGCCGGGAAAGGCTTTATTCAGCAGCCGGTAAACTTCTACCAGCTTATGAGTAGTTTCGATACGCTGATCGTTATAGTCCCAACCACCCATTTCATAAAGACCGACTTGCTGACGAAGTTTATCAGCCATCAATAATAAATCCTGCTGAGCCTCGTTTTTCATAGTCTGTCCGGCCTGAATCACCCTTTCACCGGTATTCCATTTATTCAACTGCTCGTTCGTCTGACCGATCAGTTCCAATTCCTCATATAAACGTATTCCCTCATCGATCTTGCCTTCTTCCACCAATTGCAAGGCCCGGCTTATTTTATCGTCCATTTCGTTCCGGTCGATACGGGCAAAGATTTCAACATAGGTATTTATATTACTGAGTTTTTCCTGATAAGATTTTTCCAGTTGTTTCAATTTTTCGGTTAGTTCCAATTCATTGGCAATACTGGTTTCAGCCAGCTCCTTCTGACGCAGATAATCGTCGCGGTACGATTTTTCAATAATCCCGTAAAACTTTTTCTTCAAAGCCCGGAACTCACCTTCCCGGCACATCACCACCACAAAGGGAGTCTTATTATCGGAAATCCTCCATATCTCCAACGCTTCTTTATTAAAAAGGATGTATCCCGGTTTATAAATCTCATTGTACTTTACGGCCTGTCCTGGCTTTAACACGGCAAAATGAAGTTCGAAACGTCCTTGCTCGTCACTGACAGCCGAAGGAGAACCGACCACCTGAAGTTCTACTCCTGGCAAAGGTGTCTTTTCCTCAACCCCATTATATTCTTTGACATATCCGGTCTCTATACATTGCGATTGTGCTATCCGGAATAAAAAAAGCAGAACAAACAGTATGGTTATTGACTGATACTTCATCATAATCGTTCTTTTCATTTAATTTTAACCCGATCAGTACGCTGGAACAATTCTTTTAACTCAAGCCCACCCGCCGGTCCTATGTATTTTTCCGCATGGGATAAGGAGTAAGGTTTTTGGCATCAGGACACTCGTCGACCCGTAAACGGGGAAGATAGCCTTCTTTCTCTATTCGGACAGACTTGGACAAAGTCTGTTCCTGTAAGGGAAAAACTATTTTAAAAATCCCACGGACATCGGTCCTGGTTGTCCGATTATCGACAGTAACAACGGCATCCTGGACAGGCACCCCCTCTTGTTCATCGTAAACTATTCCCTGATAGACACCGAACGTACTGTCACGTTTCAACTCCAATGTCACATAGGTCGTCATTCCCCAGGAAAAATGTCCCTGAAAACGTAAAGTATCGTAATAACCGGCATTAAATTCCAACATATACGGCCGTCCTTTATAATACGGCCGGATATTATCCAGGATTAAAACCGTATCCAAAGAACCGATATTCTGTTCTGTACCGTTGAAAATAATTTTTGCACAGGAAGGCAACGGCAATCGGTGAGATAAATCTTTCACGGTGAGCTCTACCCTTGAAGGAATAGCAAAAAAATAAAAGATAATCAGCAAAAAAGCCAGCATCGTAACGACATAACTACGACGTAACCTTTTCTCCCGCTGCCATCTCTGCCACAAACTATCGAAGCGAAGCGACAACATCCGGGCTATAACTTTAATAAAAGCCCGTTCTTTACCGATCTCCTGTACATTGATCCCCAGCAACTCCTTATCCTTGGGTATATTCTTCAACGCCTGGGGGAAACATTCCTCTACAGCAGAACCGGCATGAGGAAGTCCTTCAACAATAAACGGGATGATATTTCCCAAACGTCCTTCGTCGATAAATACCTGAATTTCTTTGTTCACCCATTCCGATCGTGAGGCATGAGGCGAACAGATAACAATAAGGAATTCAGAATTTTGTAATTGTTTTTCAAGTTCATCGCTTAATATACCACCCCCCAAATCTGTCTTGTCCCGGAAGATTGGACGTAAATGCCTGGGCAATGACGGATTTGTCTTCTTTAGTATTGTAGGTAATTTATACCCTTCCAGTTTACGCTGAAGCCATTCCGCCCATTTTTCATCTTCACGCTTATAGCTTATAAAAGCATAATTATCGTAAATTCGTTTATTATCCATCGGTCCTCTTTATTATCCCAGGAAGAAAAAAAGAAATAACCGGGGATCCAATTTTTCCCGTAAAATTTCGAGCGCTTTGGCTTTCGCCTTTTTAACCGTACTATCCGAAACGCCCAATTGTTCGGCAATTTCAATATTTTTCAAACCTTCAATAAAACTTAATTCAAAAATCTGACGTTCCCTATCCGGCAAGCTGTGAATAGCATTGAACAACAACAACTGTGTCTCCTGGTCGATAACCGTATTGGCAAAAAATGCTTCATTTTCCAGCTGGGAAGAATATCGTTCCTGTGCTTTTCCTTTCCGGTAAAGGCTGATGATCTCATTTTTTACAGAAGTGTATAAAAAAGATTTCAATGTATAGATAGAATCAAAAGAGTCTCTTCTTTTCCAGGCATTAAAAATAGCATTTTGTACGCAATCTTCTGCCAGAAAATCATGCCGGTCACCTGCATTTTTTACAGCATACAACAATAATCCCGGATAAATTCTACGGTAAAACAATTCCAATTGTCCTTTTTTAAAAGCCTGCAACACTTGTAAATCAGTAACTCCCATCCTACTTAATTACAATCTTCATTTTTCACACTTCACGACATATACCTGTCCTGCCTGATACTTTTTTATCATCACCCGATTTCCTTTTTCGATATAATCTCCCAACAAAGAGACGGCATCATACACTTCTCCGCCTACTTCCACTTTCCCGGCAGGCCGCAAATCTGTCACCGCGATCCCCTGTTTGCCGATTTCTTCCCGTACCGACAAATCTACTCCTACATAACCGTCTTCCGGTTTTTGTTCAGCATGCAAGGCAAAAGCCCAACGACGGCTCCCGAATAATTTAGCCCCCAACCACATGCTCATCAACAAGGATACCAAAGAAGCACTCACCACCAGAAACAGGGAACGCACCAACGGACGTACAAAATCACCCAGGAAACGGAAAGAGAAATGATCTATCCCTGCAAAAACCAAGGCCACTATAATCAATACAATTCCGGAAATACCTGCTACACCGAAGCCCGGAATCACAAAAATTTCCAGAAGCAACAAGACGACTCCCACGACAAAAGCAATGATCTCCCAGTACCCGGCAAACCCTTCGAGATACAAGGGAGCGAAATAGAGCAGGCAAGCCGTCAGGGCGGCAGCCAAAGGAAAACCGATCCCCGGGGTCTGCAATTCGAAATAGATACCACCGACAATGACCATAATCAACAATCCCTGTATCACGGGATTGATCAGAAAACCGATAATCCGATCGGTGACGGTAGGATGATAGCTCCGGATCGTATAGTTTTCAACCTGTTCTTTTTTCAATACTTCCTCCACACTTTCTGCCATTCCGTCACAAAAACCGTATTTCATGGCTTCCCGGGCAGTGAAAGTCACTACCCGTCCGCTATCGGTAATACCCTGGATATAAATAGACTGATCCACCATGGCTTCGGCGATATGCGGATTCCGCTTCCAACGATAAACCGTATCCCTGCCCTGAACCAACGTATCCCTGCCCTGAGCTTCTGCCGTAGAACGAATCATCGAGCGCATATAGGACTGATATTTATCGGGCATCGCCTCACCCGTTTGATTCACGACCGTAGCCGCCCCGATATTCGCCCCCTCGCGCATATAGATTTTGTCGCAGGCAATAGAAATCAATGCCCCGGCAGAGGCAGCATTATTATCGATAAATACCCATACCGGTTTCCGTGAGTTCAGAATCATACTACGCAAAGAATCGGCATACACGACCATCCCACCGTAAGTATTCATATGAATTAAAATATAATCCGCCTTTTCCTGCCCGGCCAGGTCGAAAGATTTTCGGGCCAGACGCCACACTTCCGGACCGATCTCGTCTTTAATATCCACTTTATAAACGACTTTTTCGGGTTCGGCAGCCCCAAGCGTGTTCAACCAGCAAATCCCCAGCACAAGCAAAACAAGCTTCCTGAACGTATATATCCCTGACATAAGCATCATCGGTATTTTGTAATAGGTAAACAAATATAAGCTTTTTTATCTTATCCAACTCCTTCCATCAAATTTTCTTTTATAAATATAAGATGCAGCCCGGCAAAATCAATCAAACAAATTTGTTGTTTTTGCTCCCGCCTTTGCATATATTTGTAACGTTTCATTATTTCAATCCCGGTTATGAGCAAATTTGTAATCACCTTAGTCGTTTTTTCACTCTATTCGATGAGTTTTGCCTCTACCCCTCCCATACGGCAAGAGCTAGGAAATAACTGGCAATTCAGGCAATACCATATCGGTAAATGGTTACCGGCCGAAGTACCCGGGACAGTACATACCGATCTGATAAACAATGGGATCATCGAAGATCCGTTCTATCGCGACAATGAAAAACACATCCAATGGATCGATAAAGCCGACTGGGAATATGAACTTCGTTTTCAGGTGGACGAACAATTGGCCGGGCAAAAACACAAACAACTCGTATTTCAGGGATTAGACACCTGGTGCGACATCACCCTGAACGGTCAGCCTCTTCTATCTACCAACAATATGTTCAGGACCTGGAAAGCAGATGTCTCCGGCCTGCTTTCCGGTAAAGAAAATATACTGCATCTTCGCTTTCGTTCTCCCATCCGGCAAGGTATGAAAGAAATGGAAAAATACGGATTACCCTTGCCGGCTTCCAACGACCAAAGCGAAAACGGAGGAATGGGCCCTAACCGGGTGAGCGTTTTCAGCCGGAAAGCCCCTTATCATTTCGGTTGGGACTGGGGCCCGCGGTTAGTCACTTCAGGTATCTGGCGGCCGATTTTCCTGGAAGGCTGGGATGACCTGAATATCGAACAGGTTTTTATCGAACAGCCGCAAGTCACTCCCGTACAAGCCGATTTGAAAGCATCTGTCCGTTTGACGACGGAACATCACGAAAAACTGATCGCAGAAGTAAAATGTGATTCCCGGATATTGGCGAAAAGCGAGGTGGAAACCCAACCGGGAGAAAACCGGTTAACCCTCCCGTTTACCATTAAAAAACCCAGATTATGGTGGAGTAACGGTTTAGGAAAAGCCAACCTCTATTCATTCCGGATCGATTTGAAAAAAGACGGAAAAGTAGTTGCCAGCCGCGAAGTAACCACCGGTCTGCGTTCTCTGAAATTAGTACGCCGGCAAGATACCCAGGGAGAAACTTTCTACTTTGAATTGAACGGAATCCCTGTTTTTGCCAAAGGAGTCAATGCCATTCCCAACGATGTTTTTCTCCCCAGAATCAGTCGTTCGGATTACGAAAAAATGGTGACGGATGCCGCGAATGCCAATATGAATATGATCCGGATCTGGGGTGGAGGTATTTATGAAGACGATTATTTCTATGAACTCTGTGATCGCCACGGCATCATGGTCTGGCAGGATTTTATGTTTGCCTGTGCCATGTATCCCGGCAATCCTGAATTTCTGGAAAATGTAAAACAAGAAGCCGTCGATAACGTTATCCGGCTAAGAAATCATCCCTGTATAGCCCTGTGGTGTGGAAACAACGAAATAGATGCAGCCTGGAGAGGTTGGGGATGGAAAAGAGAGTATACCCAGCAACAACAAGAACGGATTTTCAAGGCCTACACCGATGTCTTCCATCGGCTCCTGCCCGAAGTGATTGAAAAATATACCGATGGAGACGATTACTGGCCTTCTTCACCGATGTCGGGACCGGAAATCGGAGACCATGAAATCCGTCCTGCCAACCGGGGGGATAACCACTACTGGGGGGTATGGCACGAAAAACACAAGTTTGAAGAATACGAAAAAAACATCGGCCGTTTCATCAGTGAACACGGTTTCCAATCCTTCCCTGAATTTGAAACCGTCCGGCAATACACTTTACCGGAAGATTACGACATCGAATCGGAGATCATGTCGGCTCATCAACGCAGTGGAATCGGCAACCTGCGCATCCGGGAATACATGGGCTGGTATTATCAGGTACCGGAAGATTTCGGGCAAATGCTGTACATGAGCCAGGTATTGCAAGCCCGGGCCATGCGAATAGCCATGGAAACACATCGGCGGCATATGCCCTATTGTATGGGATCGCTGGTTTGGCAGCTGAACGATTGCTGGCCGGTAGCCAGCTGGTCGACAACCGATTATTACCACAACTGGAAAGCGGCCCAGTATGCGCTACGGGAAGCCTGCAAGCCGGTGATATTAGCTCCCCAGTTAACGGCAGACAGTCTGAAACTCTGGGTGGTAAACGATCTGCCAACTCCTCTCGCAGGAACCTATACCTTAGAGATAAAAGGATTCGACGGAAAACTGCATCAAACCCGGCAAGGCAAATATAAAATCAAAGCCAACGAAGCCGCCCCAATCGCAGCATCGTCAATCGCCGGTTTGCTGCAAGACAATTCACACCGGGAAACCATGGCCGTCATCACCATCCGGCAAGGCAAAAAAATCGTAGACCGCCAAAATGTATATTTTGCTCTACCGAAAGAGTTACTGCTCAGACAACCCGATATTCAGATTCAAATATCCGAAGAGCAAGGCAAAAAATACCTGACAGCCATCACCGACCGTCTGGCCTGTGATGTCATGTTTTACCTCCCCGGAGTAAAAGCGGTTTTTACAGACAACTATAAAGATCTGCTCCCGGGTCACCCCTTCCGTACAGAAATCCGCACACCCCTCTCCAAAGAAGAAATCGAACAGCAAATCCGATGCAGATGGGTTGGAAAATAGCTATTACTTTATTTAACAGATTTATCGTTCATCCTTTCTACTGCAATAGTACCGGCAATTACCGACAATAATGACACAAAACAACAAGCGGCCAGGCTTAGGGCCGGAATCATAAGAGCCAAAGCGAATACAGTACCTATTCCTGTCACCAAACCGATATTTTTATTCACATAACGGACGCTCTGTCTGACATTAAAACGCTTTCTCTCGATAGCATAATCGATAAAGGCAAAACCGTAAAAATAAGCCGAGGTAAAGAAGATGGCAAAAGGAGCGATTACCCCCACGAGCGGAATAAATGAGCAAAGAAATAATACAAAAGAAATAAACAACTGAAAAATCATATTTCTCAGGGCGATCAGAATTCCCCGAAAAATCTCCCAGGCAAACTGCCTGAAACTAAAGGGAAATTCCCTTCCGGTAAGATGAGCTTCCGTCCGTTCGGACAGCCAGGAATATACCGGCGACATAACGACAAGCACAATATATCCGCCGAAAGCAACGAAAAGGAAGAAATACAGAATCCGCAATACAATCTTAATCAGCACGCTTGTCGTGGTCGTCACCCATTGCAGCCAGGAGATGCCCCCCACCCAGGCAGTAAGCTTAGCCTCGATCAAGCCGTACAGGCTATCTCCCGCTAAAGAAATCAGGATATTTCCCCCAATGAACAATAGCAATAAAATAATGACCGGAAAAAGTAAAAACCACCAGAATTTCCGGCTGAACAAAATTCCGAATGCTTTTCCATAAAGCTGTATCCCTGTAAAGAATCCCATTTTATCAAACTCAATTTAAATTGAAGACAAATGTAAGGAGGAAAAAGCAGATTTTCCGGCTATTTTTTCTATTTTTGTGAGCAAAAATAGTGCAGATTGTCTGATTGAACCAAATTCGTAGAACATAAATCTAATATTCACTTGTTATATACTATGCAACCATTAACAGCAATATCCCCGATCGACGGGAGATACAGAGATAAAGTCGAAAATTTGTCCAATTATTTTTCTGAAAGTGCTTTAATCCGTTACCGGGTAACGGTGGAGGTGGAATATTTTATTGCCTTATGCGAAATACCTCTTCCCCAATTGGCCGGTTTCAATCACCAGACTTTCGAGCAATTACGGGAAATATACCTCAATTTCACCGTCGAAGATGCCCAGCGGATCAAAGACATCGAGAAAGTCACCAATCACGACGTGAAAGCTGTCGAATACTTTATCAAAGAAAAATTCGATGCTTTAAATCTGCAACCATACAAAGAATTCATCCATTTCGGCCTGACTTCACAGGATATCAACAATACAGCGGTTCCCTGTTCGTTCCGGGATGCCGTTCACGATGTCTATTATCCTGTCATCGACGAACTGATCGCCAAACTCGAAGAGCTGGCCGAAGAATGGAAAGAAGTGCCGATGCTGGCCAAAACTCATGGACAACCGGCTTCTCCTACCCGTTTAGGGAAAGAGCTCAAAGTATTCACTTACCGGTTGAGCCGTCAGTTGGAGTTATTGAAAAAAGTAGCCATTTCCGGAAAATTCGGTGGAGCTACCGGTAACTTCAATGCACACAACATTGCTTTCCCGGAAATCGACTGGGCTGAATTCGGAAACCGCTTTTTAACTCAAAAATTAAAAATCGAACGGGAAACATACACTACCCAGATTTCCAATTACGATAATTTTGCAGCTCTGTTCGATAACCTTCGAAGGATCAATAATATTATTATCGACCTCGACCGGGATTTCTGGACTTACATCTCGATGACTTATTTCAAACAGAAAATCAAAGCCGGTGAAGTCGGTTCGTCCGCTATGCCCCATAAAGTAAATCCGATCGATTTCGAAAATTCAGAAGGTAACCTGGGCATCGCCAATGCCATATTCGATCACCTGAGTAATAAGTTGCCGATTTCACGTCTTCAACGAGATCTCACCGACTCAACCGTACTGCGGAACATCGGTGTCCCTTTAGCCCATACGATTATTGCTGTCAAATCGACTTTGAAAGGGTTGAACAAGCTTATTATCAATAAAGAAGCGATCGAAAAAGATCTCGAAAAAAACTGGGCGGTCGTGGCCGAAGCCATTCAAACCGTTCTGCGCCGTGAAGGATATCCCAACCCCTACGAAGCACTGAAAGCCTTGACACGTACCAACAACAAAATTACACAGGAATCTATCGCAGAATTTATCGACACACTCGATATTTCAGCTGAACTGAAAAAAACTCTGAAACAGATTACTCCCTCGAATTATACAGGAATTTAGTTAAAGAGTTGCTGAGTTATAGAGTTACTAAGTTATAGAGTTAAAGAGTTAAAGAGTTATGAAGTTTTGGAGTTTAAGAGTGCAACAACTCAGCAACTTAGCAACTCAGTAACTCAGTAACTCAGCAACTTAGCAACTCAGTAACTCAGCAACTTAGCAACTCAGTAACTCAGCAACTTAGCAACTTAGCAACTCAGCAACTTAGCAACTCAGTAACTCAGCAACTTAGCAACTTAGCAACTCAGCAACTTAGCAACTCAGCAACTCAACAACTCAGCAACTTTACCTATGCACGATTTAATCCTTATTCTCAAGCGTTTTATTCCACCTTATAAACTCCGGGTTACCAAAAGTATCATCTTCAATTTCCTCCATGCGATTTTCGGAAGTCTTTCCATCGCGATGCTGGGACCTATCCTGAAGATTATATTCAACAACGAACAGGATGTAACTGAACTTGTTCCTTTCGAATTTAACAGTGAATCTATCGGACAAATTTTTAATTACTACATCACAACGATCAAATACACTTACGGTCCATCGACAACCTTAATTCTGATCGGGGTGGTAGCCATCGTAACTACTGCTTTAAAAACCGGTTTCGCCTATTTGGGAGCTTATGAATTGATTTATATCCGGAATGGAGTCGTCAGGGACATCCGTCGTAAAATCTATGCCAAAATATTATCCTTACCTCTTCCCTTCTTTTCCGAAGAGCGCAAAGGGGATATTATCGCCCGTATGACCGGAGATGTACAAGAAGTAGAAGCCTCCGTGATGAGTTCTTTGGATATGCTCTTCCAAAGTCCGATTTTGATTATTGTCTATCTGACTTCCATGTTGTTTATGAGCTGGCAGCTCACCTTATTTGTTTTCATTCTTCTCCCCATTATGGGTTTATTGATCGGCCGGGTAGGTAAAAACCTGAAGCGCCGTTCTTGGGAAGGACAAACGAAAATGGGAGAAATTCTGGCTTTAATGGAAGAAACTTTATCCGGTTTGCGAATCATCAAGGCTTTCAATGCAGAGCCCAAAATGACTGAAAAATTCTCAACGGAAAACGAAAGCTACCGGAAAATACAAAACCGTCTGATGCGGCGGCGTTCATTGGCCCATCCGATGAGTGAATTTCTCGGTACGATCGTCGTAGTCATCATCCTGTGGTTCGGAGGAACGCTGATTTTGAATAATACCGGCAACTTATCGGGTCCAAGTTTTATTATCTATATCGGTTTGTTTTATTCTATCATCAATCCGGCGAAAAACCTGACTAACGCCTATTACAGCGTCCAAAAAGGATTGGCAGCGATGGAGCGTATAGACGTTATTCTGGCTGCAGAATCTTCTATACAGGAACCTGAAAATCCGCGAAAACTGGAACAATTCCAACAAGCTGTCGAATACAAAGACGTCAACTTTTCATATAACGAAAGTAAACAGGTACTCAAAAACATCAATCTGGTCATTCCGAAAGGAAAAACGGTAGCCCTTGTCGGCCAATCGGGTTCCGGAAAAAGTACCTTTGTCGATTTGTTACCCCGTTTTTACGATGTGAATAGTGGAAAAATTTGTATCGACGGTATTGATATCCGGGAACTTTCTTTTTATAATTTGCGGGAATTTATGGGGAATGTAAACCAGGATCCTATTCTATTCAACGATACGATCTATAACAACATCGCTTTCGGTATCGAAAATGCCACTTTGGAACAGGTTGAACAAGCTGCCCGTATCGCTAATGCACACGAATTTATTTTACAAACCGAACACGGTTACCAAACCATAATCGGTGACCGGGGAGGCAAATTGAGTGGGGGCCAGCGCCAGCGCCTGAGTATAGCCCGTGCCGTATTGAAAAATCCTCCGATCATGATCCTGGACGAAGCCACTTCTGCCCTGGATACCGAATCGGAAAAACTAGTACAGGAAGCTCTGGATAATCTGATGAAAAACCGTACCTCTATCGTGATCGCCCACCGCCTGTCTACCATCAAAAATGCCGACCTGATTTGTGTCTTCCATGAAGGAGAAATCGTCGAACGGGGAACTCATGAAGAACTCCTGAGTCTGAATGGTATTTATACCAAATTGTATAGTATGCAGAGTTTTTAGAGGGGATAGAGTTGCTGAGTTACTGAGTTGCTGAGTTACTGAGTTACTGAGTTACTGAGTTGCTGAGTTACTGAGTTACTGAGTTACTGAGTTACTGAGTTGCTGAGTTACTGAGTTATTGAGTTATTGAGTTATTGAGTTTATATATGAATTTAAATAAATAAATTATGGGAGGAGTAGTTAAGTTTGAAGAATTGAATATTTGGCAGGAAGCCCGAAGGATTGTGAAGGAAATATACCAGAACACTGCATCCATTAAAGATATGGGTTTTAATGAGCAGATACAAAGGGCAGCTATTTCGATAATGAATAATATCGCAGAAGGGTTTGAATCCGGGAGCAATCCGATGTTCAAACGCTTTCTCTGTATATCTAAAGGAAGCTGTGGAGAAGTTAAAAGTATGCTTTATATTGCTAAAGATTTAAACTACACATCCGAAGAAAAAAGTGAATTACTCCTCCAGGATTGCCAGGGCCTATCTGTAGCAATTAACAAATTTATCCATTATCTGCAACAACACCCCACCCATTAACTCAGCCCCCCAACAACTCTATAACTCTATAACTCTATAACTCAGCAACTCTATAACTCAGCAACTCATTATGACAACCGAAGATAAACTTTTAGGAAAACAAGTCGAATATCCCCAACACTATTGTCCGGCTATTCTTGTAGCGGTCCCCCGGCGGCAAAACCGGGAAATCTATGGCATAGACCACCCAGACCATCTATTTTGTGGTTATGACAGCTGGCATGCCTACGAAGCCAGTTTTATCCTGGATAATGGTATACCGGTAGCCGGGATGTTGAAAATTACTTATCCGGCTTCCAGTCCCTCGATTGTAGAAAGTAAATCTTTGAAATTGTATTTAGGTTCCTTTCATATGGAAGCTTTAGGCAAGACACTCGGGCAGGCTGTCGACCGATTCGTTGCCACAGTAGCTGCCGATCTTAGTGCGTTGTTGTGTACCGAAGTAAAAGTCCATTTTTATGAAGATGCCCCTTCTTTTCTGCCTTTTGATTTCAATGATTACACCCTGCTGGAAAAAGAGCCCGACACCTATGCACTCCAGTTTTCCGTCTATCAGGAAAACCCCGCCTTACTGACCGAAAACATCCAGGAAGCAGGGGAATTAAAAGTATGTAGCCATCTACTGAAAAGTAACTGTAAGATCACCCGTCAACCCGATTGGGGAAGTTTGTACATTCATCTGAAAGGCCGGACACAACCGGCCTATGCCTCTCTGTTGAAATACATCGTTTCGCTGCGTAATGAAAATCATTTTCACGAAGAAATTTGTGAGATGACTTTCAAACGCCTCAGTGATCTTTTCCAACCCGAAATTCTCATGGTAAGTTGCTTATACACCCGTCGTGGCGGGATAGATATTTGTCCTTGCCGGGCCAACAAACCGGATTATCTGCCGCATTATCTGCCCCAAGCCGATATACTGACCCAGCGGAATTTCCGGCAATAACCGCCTGCTTTCTTTCTGTTAAACCCCCGTTCCTGTTTTAGCTGTCATCACCGTTTTCACTGTATTTATAAATCTATTTGCCGAGTATCTTTTCGTACGTACCGTCCTTCAACACTTCCAATCCTTTCTTCAGCATATCGTTCTCCTCATTCATAATCTGATACATCTCGTTCATATTCCAAAGATCCCGGGCTATCAATGCTTTCAGCTGCAATTTAATGGTAGGCAAAAGAGGTTTCAGTGCTTTATCGTCTCTGGGGATATCCGCTTTTTCCCCTGCTTTTACAATTTCATCGATCATGGCATCGGTCACCTGAAAATTCTTCACAAAAGAATCGAAATCAGGATATTTCTTTTTCAGCTGATCCCTGTTTTTATCGATATAATTGGCAATAAACTCACCGATTACATTTTTAGCGATCAGCCGGTTAAAGTACAAATAGCTGATCGTCGTATCGAGAGGCACGAACACGTCCGGGATAATACCTCCTCCACCGTATACAGGGCGTTGTTTTACTTTCGTAAAATATTTCAGGGAATCATTCACTACAATACTGTCAGCACTGACCATTTCTCCGCTCCGATACCGGTTATACAACTCGGCTTCATAATCTTCTTCGCCTTTCGAATAAGGTTTTTGTATACATCTCCCCGAAGGCGTATAATAGTGGGCTATCGTCAGCCGGACCATAGATCCGTCGGTCAGAGGAAACTGTCTTTGCACCAAGCCTTTCCCGAAAGACCTCCGGCCCACCAATACGCCCCTATCCCAATCCTGAACAGCTCCGGAAACAATCTCACTGGCAGAAGCCGAATTGCCGTCGATCAATACGACCACCCGTCCACCCTGCAAGAGTCCTATAGGCGTTGAATATTCTTCGCGCCGCCCGGAATTGACCCCGTCGGTATAAACGATCATCTTCCGTCCATCCAACAAGTGATCGGCGATACCGATAGCGGCTCCCATATATCCCCCTCCATTCGTCTGCAAGTCCAGTATCAAATCTTTCATCCCCTGAGCCTGCAATTTTTTGACAGCTTCCTCGAATTCATCGATCGTGGTCGCTGCAAAGCGGGATAACTTGATATATCCGGTCGTCTTATCCAGCATATAAGTAGCATCGATACTATAAATCGGAATTTTTCCCCGGATAATACGGAAATCCATATTTTCATGTCCTCTCAGCACGCCGACCTTGACAATCGTGCCTTCCTCTCCTTTCAAGCGCTTCCGGACCTCTGTATTCGATAATTTTTTCCCGGCGATATTCTCTCCGTCCACGGAAACGATCCGGTCTCCTGCCATCAATCCGGCCTTCTCGGAAGGGCCGCCAGGCACGATAGCCACAACAGCCAACGTATCCCGGAGAATAGTAAACTGAATACCTATACCGAAAAATCCACCTTCCAAAGGCTCGTTCATCTCATCCACTTCTTCCTTCGTGATATAAACTGAATGAGGATCGAGATCGGACAAAGCTTTTATAATCGCATCTTCCGTCAGCTTCTGCAAATTTACGGTATCGACATAAAAGGCATCGATATAGGCCATCAGCCGCTGATATTTTATGCTTTGTTCTCTCACCTGATTCTCCCGGTTTTGTGCTATCGTCCGGTTGAATAGTGCTCCTGTCAGCAGCAAGAGCCCTGTCAAAATAAAAAGTCTTTTCATCTTATTTAAAGTTACTTCGTTATCCAGGAATAGTTATATCTCTACTTCTTCTCAAGTTCCAATACTTCCAAATCTTTCATTTTCCCCTTTTCTATGACAAAACGGATGGCTGTCCTGACTTTATGGAAACCATACTTCCCGGCAGCCCCGGGATTGATGTGTAAACATCCCAGCGTCTTATCGAACATAACTTTCAGGATATGAGAATGGCCGCAGACAAACAGCTGCGGGCGTTCGTCGTACAATAGCGTCCGTATTCCGGCGTCATAATGTCCGGGATATCCTCCGATGTGGGTCATCACTGTTTTTACTCCTTCACAATCGAATATTAAAGTAGGGGCAAACATCGTCCTTATCTCTCCTCCATCGATATTACCGTATACAGCGCGTAAATTAAAGTTGGCGGCCAAACGATCGGTAACCGCTAAATCACCGATATCCCCGCAATGCCAAACCTCATCGCAATCTTTGAAAAAATCCAATATCTTGCTATCCAACCAGCCATGTGTATCCGATAATAATCCTATTTTCATAAGCTCTTATGCTCTTCTAATTTATAAAGCATCTTTATTTCTTCCGCCCAGTTTTCTTCATCGGGGGTTTCCAGAATCAGCGGCATACGATCGAAACGGGGATCTCTCATAATCCGGCGGAAAGTCTCTATACCCAATTCGCCTTTCCCGAGCACCTCGTGCCGATCGACATGAGAACCTTGCCCTTTTTTAGAATCGTTCAGATGCATACCTTTCAGATACTTCAATCCGATCACTTCATTGAAATGCTCAAAAGTTTCCTGAAAGCCGTTTTCACTCTTGAGGTCATATCCGGCAGCGAAAGCATGACAGGTATCGATACATACTCCAATCCGGTCTTTATCTTCAACTTTGTCGATAATATAGGCCAACTGTTCAAAAGTATATCCCAGATTAGACCCTTGTCCGGCCGTATTCTCAAGCACGGCACAGACACTCTTGGTCTTATCCAGCGTGATATTGATCGATTCGGCAATTATCGTCAGGCACTCCTCCTCACTCACTTTCTTCAACGAACTTCCCGGATGAAAATTGAGTAGTTTCAGTCCCAGTTGTTCACAACGCAACATTTCATCCAGAAAAGCACTCCTGGATTTTTCCAAAGCCTCTTTATCGGGATTTCCCAAATTGATCAGGTAACTATCATGAGGCAGAATCTGATCGGCCGTATAACCGAATTCCTGACAACGCTGATGAAAACGTTCCATATTTTCAGCCGAATAGGGTGCTGCCACCCATTGGCGTTGATTCTTCGTAAATAAAGCGAAACTTTTCGCTCCGATCCGATAAGCATTTACAGGAGCATTCTCCACTCCACCCGATATACTGACATGTGCTCCGACATATTTCATATTCCGATGTCTTTTAATAATAATCTTCTGTTTAACTTCAGTCTCAAGAGGTATAACGCCCGATCAACACAAAAGTTCAATAATTTGCAAAGTTAATTTTTTATACTAAATATCTCATATCCCTCTCCCACAAGATCGTAATCTATCCTTAAAATCTATCCTCCGGGATTTACAAACCTACAAAAAGTTAGCCGAAATCTTACTTAACGTCTACAAAATTGGAAATAGTTTTATTAAAATAAAAGCGGGCATCTTCAACAATGCCCGCTTTCACATCTTCCGTCTTTCGGTTATTTAATCAACTCTACGCTTCTCTTCACAAATTTATTCAGTGCTTCTCCTTTCAACAGACCGTTAGCGAGTAAGGCAAGGTCGATCAACTGGCCGACCACCTGATTACCTTTACCATATTCCTGCAACAGCTCTTGTTTTTGTTTTCTCAAGCCATTGATCTTATCGTCATATTCTTTCTTCCGGTCTTTGTCGACTTGTGGAATTTCATCTTCTTTCTTCCCTTTGTTCAGTTCGTCGATCTCTGTTTTCTTCCCTTCATTTTCTTTAATTTCGAAATCGATCGGTTCGAGTTTAGCCGCCATTTCTTTCTGTTCATCAGCCAGGATATTCTTTACCAGCTTATGATCGGTATTCACTACCAACGTAAACTGGTCATCCATAGCTCCATAGAATCCCATCCCCGGATTCATGGCAGCCATCTCTTTCATCCGCCGCATAAACTCAGAACGGGTGATTAAAACAGGATCGGCCGTTTCGCCCAATGCTTCGAAATTGACCACATACATGCCTCCTTCTTTAGGGAGTTGTGCATTGAAAACATCCTTCATCTCCTCCTGTTCAGCTTCGCTCCAATCGGTTTCCTTCGTTTCATTTTTAGGAATCAGTTTATCAATCACATCCGAGTCGACACGTAAAAATTTATGATCGGCATTTTTCTGCTCGATATGATTGATAAAATGTGTGTCCAACTGCCCATCCATCACCAGAACGTCATAACCTTTATCCTTCGCAGCCTGGATGTAAGTATATTGTTCCTGTACGTCGGTAGCGTACAGATAAACGATATGATTGTCCTTATCCGTTTGGTTAACTTTCACCAGATTTTCATACTCTTCCAGGGTAAAATATTTCCCATCGGTATCTTTGAGCAGCACGATAGGATTGGCCCGTTCGGCAAATTTCTCGTCTGTCAGCATGCCGTATTGAATAAATACCTTCAGGTCATCCCATTTTTTCTCGTACTCTTCCCGGTTGTTTTTGAAGATATCGGTCAGACTGTCGGCCACTTTCTTCGTAATGTGGTTGGAAATCTTCTTCACATTCCGGTCACTTTGCAAATAGGAACGGGATACATTCAACGGAATATCCGGCGAATCAATCACCCCATGCAGTAAAGTCAGGTATTCGGGTACGATCCCTTCGACAGAATCAGAAACATACACCTGATTGCTGTATAATTGAATTTTATTTTTTTGTATTTCAAACTTATTATCGATTTTCGGGAAATAAAGAATACCGGTCAGATTAAACGGATAATCTACATTCAAATGGATATGGAACAAAGGATCTTGTGCCATGGGATACAATTCCCGGTAGAATTTCTGATAATCTTCTTCCTTCAGTTCGGATGGTTTACGTGTCCACAGCGGATTGGTGTCATTGATGATATTATCTTCTTCGGTATCGACATATTTTCCATCTTTCCATTCTTTCTTCTTTCCGAAAACAATCTCTATCGGGAGGAATTTACAATACTTCGTTAATAAATCCTGTAGCTTATTCTCTTCCAGGAAATCCTTTTCCTCGGCATTGATATACATAATGATATCCGTTCCCCGTTCGGCTTTTTCGGTATTTTCCAGGGTGTATTCGGTATCTCCTTCACCGGTCCATTTTACAGCCTGCGCTCCTTCTTTGTACGATTTGGTCACGATTTCCACCTTATCGCTCACCATAAAGGCAGAGTAAAATCCTAATCCGAAATGACCGATGATCGTAGCGGCATCATCTTTATGTTTTTCCAAAAATTCTTCTGCTCCCGAAAAAGCAATCTGGTTGATGTATTTTTCCACCTCTTCCCGGGTCATTCCGATACCGCTGTCGGATACCGTCAAAGTACCTGCCTCTTTGTCAGCTTTCACCCGCACCCGCAAATTAGAAGCCTCCCCTTTAAATTCTCCCGAAGATGCCAATACTTTCAATTTTTGTGTAGCATCTACTGCATTCGACACTATTTCACGAAGAAAAATTTCATGATCCGAATAGAGAAACTTCTTAATAATCGGAAATAAATTCTGCGTTGATACTCCTATTTTTCCAGTTGCCATAGTATATCTGTTTTTTAGTTTTAAATTCAAGTTTACGCAAGTAAATACACAATTGTTATGCCAAAAAAATGAAAGTGACAAAAAGACAGCCCAAGCTTCAAATCCATAGCAATCCCAATAAGAATAAAATAAAGCAGTTATATACATATTTACACTTATAAACGTAGGTTTATTTTTTCTTTCTATTCCGATTCCGGGTTTTATCCCGTCAGACCGGTTCGCCTGGACCGGTCCGTTAAGGCTTTCCTTCACTGACCGGCGGAACTCCTCACTGCGTTCGTCAAACACCACCGGTCGGGCGTTCGGAAAACCTAACCGGACCCTCGTTCCTGCTCCAATGGTCTTCCGGCATAAAACCCTTCATCTCACGGCAGAGCTAACCGGCAAAGAAAATACAACCAAAAATTTGCAACAGCAGGAAGCCGGACCGTCCGGATTATTTCCAGTGAGAATAATCTTTCTTAAATCAAGACTGGTTTGCAATTCAGTGATAACGTAAGTCGGAGGTGATCGGGATTGGCGACCATTGGAGCTCTGTCGAGTGTCGTCTTGCTTTTTCTGAACGCCCGACCGGTGGTGTCTGACGAGCTTGCGAGGAGTTCCGCCGGTCAGTGATAGAAAAAGTTAGACGACCGACAGAAGCGACCGGGTCGCCAATTCCGATCACCGAAGACGAATTACTAACGAAATAAACCCAGGTCTGATTGGGCGAGAACCGGATGAGTATATGCTAAGAGATGAGACATTTCCAGTGAATTATCTCATCTCTCAGCTTAATTTATCCCAGCATCGGTTTAACGATGCCGAACAACAGGCAGGCAATAATAAAAGTAACCAGAATATTAAAAGTCTGTGCAGTAAGAAAAGACCACATGACATTGCGGTTTTCACGGGAGACAATATCTTTTATCTGGGTTTCCAGTCCTACACAGACAAATGCCAAACTGAAAAAAACAGTACTGAACATTTTAGCGATTCCCGGTTCGATGAGTTTCCCTTTTTCATTTACCAGGAAAAGGTCATTTGCCTGAAAGATACTGAATACGAGTGAAGCTGCAACAAAGCCGATAATAAACTTCGGGAATTTTTCCCAGACAATCCCCAGAGAAGGAGAATTACTACCTTTCTCTCCCCGGGTAGAAAGGTATAAGGCTATAAAAAAAGCTACAAAACCGATTAAAACATTCTGGGCTCCTTTGATAATAACAGCATGCTGGTTCGATAATTCGCTGACGATAGCACTGGAAGCGGCAACACCACTTGTCGTATCGATGGTTCCGCCGATCCAGGCTCCGGCCACTTCCTGTATTACCTGAGGGTCGTCGAATAGGACAGGAAGAAGCAGATGGGCCAGCCAGGGCATCATATAGATCATAGGAACGACAATGATTAACACCAAAGAAACAATATAAGATAATTTTTTGTCATCGCCTCCTGCAACACGTGCAGCTGTAATACAAGCAGAAACTCCGCAAATAGAGACCCCACTGGACAGGATCATGGCAGAACGCTGGTCAACTCCCAACCGCCGGGAGATAAAATAGGCGAAAAACCATACGATACTCACAACCAGGACAGCCTGTACAAGACCTACTGCACCGGATTTCATGACATCACTGAAAAGAATAGTCGCTCCTAAACAAACCACCCCGATTTTAATGAAAAACTCACTTTGAATAGCAGGTTTCATCCAGGCAGGTACGCGAAAAACATTGCGAATAATCAAACCGAAGATAACAGAGAAAAAGACAGATTCGAATCCATAATAGCTTACTTGAGGCAGGGCTGCCGTAATCTGTGCCAATAAAGAGACAGAAAATACAGCGATCAGGGAAAGGAATAAACCTTTTAAGGGTCTGCCGAGTAAAAGCCAGCCGATATAAAGTATGACTAATACAATGACGAAAAGAAATATTGCATTTCCCCAGGATTCCGTATCGGCCAGATGTTTGGGTATACGGGGAAGATAATTGGGAGTAATGATGGCAAAAGCCAGTAAAAGAATACTGACAGCCACAACCACCCAATCTTCTGTCTTAAATTGTTCAAACCATTTTTTCATATATATTTTAATTAAATTTTAAAATTTTGAGATGCGAAGAAAGTTATTTTTTGCGATAATACTTTACGTCTAAATGCTTAATTTTAAGAAAAGTCTTATAGAAGGAATAAGGTCAGACAAAGATGTCCATCTTTGGGGACGAACGAGTAGCTAAATAGTTCTATCATAAATTTGGGGAACGGAGGTACCTTAATAGATACCTCCGTTCCGGATCATTTCGGTAAAAGCGGCATCGATAAAAGGTAATTTAAATTCTTCCCGATTCAGAAAAATCCGTTCATCTTCGACATCTATTTCTATCTGGTCACCGCTCCGGTATTTCTCCACTAAGGCAGGTGCAACAATAATCCATAATCCATTATTGGCAGCCATTCTAAAAAAACGGCGATCCACCGATTTCACGATAATCGCTTTGATACCGGCCTCCCTTAAACCGACAACCGCATGTTGTAATAGCTTCCCACAGCCGAAATTTTCTCCTCCGAGCATCAAGTCGCCCACCTGGACGTTTTTTGCAAAAGAGGCATCCAAACCTGCCAACAAATAAGGTTGTATCGCTTTAAAATTATCCGGTGCAATCCGGTAAGTACATGCTTCATCGAACAACTGTTCACAGGCGATGCTGTTCAAATCCCCATAATTCCAAACCCGGTTATGATAACGACGCTCGAACTCATTCACAGTTACCCACACTTTAGGCATTTCCCAATAAGGATATTTTGCATCGGTCCGTTCAACTTCTACTGTCAAAACTCCGGTCAAAGCAGTCATCGCCACAGTCGCCGGGGACGCTACGTATTTCTCTACACCGATAGCCGACAGCCTTCGCATCGAATTGCTGTTTACTGTAGTAATAAAACGACGGGTATCCGCCATTATCATATGGCTGCTACCCAAGCAAGGACCACAACTGGACCCTAATATAGAGGCTCCTGACTTCACTAACCGATCGATAATCCCCTCCTGAATGGCCTGCAAATAAATCTCCCGGGAAGCCGGGACGATAGAAAGCTGGAACCCCGAAGCAATCTTTTTCCCATCCAAAATCCGGGCAACCACTCTTAAATCTTCCAACCGCCCACTGGCACAAGCTCCGATCAATCCCTGCTGAATTTCCAGCCTACCCCATTCTCCAGGTGCTTTTATCTCGTTTATTTCTCCGACTTCCATCACCAACGGGATCACCTGCGCCAAATCGACCTCGAATTCCTTGTAATACATAGCATCCCGATCCGCCCAAACACCCTGTACGGCATAATCACCGAAATAATCCGCCAACTTATCGTCGGGCGGGAAAGCTGCGCTCTTCAACCCCATCTCAGCAGTAACATTAGCCAGGGTCATCCGGTCGGCGATAGACAAGGCAGGCACCCCCTCTCCATGAAACTCCAACGATTTATAGGCGACATTTTCTTCCCGGAGCATCCCCATTATCCACAAAGCCAAATCCTTGGCATATACTCCCTCCGGCAAACGATTTTTCAAACTAATCTTAATCGTTTCAGGTACCCTGAACCACATTTCGCCTTCTTTCCAAAGTACCGCCGTTTCCGTCTTATTCAACCCCACAGCCATACAATTGAAAGCGCCTGCCGTACAGGTATGGCTGTCGTTTCCTACAATCAATCCTCCCGGTTTCAGCTGCCCGGCCAATATTTCATGACAGATCCCTTTGTCACAATCGAAGAAATGCTCTACTTTCTGTTCGTCCATAAAACGATGGATCGAATTATAATCCCGGATCAATTCATCGGTTGTCCCGGTCATTTTACGATCCAGTACAACCAGCAACTTTCCGGCATCTTTCAGCTTTTCCCCACCCATTTCTTCAAAAATTTTCCGGATACGGGCAGAATTATCATGACTCATCACGATATCCGGCCGCCGTATAACTATACTTCCGGCAGGCGCATTAAGTATTTTTTCGACAAAGGTTCTCATAGCTTATTCAATTCAGTTTATAAAACTAGCCATTAAACTTTATAAACTAAAATTCATTGTCCTGATAAATTTATTCTTTTATCATTTTATCTGTAAAAAGGATGCCGTTCAAATGATCGATTTCATGCTGAAAGATCACAGCCGTAAATCCCCGGATAGTATCGCATACCGGTTCCCACGTATTCCGATACTCCACCTTCACCTCGAATTTAAAAGTTGAATCCGTTTTTTCACGACTCAACATCCGTTTAATCGAGGTCAGTTCAGGGATATAACGAACCACGATTTCATTCGAACGCCATACCTCGCCAACGACATCCGGAACAGACAGACACCCCTCTTTTCCCAAAGACTGCTCTTCAGAAGCCGACACAATACCCGGGTTGATGTAAAACTCAAAAGGAGCTCCCGGTTTATCGTACCGCTGTACGGCGATCAATCGCCGGCTTATTCCCACCTGGGGAGCAGCAATACCGACACCCGGGTCCGCCGAATCGTTTACTGTCGCCAGCATCCGTTGCTTCAATACCTGAAAAAGTTCCGTCCGGATCTCCCCGGGAGTCAATTCTATGGCCTGCTGACGTAAAAATAAAGAATCTTCCCGGTTATCGGTCTTCCATACCCGCATTATCCCCCCGCCTTCCTTTATCACCTTCACCTCCTGAGGGGTAAAGCTCGTACTGCATCCCCCCCAAACAAACAACCCGACGATTCCTAACCAATATTTCAGCATGTTAGCGATTATTTCAGTTTATATCCAATTCTACCGTATAAGTTTGACCCGGTTTGAAATCTGCATTGTAAATCAACAGAAAATTCTCATCTACAGCAGCTTTCCAATCCTGACCGGCAGACAGACGCGGATTATTCAGACGCTGAGGAAAGAAATAACTGAATGGCAGATCGAGTACATGTTCTTGTTTGAACCGGTCTCCTTTCATTCTCTCCAAACTGAAATTTTCCTTGGTTTGTATCGTCACAGTACACTTGTTCCCCTGTACAGAAGTATTCACTGTATAATCGTTCTCTTCGGCTATTTCCTGTAACCGCACATTCCATTTAGGATCTCCGTAATAAGCCAAAACATCCCGGTCATGCACAAAACCGATCTGATCATGTGTAGGTTCTACTCCGATCGTCTCCTGAATTAAACGGGGAGCTTCCTGGAATTCCTCTTCCGTATAAGGATAGGCCAAAGTAACTAATTTAGGATCCCATTCATTCAGTTGATACATTAAATCCTGCTGATTCATATATATAGCCTCTGCCAGGGAATAACGTCCCGGATTGGTCAGCCAATACTTCAATCCTCCCCAACCGTTACGACCATGCCAGGTAGTCACGACATATCCGATCATCGTCGCCGCATTACCACTGTTCATCCAGGCGATCGCCATACTCTCTTTGGTATTATTGACATTACCGATCAGGCAATTCCCAACGGCAAAATATACTTTTCTTTTTCCGCTTTCCTTCATATTTTGCGGATCATTCGGAAAATCCATATACAACTGTCCGTCTTTCGCTTTGATATTTCCCAAAGAAAAAGGCATCTCCAGATTTCGCTCGGTAGCATGTGCAGCTGTCACGACCAAATCAGGATTATAAGTAGCATATAAATTATAGAAAGTCTGCATTTCATCCACCGGATTTACCCTCGGCATCATTACCGTATCGAACCCGCCTTTCCGGTTACGACTTAACATCTTCGTCGGTACCTGAGGTAACTGATAGGTCACTACCGTATCCTGTGCAGATTTTTTTTCTCCCCACATTCCCTGCGTATGATCGTCCACCCAACCATACCGATCGAACCATTTGGCCGAATGTAACTCCCAAATCGAAGCGACAGCATCCTTGATAATCAAAGGTTCCGTTGAATTATTTACCATTTTCATCGCCCCGGCAGCATCATATCCGGTGATAATTCCCCATAAAAAATCAGCGTAGATATCGTTATCTACTTTCCGGCTCAACCGATGCATTTCCATTACATAATCCCTCCCCAGAGTCTCCGGTTTTTCTACAATAGCCACATATCTGGGATGTATCTGTTGTAATTGGGGCAATAATTCCGCCGGATCTTCCCGATAGGACAACAAAGCCGCCCGATGCTTATTCTGTAAGGCCTCCGCCACTTTCATCCAAGCCGTATCCTCAGCAACACCCTTACCGGCAATAACTACATATTCATTCTCTTTCGGAGCACACTGCCACATCAGCACACTCAACAAACACCCAAAAAAATAAGTTCTCACTTTCATATTAATACTTTATTTGCACGAATAGTTTTATTTTTTCAAATATACAACATTATTAGAATATCCACGAAAAAATAAACCAATTTCCTTCCTCCTCCTTATAACTCTTATAACTCTACAACTCTTGTAACTCTATAACTCTTATAAAAAAAGGGCTACAGGAGATCCCATAACCCTTTTATTTTATAAGATTACCTAAAAACGTTACTCCCGGTACATCTTATCCAATTGTTCTTTGATATTTTCGTTGACGATATAATCGTCAAAATCCATTCGTTTGTCGATAATCCCATTCGGAGTCAGTTCGATCACCCGGTTACAAACCGTTTGGATAAACTCATGGTCATGCGAATTCATCAAAACCACTCCCTTGAAGGATACCAAAGTATTGTTAAAAGCCTGTATCGATTCCAAATCGAGATGATTAGCCGGAGAATCGAGCAGCAGTACATTCGCATTGTTCAACATCATCCGGGCGATCATACAACGCATTTTCTCTCCTCCCGACAACACTTTCACATTCTTGTATATGTCTTCCCCGGAAAACAGCATCTTCCCCAGGAAACCACGCAGGAAAGTCTCGCTCGTATCGGCAGAATATTGCCCTAACCAATCGATCAGACGCATTTCGGTATCGAAAAATGCCGAATTATCCAAAGGCAGATAAGCGGTCGTTATAGTCACACCCCACGTATAGTCACCGCTATCCGGTTTTTCATTACCGGCAATAATTTCCAACAAAGCGGTCATGGCACGCGGATCCCGGGACAGGAAAACGATCTTATCGTCTTTCTCTACCGCAAACTCAACCTCTTTGAACAGGCATTTTCCATCTATACTCTTGCTCAGATTCCGGACTTCCAGAATCTTGTTGCCCACTTCCCGTTCCGGAGTAAAAATAATACCGGGATATTTCCGTGTAGAAGGCATAATCTCTTCGATATTGAGCTTTTCCAGCATCTTTTTACGACTCGTAGTTTGTTTGGACTTGGCCACGTTCGCACTAAACCGGGAAATAAATTCCTGCAATTCTTTCCGCTTTTCTTCAGCCTTTTTATTCTTAGCCTGAGCCTGACGTAAAGCCAACTGACTGGACTCATACCAGAAACTATAGTTCCCGGCAAAAAGAGTAATCTTACCGTAATCGATATCTACCGAATGGGTACATACAGAATCCAAAAAGTGACGGTCATGTGAAACCACCAACACCGTATTTTCATAATTCGCCAGATAATTTTCCAGCCACATGACAGTCTCGAGGTCCAGATCATTGGTCGGTTCGTCCAAAAGCAGGTTATCCGGTTTTCCGAACAAGGCTTGTGCCAGCAATACCCTCACTTTTTGCTTACCACTTAAATCCTTCATTAAAGAATAATGCAAATCTTCGGATATTCCCAATCCACTTAACAGATTGGCTGCATCGCTCTCGGCATTCCAACCGTCCATTCCTGCAAATTGTTCTTCCAACTCAGCAGCCCGGATACCGTCTTCATCCGAAAAATCTTCCTTCAGATAGATCGCATTTTTTTCCTGCATCACCTCCCACAGCTTCATATGTCCCTGTAACACGGTGTCCAATACCGTACACTCATCGTAAGCAAAGTGATCCTGTTTCAAGACAGACAAACGCTCTCCCGGTCCGAACATCACAGTCCCCCGGGTCGGCTCTAAATCTCCGCTCAAAATTCTCAAAAAAGTCGATTTCCCGGCTCCGTTCGCCCCGATCACACCGTAACAATTCCCCGGCGTAAACTTCAAATTAACGTCCTGAAACAACGTCCGCTTTCCAAACTGAATCTCTAAATCTGAAACTGTAATCATGTTTATATCTTATTTTTACTGATAATCAATGTTTTCCCCATCCCCACCAAACGTCCGCAAAGATAGATTTTTATTTCTTTGTTTACAAACGGAACCAGAGTTTAATCAGACCTCCCCGATTAAATTCAAACGCTCCAACACTTCATTTTTATGGGATTTACTGATCGGTATCCGGCAATTGCCGATAAACAACATATTACCGATAAACGAATCCACGCTATTTATATTGACGATATAAGAACGATGTACCCGAACAAAATCCTGAACCGGTAAATAGGAAGTAATCTCCGTGAGATTGAACGACAACAACAATTCCCGGGCATTATCCATAAACAGCTTGCAATAGCTTCCCTCCGCCTTGATCCAACGGATGAATTTAAAATCGATACGCCGGAAATAAGCCCCTTCTTTTACAAAAAAAAAATCAGCTTTTCTCCCTCTCCAAACAGACTGTCCGGAATGTCTCCAATGAAAAGGTTGTGCAAAAGTAATCTCACAATCCATTTTCCGTATCAACCGATACACTTCCTCTTCCGTATCACATTCCAGACAGACTACATTACTCTCCGGACATTGCATGATTGTGATCACCAATACATGCCCTTCTGTTTTAATCATAAAATATAATGATTATCCGCATGATGTCCGTCTATAAATTTTCGACCTAAAGTCGGTGTTATAGTTGATAGCTGTGAAAGCGAGTCTATCAAATAGTTTTTCATCGAGATAGCGTCTGTTGAATTTATAGCAGAACTCATTCAGATAGTATTGTAAGTATTCGTTTTTAAGCTTATGATGAACGTCCAACAGAAGCCTTTTGGCATTGCTTATTGCAATATGCACCCAGGGCAGGAAGACTTTAACCGCTTCTTTGCCGGAAGTGACCGCCTTATGGCTCTTGACGAGTTTATCAAACTTGATATATGATGTGGAATCGTCTGTAGTCAGTTCTACTGACGGCTCCAGTTGCTCTTTGACAACCTTGGTAATTGTCTTCGACCCCAAATCTGATATGACCTGCATTTTGAGGTGTCCGACTGCTTTATTGGGTCTTCCTCTCTTGGGAGTTTTCGTAGAATAGGAGCTTTCAACCATGACCAGAATCCTGGCTTTCCTTTGACTGCCACGACCTCTTTTCAACGGTTTGTCCTTTTCTTCTTCTTGAAGCTCCACAGTGAAGAAACCTTCGTCCAGTTCTACAGAACCGGTCAGGCGGTAGCGTTCATCACGCTTTCCCATGACATCCCGAAGCTTGCAGACCATCTCCCAGATGGGTTGATAACGTTTGTGACCTAACTGGCGACGGATTTCCTCTGTTGAAAAGGATTTCTTAGTGCTTGTTAGCAGGAACATGGCTGCTATCCAGTAACGGAAAGGCAGCTTGCTATGTTCCATAACAGTTCCGGAGCGTAATGATTGCCTATGATGGCAGTGCTTGCACTCAAAAACAAGTTTATTGGCATCCCAGCGATGTTCCGTACAGCCACAATGTTTGCAGACAATACCTGATTGTTCCCTCTGTTCCTTCAGATAAGCAATGCAAGATGCTTCATCGGGGAACCGTTGCATGAAATTTAGTATGTTCATAATGATATTTCGGATTAAAACAACATTATGAATATACTGAATTTCAGCAAAATACGCAAATATTTTTGTATAAATATTTATCATTAAAACATTCGTATGATGTTAAATAAATTAACGGACATTATACGGATAATCATTAAAATATTTTTCCATCCACATATAATATTAATAACATACAGAAGGAAAAATAAATTCAAACCATAAGATACAAAAATAAATTTCACAAACACAAAACATATGTTTGCCAATGCGATAAAATAGTTTATCATTCCGAACGGTAAAAATCACATTCTGCCGTAGCATCTCCAACCAACAAATAAGCATAAATCGTATGTTTTACCAAATCGTTTTCGGGATTATTCATATACAATTTTTGAATACCGTAATTGAATATTTCGCCGGCACGTTTCAGTTTTTTCAGAGCGATTCCTTCCCAAAGCCATTTATCGAATTCATGATTGACAACGGTATAAGAAGGTACGGCAGCTCCCAGGAAAGAGACAGCTTTGCCTTGCCGGATCCATTCACAACCAAAACAATGCTCTTTTTCCAGGGCATTATTCGAACATGCGATACTTAATACCTGAGGTATTTTATCTACATTCTTCAATTGCACCAGATCGTCAGAAGTCAGCCCATTCCCTGCCTGCCAGCCCGTCGGAAGTCCGTGTCCCCGATAATTGATAAATCCGACTCCCTGATTGATCGTTTCGATAATTTCTTCTTTTGTCGCCTGACCGTCATAACACTTATAAATTTGGAAATCGGAAGCGATAATACCGGCTACTTCTTCTGTACATTCGTTATAATCTTCCCGGTTATAGGAAGACAGCAGTACAGATTTTCCCCACTCCTTACGCGTTTGAGCATAACGAATAAAATAATCACACATGTTCTTCATTTCTTCCGGCTCCGATGCAGGAAAACGGGATACGACGACATCGGGCGACAAATCGCCCTTTAAGTCGGCATAGAAATGATCGGACGAAATTCTGGCCCCCAAAAAGTATTCCCAATGTGTCGGTATATCCGTAATATTTCCACCTAACAGAATATAGCGGGGAGAAATACGCCAATTTTCAGCAGCATAACACAAAAACTCCCGGATCTGCTCATCCATCCCCGATTGTCCGCCGAATTCCGATATGATCTGCCCGGTATCGGCCAAAGCTACTTTGAAATCCCGGCTTTTAAATTCGAGGAAATCATCGAACGCCGGTCTCAAGTCCGGTTTAGTCACGATCAGCAATTCGGCACAATTAGCGGGATTCTTTAACGTTCGTATATCTTCCCTACCTCCTCTGCCCCCTCCCTTGGTAGTCACCCCATCCATCTCCGGCATCCCCAAAATATCCACCGCAGGGCCTCCGCACCGATGATGCCGCGGCTTCCCGATAGTGTCCGTCTCTTCCGATAGTTCATACGTTATTTTCAAAATCATCGTTTCCACCACCTGAAGTTGCCGTTGTACCGGATAATAACGAACAGGATTCACTAATATATGTACAACCTTTACTCCCCCGATACGACGAACGGCTGAGAATACAGCCACTTCTGCCGGAAACAAAGACCCGGAATCATAAATTGTACTGTCTTTGCGGTATAGTAATTCTTCCCCTTCTAAAGCAGGCAATGGATTCGGAGCTATCGGATATTCCACTTCTATTGTTTTTTCGTGACATTCCCCGACTTGCAAATTCAGAAACTTTGCATTCTCAGGTATGTTCACATAAATACCTTCCTGAGGCAGGTTAGGAGCCCCCACAGTTTGTAAATGCCCTCCTCCTTCTATCTCTATTTTACAATATTTTTCTCCCTGACAAACCAGGGTTTCTTCCCAATAGCCATGAAATTCATAAGCAATTTGAAGGGTTTTTATAGCTTCGGTATCCAAACAACTACGGGTACGAACAGATCGATTTTCTACCAATGTTTTACCTGAACGGGTCGATTGGCCCTTCTTCCCCATCCGGAGACGGCGTTTTCCTGATGTTTCCATATGATTGTATTTAATTTTCAATTGAATAAGGAAGTATCCGACAAGTCCTTATCAAGATACCTCCCCCCAGGTAATCGGTCTTAAATTACCTGACGCAAGTCATCACGCGTATGCCCCAGGTCAGCCGATCCCGGAATTGTCGTCACCGTTCCGACCAATCCTCCCAGTTTAGAAACAGGATCGGCTCCGGTAACATAATGATGAAGAACGACATTTTCCATGCCACCTGCTACATCAGCAGCAGTAAGCAAAGCTCTGACAGAAGTTTCCGATAAACCGGCGGAATTGAATCCCCACCCTTCAATATGATTCGAACGATTGGCTGCAACAGCGAATTGAGTCAACCCTCCTCCTAAAGAATGTCCCAGCACGAACAAATTCCCTTGCCCCATATGCTGAGCCACAAGAGCGACCATCCCCACAGCACAGGCATAGATCAGACTCGGACCGAAAATTTGCTCTGCATCGGTAAATACCGTCCCCAGCTGCAAAAGACGTGTTCCAGCAAAGGCAACGATAGTTCTCTCACCACACAGCCCGAACCAGCCCTGAAACCCGAAAGGCAACTTAAAAAGTCCGGTGCTCCCGTCATAAAAAAGGTCGAACTTTACAGCGGGGAATCCCAGCCTGGCAGGCGTAGCCAAGGTTTCTCCCCGCAGATGTACATCCAACCGGTCTCCATAAGCTTTATCGACATAAAGAAAATAATCGGACACCAGCTGTGGGACCGCCATGGTATTGTCCGTCCGCCAACCGGCTGTCTGAACAGCCACTTTCCCCAGACGTAAAGAATCGAAAGCCTCTGCCAGCATAGAAGGGGTGATCAGATTCATAAAATACGATCTAAGCCGGGTCTTCCAATCATAATACCCACCCAACACTTGATTTCCTGCCGTCATAAAATCGTATAAAACCCCGAATTTTCCTTCTCTGCAACATAAAAAGCCCAACGTACAAACGGCATTCCTTCCCAACTTTATTAAAAGACACAATTCAGAGAAAAGGTAATCTTGTCCATTTTCCTCTTTTGATGCAGAGGCCCACCTATCAGCAGCCTGTTGTACATGCAGAACCAACTGTTTCAAAAAGTCCGGTTTCCCGATTTCATCCCGGACAAACCGAATATCCTCTTCTATATCCCGATCCGATACATTCCCTTTACTGAGCTGGAGTAAAGTGATATCCAGTACTTTTTTCACAAATTCGAGTACTTCTTCGCTTCGCACATTCGAATCAGCCTGCTCATATTCTTCCAACTTTTTTTCCAAAAGTTCTATATCAAATTCTTGATTTTCCATGATTTAAAATTTTTAATGAATAACACTGCTGTAAGCTTACGGTACCAAAAATAACAGCTCCTGTTTTTAAATCCTCTTTCCTTTCTTAAACTGTCAATTGGAGTTTATCAACCATCCGCTTTTCTTTTTAAATAACCTAACCAACGATCTACAAACAATGACCTACCTCTTAAAAAATTATTTACTCCTCCGTTTTAATCCCGACTACTTTTGCCGGGTAAGCTTACAAAACAACAGTTTATTTTTAAATTTAAAAGCCATGTCTAGTTTAAGAAATTCCATTAAAAAAGCCGATCCGGCACCTGAAAAGAAAGAAGAAATCATGCTGAACCTGAACCTGCTTTTCGAACTGGCAACCAGCAAATGTGATCACTTCAAGACGCAGATTGCAGACAATATCCGCACAGCCGGGACTATCGAAAACCCTACCATTCCGATTACCCATATCATTGCCGACACCTCGGAAATGAGGGCCTATTGTAAAGACGATTCCACCAAAATCGTCGGAGAAGCGACTAATGCAATAAAAAGCTTCGTCACCGGAGGTAGTGAAAACGTAATCTCCGGAGTCGGAGCACTGATCGGAGCCGGTATCAATATGCTGATGGGATCGGGTGAAGGAGTACAAGCCGAACATTCGGACTACTTCATCATGGTCGATGGTCTGGCACTGGTACGTATAGATGTCAAATCCTGGATCCGCAAGGTTACTGTAGTAGGTATCACTCAAAAAATAGAATCCGTATTGGCATTTACCGCCGTTAAATCCAGTGTCGATGTAGACAAAATTTCCTTCAACACATTCATGGAAGCCTATAAATACCAACTGCAACGCGACGCAGCACACGCACTGAACGAAAACGACCTGATGAAAGAAATCAAACGCGCCAAAGAAGTATACAACCTGCTAAAAACCGATTCTGCCGAATCTACGCTGGTCTTTGACACCTTGAAATTACCGGGTCAAAATATTCACCCGGCTTTTATTCACTAAAAAAATTCCCGGTCGTTCGGGCCGGGAAATCGTTTTTTATTTCATCTTCGACTTATTTGTACATCATCTCGTAGTATTTCTGATAATCTCCACTCGTCACATTATCCAACCACTCCTGATTTTCCAAATACCATTTCACAGTCTTTTCAATACCTTCTTCAAATTGTAGCGAAGGTTCCCAGCCCAATTCATTTTTCAATTTTGTTGAATCGATAGCATAGCGCAGATCGTGCCCGGCCCGGTCTGTTACATAAGTGATCAAATGATCGGAAGCCCCTTCGGGACGCCCCAGCAAACGGTCCGTTACCTTGATCAGTACTTTGATCAGATCGATATTCTTCCATTCGTTAAAACCGCCGATATTATAGGTATCCCCGACTTTCCCTTTATGAAAAATCAAATCGATAGCCCGTGCATGATCTTCGACAAACAACCAATCCCGGACATTTTCTCCTTTTCCATACACCGGGAGCGGCTTATTATGACGAATATTATTAATAAACAAAGGAATCAATTTTTCGGGAAACTGATAAGAACCGTAGTTATTCGAACAATTCGAGATCTTTACCGGCAAACCGTAAGTATCGTGATAAGCCCGGACAAAATGATCCGACGAAGCTTTAGAAGCCGAATAAGGAGAATGCGGATCGTACTTGGTCTTTTCGGTAAACAGTTCCTTACCGGGTTGCAAAGCACCGTACACCTCGTCGGTCGAAACATGGTAAAACAACTTATCGTCAAAATGGCCCTCCCAGGCTAATTTAGCAGCCTGCAACATACTCAACGTTCCCATCACATTGGTCTGAGCGAAAGAAAACGGATCTTTGATCGAACGATCTACATGACTTTCGGCAGCCAAATGAATAACGCCATCGACCTGATACTTTTCAAAAATAGCCTGTATGGCCGGAAAATCACAAATATCGGCTTTCTCGAACACATAATTCGGTTTCTTTTCAATATCTTTCAGATTAGCCAGATTCCCGGCATAAGTCAACTTATCCAGATTTATAATCCGATACTCCGGATATTTATTTACCATCAACCGTACTAAATGTGAACCGATAAAACCGGCACCTCCGGTAATTAAAATATTTTTCATAACTTTATATTTTTTCCTTTCTCTGTTCCCCACTTATTTCCCCCATCATCCTCCTCAGCGCCTCTTGCCACTCCGGCACTTCGACTCCAAAGGTATGCTTTATTTTAGTTTTATCCAATACCGAATAAGCAGGCCGATGTGTTTTAGTCGGATATTCGGCTGTAGTCACCGGATTTACCCGGCAGTTCAAACCGCTCAGCCGTACGATTTCAACTGCGAAATCATACCACGAACAGACTCCGGCATTACTGTAATGATAAATCCCTTCATGTTCTACCCGATCATCGTTAGCCATAATTTTGACAATCGCTTTGGCCAGATCTTCTGCATAAGTAGGAGTACCGATCTGATCGTTTACCACATTGATCTCCGGCCGCTCTTCTGCCAGGCGCAAAATGGTTTTCACAAAATTATGACCGAAGGCGGAGTAAAGCCAGGCGGTACGAATAATAATATAAAAACAACCGGAACGGATGATCGCCTCTTCTCCGGCCAATTTGGTCTTACCGTACACACTGACCGGACAAGTCTTTATTTTCTCTGTATAAGGTGTCGTTGCGGTACCGTCGAATACATAATCCGTAGAGATATGAATCAGCAGACAATCTCCCTTTTGTGCCGCCTTTGCCAAATTTGCTACGGCTTGGGTATTAATTTCAGCAGCTGGCCCGGGTTCGTCTTCAGCCCGGTCTACAGCCGTATAAGCCGCACAGTTGATAATCGTATCCACTTCATGTACCTGGATAAACTTTTCGATCGCCGTATAATCGGTAATATCCAATTCGGCAACATCTGTAAAAAACACTTCATCCAAAGGGGAAAAACCGATCTTTCTCAACTCCGAACCCAATTGTCCGTTAGCCCCTGTAATCAATATATTCGCCATAAATTATAAATTAAATGTACATTTCCCAGTACCAGCGGCTACAACAGAGACTCACACTCCCGCAACCACTGAAACCTTTACAACTATTAAAAGTCCCTCAATTTCTCCATTCTCCGTTCCCCTAACCTACCCCTCAAAAACAAACGCCTCACTCAATCCCTTATGTTTTCTGTCCTTTGCCGAGAGAATCATTTCTGCTTCAGGAATTTTCCAATCGATCCCCAGCGCCGGATCATCGAACTGAATCCCACTCTCATACTGCGGAGCATAATAATTGTCACATTTATATTGAAAAACCGCCTGTGGACTCAACACAGCGAACCCATGTGCAAATCCTTTAGGAATAAAAAACTGTCGTTTATTTTCACCAGACAAGACTACGGCCACATGTTTTCCAAAAGTAGCCGAATTTTTCCGTAGATCCACGACAACATCCAGTACTTCACCTTCCACCACACGGACTAATTTCGCCTGAGTGTAAGGAGGCAACTGGTAGTGTAAACCTCTTACCACCCCATACGACGATTTAGACTCATTATCCTGGACGAATGTAACCTCAGCCACTTGCTCATTAAATTCACGCTGGGAAAAACTCTCGAAAAAATAGCCACGCTCGTCACCGAAAACCCGGGGTTCCAGGATAACGACATCCGATATACTTGTTTTAATCACCTTCATAGCCACTATTTTAATTCTTGCTAACAGCATTTATCGAAGTAACTTCAATAAATATTGCCCATACTGATTTTTTGCCATCGGAACAGCCAAATCCCTCAATTTTCGGGCATCGATCCATCCTTTTTTATAGGCAATTTCTTCGGGACAAGCAATTTTCAAGCCCTGTCTTTTCTCGATCACTTCTACAAAGGTCGAAGCTTCGGATAAAGAATCGTGAGTACCGGTATCCAGCCACGCAAAACCTCGTCCCAACAACTGTACTTTCAATTCTTCGTCTCGCAAAAAGGTCTGATTGACGGTCGTAATTTCCAGTTCCCCTCTGGCCGAAGGTTTTATTCCGGAAGCCACCCCGACTACTTTATTCGGATAAAAATACAATCCGACTACGGCATAATTCGATTTCGGCTGCACAGGCTTTTCCTCTATACTCAATACATTTCCCTTCTCATCGAATTCCGCCACCCCATATCGTTGCGGATCATTGACGTAATAACCGAAAACCGTGGCTTTCTTCTCCTCCTCGGCATTTCTCACCGCTTCCTGCAACATATGTGAAAAGCTCTGTCCATAAAAAATATTATCTCCCAAAACCAGACAAACCGAATCACTGCCGATAAATTCGCGGCCGATAATAAAAGCCTGAGCCAACCCATCCGGACTCGGTTGTTCCGCATAAGTAAACTTCACTCCATAATCCTCTCCTTCTCCCAAAAGACGACGAAAACCGGGCAAGTCCTGAGGAGTTGAAATCACCAATATCTCTCTTATCCCGGCCAGCATCAAAACAGACAACGGATAATAAATCATGGGCTTATCATAAATGGGCAACAACTGTTTAGAAACCCCCTTGGTAATAGGATACAAACGTGTTCCGGACCCTCCGGCTAATATTATACCTTTCATGATCTCGTTTTTTATAAATAAAAACTAAAAAACCCGGAATCATCTCCGGGCGAATACCGATTCTCTGCAATCGTTTATTTCGCAGCTTTCTGAGCTAACTTTCTCTTTGCCAACCGGTCGACAATATAGAACATAACAGCGAACAGAACGATATCTCCGCCGACCAATATTTCATTTCTCCAGTCTCTTCCGATATATGCGAATGCCATAAATAACAGGTTCAAACCTAAAATAGTAAAGGTAGCTTTTTTATGCACACCGTTATATATGGTCAATAATTTATGATGCAAATGCCGTTTATCGGGCGCAAAAGGAGATTTTCCTCTCATCCAGCGGGAAGCGAACAACCGCAACGTATCTATCACCGGAATAGCCAATACGCTGAACACCACTCCGGGCGCTGCTTCTACCGCACAAATACCTTTCAGATTGATATCCGTTTCACAAAATCTAATCGCCATCACTCCAAGCAAAGATCCAACCATCAAAGCACCGGAATCCCCCATAAACATCTTGGAACGCTTTCCGAACAAATTAATCAAAAAGAAAGGGATAAGGGCAGCAGTCAACACCCCGCACATCAAAGCATACTCGATATGTCCACAATAATAAAACCAAATACCGAAAAAAATACAATCGATCATGGCCATTCCCGAACACAAACCATCGATTCCATCGATCAGATTGATCGCATTGATTAATCCGACCAAACCCACAAAAGTCAATGGAATACCCACCCACGGGCTGATCTCGTAGAAGCTGAGAAAACCATGCAGATTAGTCAGATAAAACCCTCCTCCCACAATCAGTACCAAAACCCCCAACATCTCTCCTTTAACTTTTTTACGAGGAGATATCTCCAGCAAATCGTCATAAATACCCACCAGAAAAATTAAAATAGCCCCCAATAAAACATACTGAAATTCCGGCCGGCTATCAAATCTGACAAACAGTAAAAATGAACACAAAAAAGCTAAAAAAACAACAATTCCCCCAATATTCGGAACACACCCGGTATGTGAAGAACGTTTATTCGGTTTATCCACAAAATTCTTCAGTATGGCCATCTTGAACACCGGCACACGAATATTCCAGCCGATCAACAAAGCCAATACCATCGATAGCACCAATCTCCAATTATCTGACAATAAACTTAGCATCTCTCTATTTTACAACTAATATACAATATCCAATCAATCTTTGCAAAGATACATACTTTTATAAAACTACCGCGTTTTTATTCTTTAAAAAAGTCATAAATCTGCCCCTCACCCAACAACTCACTGAATAGCAATATAAAATGCAAATGTTAATTTTCACAAATTCTATATTTATGTATGATTTGATTTAAAAATCCAGCAAATAATCTATAAAAAAAATGGAGTTTCATCCCAAGTCATGAAACTCCACTCAATTTAGCTCTTAAATAAATGTTACATCTTCTGATCCAGGTTTTTCCCTTTCTCCATATGTTCAAAATTGGGGATAAATGCTTTCATTGTTCTGACAATATCTTCTTTTTCTGTTTTCTGGTCATTCAATACCGCCTGCAATCTTTCCAGGAAAGTATCCAGTTCTTCCATCCGGCGGGCCTCCAGGTCCTCAATCACCCCCAGCGATCCGAAGCGTTCCGGATTAATTTTTTCCCCCTTCACGTAAAATTCCTCAAACCCTTTTTCTCCTGTCGTATCCGAGGTGAAATAATACACCGGATATACTTTACTATCCACCGGCATCTCCGCGGCAAACCGCCGGGCTTCCTCCTCCGAAGCACACTGCTTCACCTCATATCCCAGACTATGCAGGAACCGGTCGGCGATAGAGGAGAAGGTCATCATCTGCTCTGCTCCCAGTTTCGGGAAAAAGATCTCCCGGTTCTGCCCCAGGATGCAGGCCAGCATACAGATCTGTCCACTCTCGTCAGGAGAAACGAAATAGCGTTTCACATCGTTCGGCGAACTCAGCGGCTGACGCTTCATCAGCCGGCCGATAAATCCGGCCAGCAGACTTCCGTTCGAAAAAGCCACATTGGCAAAACGGGCCGTCGATATTTTGAACCGCGAAGAATAGGCCATGATCATTTCCTCCATGATCTTCTTGCTGGCTCCCATGATATTTACAGGATTGGCCGCCTTATCCGTCGACACGCAGAAGAAATGACGCGGCGGGTATTCACTCAGCAGGTCCAGCAGCTTCCGCGCTTTCAGCACATTATTCTCCAGCAATGCCTGCACCGAATATTTATCCTTTTCGCTCCGTACATGCTTGTGGGCTGAAAAATTGGCCACAATATCGAATCCCTGCTCTGCCCGGAAAATCTTTTCAAAGACCGGATCGGCAAAACTGAGCGGATAAGTCCGGTATTCTTCCGGCACATACATCCCGTACGTCGAGCGCAGATCCCTCGTCAGTTCCGCCAGCCCGTTCTCACTGATGTCCACAACCACCAGCTTTGAAGGACGGAAAGGCAGCACCGCCCGGATATACGACGAACCGATCGTCCCGGCACCGCCGATCACCAAAACACGTTTACCTTCTATTTCCGCGCGAAGCTTATCCCGGTTCGCCTCAATGTCCGCTGCGAACATGCTCTTTTGCCGGCCCGTTATGTGGTCGGCTATAAATTGACTGACATTCAACATCTGCTTAATTTTAATTTGATTTCAAATTCAGGTAAGAAATTATTTCAAATACTCCGGCCGCTCCGGCAGTCCTTTCAGCCAACGGAAAGGCAGCTCACTTTCCGGCTTCACGATCACCCAGGCCGTCAGGAAGATCAGTTTAATATCCAGCCATAACGAAGCATGTTGTTGGTACCAGATTTCCAGTTCACCTTTGTACGGAGCGATTTTCTCCGTATAAAACACGACAGGATCGATCCCCGGTTGCGACAACAACCGCTCCTCATCCCGGAAAACAATAGAGCCGAGCCCCGTGATTCCCGGCCGCACATTATAAATCACCCGTTGTACATGTTCCGGAAAACGTTCGAAATCCACCTTCATCTGCGGACGCGGCCCTACAATACTCATCGTTCCACTGAGTACATTCAATATCTGCGGCAATTCATTGATCTTCGTCTTCCGCAAAAAACGGCCGAAAGGCAATACACGCGGATCATTCCGGGTGGTCAGGCTGCCTGTCCCCATATTGGGGGAGTTCTTCAGCATGGTGGCGAACTTAAAAATAGAAAACATCCGGTTCCTGTACCCAACCCTTTTTTGCAGATACCATACCTTATGTTCCCCCGTACACCACAGAATCAGCATACAGGGCAACAACAGCCACGACACGCACACCAAGGCAATAAGTGCCAGCAGTACGTCAAAGACAACCTTCAAAAATTTGTACATAAATTCGGATTATAAAAAGAAGGAAAGAAATGTTATTTTACAGCTTCATAGGCTTCGGCAACGGTATCTACGATGATACGCAGCTGTTCCCGGGTTAAATGATTATAAACCGGAAGACTGATTTCATTGGCATACAACCGGTATGTATTCGGATAATCTTCCATTTTATATCCCCGGTTCTTGAACAAAGTCAGCATAGCCATCGGTATGTAATGTACATTCACCCCGACACCCTTTTCACTGATATATTGAATCATGGCATCCCGTTTCGCCTCATCGAAATCCTTGATCCGGAGCAGAAACAGATGATAAGAACTCTCCGTATCCCGGTGATGATAGGGGGGAATAACAGCCCAATCCCGTTTTGAAAACTCCCGGACATAAAATTCAAAAATGGCTTTCCTTTCGGGCAGAAACGTGGATTTATACCGGCGCATCTGGGCCAACCCGACAGTAGCGCACAAATCCGGCATATTCACTTTCAGTCCCTGATCGATGATATCATACCGCCACGCACCCACCTGATTTTTTTCGAAAGCACTCTTGTTTTGTCCGTTCAATGCCAAAGCCCTCAGGTAAGTCAGTTCGTTCTGATTGCCGAAAGGCTGCGGTAAATTCAATACAATTGCACCGCCTTCCCCTGTCGTTATATTTTTTACGGAATGCAGGGAGAAAACGGTAACATCGGCCACGGTTCCGGAAGCCTTCCCTTTATAAAAAGCCCCTAAAGAATGGGCGGCATCCGCCAAAAGCATTATCCGGCCCAATTGCTTTTGCCTCCCGGAGGCAGGCCGGTACAAAGCCTTCACTTCCGGGTCGTCCACTACTGCCCGGATGGCATCGTAATCACAGGGATACCCTCCGATATCGACAGGCAATATCACTTTGGTGTGTTCATTGATCGCAGCTTTTATCTTGTCCGGATCGATGGTAAAATCCTCTTTTACATCCACCATTACCACCTTAGCTCCCATATTCATGGCACACAAAGCCGTGGCACTGTAAGTGTAAGCGGGGATAATCACTTCATCACCGGGACCTACTCCCAGCCACCGTAGCATCAGCATTGCCCCGGAGGTCCACGAATTTACACACAAAACAGCTTCACCTCCTGTGAACTGACGGATTTCATCTTCCAAAGCCCGTGCTTTGGGACCTGTCGTCAACCAGCCCGTATGAGTCAGGGTATCATGCATTTCTGCTATTACCTCATCATCGATGACAGGTAAGGAAAAAGGGATTTTCATATTATATAAATTTATATATTAAGGCTATATCATTTTGTCAGTCCCTTTACAAAAAGGAAACACAGGTAAGATATTCCGGAGAATTCCGGAACCGAAAATGATGAATGAAGATAAAAACTTCGTTCCTTACGCCGTTTGTAACACCTTTAGTACTTTCTCCCCCGCATCCCCTTTTCCATACAAACGGTTTTCAAAGCAGGCCTGACCTTTTTCCTGCAATTCTTTTACACTTTGTAATATCCGATCGTGATCACTCCCTGCCAACAGATTGAATCCGTTTTCTACCAATTCCACCCATTCCGTTTCATTCCGCATCGTCACACAATACTTCCCGAAAAAATAAGCTTCTTTTTGCAATCCTCCGCTATCCGTCATCACCATCTTACAATTCTTCAACAACCACACCATCTCCAGATATCCGACAGGATCTATAAAACAAATCTTACTATTGGAAAAATCGTAATTCAGTGCTATCAATTTACCCCGGGTTCTGGGATGCAGAGGCAATACCACCGGCCATGTTTCCGAAATATTTTCCAAAGCACTGAAAATTCCCATCAATCTTTCCGGATTATCCGTATTTTCAGCCCGATGTACTGTACCCAAAACAAAATGTTCCGGAATAGTCAATTCCGGTTGTTTTGCTTTCTCAGCATAGAACAGAGCAGCATCCTGCATCACATCCCCATTTTTCACAATCCGGCACCCCATATTCTCAAACCCTTCCCTTTTCAAATTTTCAACAGCCGTGCCTGTCGGACAAAACAGCACATCACTGATCCGGTCTGTCAGAATCCGGTTTATTTCCTCAGGCATATCCATATTGAATGAACGTAGTCCGGCCTCTACATGCGCTACACGAATATGCAACTTTTTAGCAGCCAACGCCCCGGCAATCGTCGAATTCGTATCGCCATACACCAGCACCCATTCCGGCTTTTCCTTTATCAGCACTTCCTCTATCTTCTCCAACATCTGTCCGGTCATCGCCCCATGTCCCAATCCGTTTATATTCAAATTATAATGAGGCCTGGGTATACACATCTCCTCAAAAAACACATCACTCATATTCGCATCAAAATGCTGCCCCGTATGTACAATAATTTCTTCCACCCCTTCAGCTCCCGCCAAAACCCGGCTGACCACCGCAGCCTTCACAAATTGAGGACGCGCCCCGACAATCGTTACTATCTTCATTGCTTAACAAGATTAATCATTAACTCACAAAAATAACCTTACAACCTCAAAAGCTTCTGCAAATTCACATCCCACTTGTACGCCTCGGGCTCTTGCTAAAGAATAAACGAATTCTTCTGAAAGATAATTCCTTTTCCCTTGCGAATGATATTCCTTTAATGCCCTAATCTTTACATCAATATTTTCTTGGCTTAGCCGCACAAAACATTGTGTATCAAATGACAAATTATTCCATATCAACTCATAACCTAAAATAGTCGTATTTTTAAACGCCCTCAAGCCTTCTTGTGCAATTGTAGAATGATCTTGGTGAATATCATGAAGACTTGGAATAAAAACCAAATCATATTTTTTGTTTTTTCTGATATTGATAAGTTCCTCTAATATCTCTTGCCTCACATAATTCAACTTTCTGACTTGATAATTAAAAATAATCAAATCATCAGGTTTTATTCCTAACTGCAAAGTTGCATTTCTCACCTCTGTTTTCAAAATATCCTTTGGAAATCCCTCTGGAACAGATTCTTCCGCTGTAGAAAATGCAACATAAGTAACCTTATTCCCAGCTAAAATCAACTTATTAATAGTACCTCCCAAACCTAGCTCACCATCATCTGTATGAGGTGCTAAAACTAATACATTTTCAATATCATGAAACATAGTTATTTACACATTTTACATTAATAAAATCTATTCCGGCATTTTTTGCAGCTAAATAATCCACTTCAGAATCTCCACACATAATCACACTCTCCTTTTCTACCTCATTCTCAATGACAATTTTGTCTATACAACACGCAGAAGGTTTAGGCACATATTCATTCGCATATATCACCTCTATCTTAGATAAGATTTCCTGTATATCCAAACTTTCTATTTTATTTTGCTGTTGTTCTCGATTCCCATTAGTCAATATATAAACTTTACATTTTCGATTTAATAAATATTCTAACACCATTTTCATCTCATCATAAACCTTTAAAACGACCTTTGTATGCCTTAAAAGAAATAACAAATCATTCATTTCTATTTTAGTTTTCAAGCCAAAATGAGATAACAACATATCAAAAAGCCCATGGTGCCCATATTTTTTAAAACTAGTAACTAAAAATGAAACATATTCTCCTGAATACCCTCCTACCTGCTTTTCGATAAATTTTCCAATATCATTATAGGCAGAAAATAAATAAACAGATTCATCATATAACGTATTATCCAAATCAAATATAATGACTTGATAAGAATCGAATAAATTATATTTTAACATATTTTTCATTCTGAATGCCGAGAGCCCCCCAATACCTCAATAACTTAGTTTCCCAATTAACTACCATTGGAGAAATCGTTTCTCCCAATAAATATTTAACTGAATTATATATAATATTTGCACCGGCAAATGTCGACATGACCATCGTACCTTGTATTCGCGGGTTTGACTCAAGTAACAACGGACGTCCATCCTCATGCAGTTTATATTGAAAACCAAAACAGAAATTCAAACCTAAATTCTCTGCTAATTTTTGAGAAGCGGAAATTAAAAAATCATTTTTTTCTAAAGAAGCTGCAAATGTTATACCGCTTCTAATCGCCAAGCGTTTTCTTGGAAGTGCAATAATTTCGTTTCCTAATCGACAAACATCTACTGTATATTCCTCTCCAGGCAAATATTCCATGACAATTAGTTCCGGAAATTCATCTCCCAAAACTGCATGTAATTCATCAATCGTAGTATAAAGACTTGAAGGTTTTTCTTCATAAAATGTTTTTTTACGATCAAAATCTTGGGCAATAACCCTCACCCCCCGCGAACCATTAGACAAAGGTGGTTTCACCACAAATTTATTTCGAGGCCAACCTAATTTAATTGCTTCATTCTTTAAATCAGTGAATGTTGAAACCAAACTATATTTGGCCACAGGAATATTAAGGCTTTCTGCTATTTGAAATAATTTGTATTTATTATTGGCCTTTTCAATTGCATCATAATTGGATACTACAATTCCAACTCCTATGTCTGAAAACATTTTTTTATGTTTTGCTAATAACAAAAGTTCTGCTGTATTTTGAGGAAGAATAGCCTTTACATTTCTATCTTTACAAATACTCATCAAATCCGACAAATATTCCTCTTCTTTTTTAGCAGGAGAAATAACACAAAACTCATCACACAAATATTTGCCTACAACAAAATCATTTATGTCCGTACCAATCACATGAAATGATCTATTATCATAATTCTGTTTTAAAGAATAAAGTGTTCCTTGAATGCCAGGCGCACCTGCCCCTGTCACAATAACAGCAATCGGTCTATTTTCCATCTTACTCATTAATATACTTCATAAAATCAAACGACAATTTCCTATAATTAAAATGAGAATTACAATATAATTTCCCTCGCATACCCATTTCTCCTAACTCTTGCTTTGAATAATTCATCATTTTTTCAATTCCATTTGCTACAGCCAATGCACCATCTCCGACTATCGTTATCCCACATTGAGCCTCAGCAACATAATTATTCGGAGGAGAGATGGTTTGTATCACTGGTTTGGCAGCCTGCATATAATCAAATAATTTCGTTTGGGAAGTACCATATTGATATAACGGTTGATTCTTTCCTCCCAAATACAAAACATCCATCTCTTTCAATAGGGATGGCACCATTCGTTTATCCACGGGATCAAGAAAATAAACATTATTCAATCCCTGTTTGTTTGCATCATTCATTAATTTTTCTTTTTCATTTCCTTTGCCAACAAATACTGCAACAATATCTTTATTTTTAATTAATGCCATTGCATCAATTAATACATCCAATGCATTTGAAAGAGCATGTCCCCCAATATATCCTAATATCTGCTTATTTTCTCGTTTCAAATTATAAAAGAAATTTTGCATTTCAGGAAGTAATTCAATTCCTTTACGCCATTCCTCCTCATCAAATCCATTGGGAACTATATATAATTTATTAATCGCAAGCCCGTGTTTCAACACATGTGCCCTCACATTGGGAAGAATTGATATACATTTATCACAATGTTTATAAGCGTAATTTTCAGCAACTTGTAAAGCTACAATGAAAGGATGATACTTAGAATATCCACCTAACAACATTGGAGACAATGGCCATAAATCATGTATTTCGAATACTAATTTAGCTTTAAAATGCTTTGCAATTCGATAAGCCGGATAAATATCCAACGGATAAGTAGAAGAAGCAATCACTACATTCGGCTCAAAATCCCCGATATATTTTTTATACCCCCACCACAATTTACTGACAAAAGAAAACATCGACCGAATCCTTCCTATTCCATTTCCCTTATACGCATTCAACTTTACCCAACGATAATGAATTCCTTCTATCAGATCTTCCTTTCCTTGAGGTTGTACTTTTCTTAAATGCGAGAAACTTCCCCCCACAATTAAAACCTGATGCCCGGCCTTTACCCATTCCTTAGCCATATAATAAGGACGAAACTCCATCCCTAGTTCAGGCGAACCGGCATAATGATTAATAAGAAGTATATTCATTTACAAATATTTTTGAATTAATTCTATCTCCTTGTGTATTGTATTTTCTACAGAAAAAGAAAAATCAGGAGAAACGAGAGGTTCGGGAATATCATTCAATCGACAATCAAATCGATTATTATCAATAAACAAAACATTCGGATAAGAATCCAGCATTTCATGACAAACAGCAATATCCGAAACAATCGTAGGTATCCCATACACAGCCATTTCGCACATCATCACTCCTTGCGCATCCAAACGAGTCGGCATTAAAGCATATTTATACGAATTCAACACACGGGGGATCTCTATAGGAGACAAAAAACGATTGATCAATGTAACATTAGCAGGGATATCGGTATAATTAAAATAGTTACCTCCCCCATATATATGGAAGGTCGATTCTGGATGACACTTCGCAAAATTCACAACAAGATCAATGGCATACTTTGACTGATCCAACGGGCGTATGGTTATAAAATCAGCTTTAAAATCATTTAAAACATATCCAGCCTCTTTTATATAAGGACTTATGCTATTATTTATAATATGGCTTGGGGCTGTAAAAAATTCGTGTTTCAATTTCAATGAACGTATAGCAGCCTCATACATCCAATCGCTCACAAAAACCAAATCACACTTCCCGCTTGCTACAAATTTTTTCAGATAATACCTCATGACCGGTAATTTTATCTGATCATACAGTCGTAAAAACCGATATTCCCGTTTTGCAGCCTTGTTAAAATCATAAGGACGAGGATAATACTTCTTAGTAGATAATACCTCGTGACCATGAAAAAACAAAATCAATCGATCCAAATACTTCCATGTTTTTAGTATAAAAAATAAGTGATTTTTTATATTCGGAGCATGCGCAATAAGTATCACCTTTTCAGATTTTCGTAAAAGTTCCTTACCTTTCTGCAAAGTATAGACCTGTACCTCATCATAAATATAAGAACAATTACAAGCAAAAGAAATCACTTTTACATCCAATCCTGTTTTCAAATATTCTTTTATTCTCGGATGTACAAAAGCCATTGAATATTTATCCTTTTCGGAAGGATAATTTTGGCAAAGAACAAAAACACTATGCATATATCAATATAAAGCCTTTACAATTCTACTACATGCTTTCCCGTCCCCATACGGATTAATCGCCTTACTCATCTTTTCATAATATTCCTGGCTATCCAATAAACCGGAGACTTCATTTACAATCTTATCATAATCCGTTCCCACTAACTTCACCGTTCCTGCTTCTAACGCCTCCGGACGTTCTGTCGTATCACGCATCACCAAGACAGGTTTACCCAATCCCGGTGCCTCTTCCTGAATACCGCCACTATCAGTCAAGACAATAGCAGACTTCTCCATCAGATAAACAAAACTCAAATATTCCAACGGTTCGATAAAAAACAGATTTGCCCTCTGGCTTTCTCCGAAGACTTCATGAATCGGTTTGCGTACATTAGGATTTAAATGCATCGGATAAACAAAATCCACTTCTGGATATTTTTCCGAAAGTGACTTTATGGCTTTACACATAGAAATAAAACCATCTCCGAAATTCTCCCGGCGATGTCCGGTTATTAAAACAAGTTTTCTTCCATCCGACAAACGGCTAATGTCATATCCCGACGCTTTTAAAACCTTTTCCAATTCACAAGAAAGTATTCCATCATTTTTAATTTTCTCTACCACCATATACAGAGCATCGATTACCGTATTGCCTGTTACGATAATTTGTTCTCCCGAAATACCTTCCTGTAATAAATTATCCTTACTCAATGAAGTCGGCGCAAAATGATAGGTAGCAATACGTCCGGTAATCTGTCGGTTCACTTCCTCCGGCCATGGACTGTAAATATTGTGTGTCCGAAGTCCTGCCTCGATATGCCCCACAGGAATCTGCTGATAAAAAGCGGCCAATGCCGCTGCCGTGGAAGTAGTCGTATCCCCATGAACCAAAACAATATCCGGTCGTGTTTCCTTCAATACATCCCGCATACCAGTCAGCACCCTTGCCGTAACATCGTACAAATCCTGTCCCTGCTTCATGATATTTAGGGATATTCAGTAAATAGTATAAAATTAGCCAACTAATTCATACACAAAATGTTGCGAATTAGTTGGCTTTTTTGTATCTTTAGGTATTCCCCCGCAAATAAGGTTTGGAATCCAAAACGGGGGAAATTCCCCAACAAAGATATGGCTAAGATACAAAATATTTCGGAAATTCACCCTACTTTGGGCTTTACAGAATTTGATATTATAGAAAAATATCGCAAGAGTTTTCATGAGAGTGAGCTTGGCAGGCTTCATTCGGTGTTTCCGTTTGAGCGTATGGCAAAGACCATGGGCCTGTCGGAACAGCGACTGGGACGCAGGAACATCTTCAGTCCTTCGGCGAAGATCGCCCTTATGGTCCTGAAGGCGTACACCGGATTCTCTGACAGGCAGCTGGTGGAACATCTTAACGGGAACATACACTACCAGATGTTCTGCGGGATTATGATAAATCCGTCCTTTCCCATAACCAACTACAAGATAGTCAGTGCCATCCGCAATGAGATAGCGTCCCGTCTTGATGTTGATTCCCTCCAGGAAGTGCTGGCTTCACACTGGAAACCCTATCTTGACAGCCTTCACGTCTGTATGACCGATGCCACATGCTATGAGAGCCATATGCGTTTTCCTACGGATATGAAACTCCTTTGGGAAAGTCTGGAATGGCTCTACAGGCAAATCTGCCTTCATTGCAGAGATTTGGGTATAAGGCGTCCGCGCAACAAGTATGCGGATGTGGCGAAGTCCTATCTGTCCTACTGACAAGAAGAGAAAGAGGAAGGCTTCAAGGACAAGGATGCTCAAGCGTCGTATGATCAGACTCCTTGAAAAGCTCCTCATACAGAGGGATGAAATCCATAGAGAACATGGAACCTCACTCCGATATACCCAGGATTACCAGAAGCGTCTTTCCATCATCAGAAAGGTTCTTGTACAGGAAAAGGAGTTGTTTGAAGGCAGGAAGGTCAGGGACCGCATCGTCAGCATTGACCGTCATTATGTACGTCCCATTGTAAGAGGCAAGGAAACAAAGTCCGTCGAGTTCGGTGCGAAGGTCAACAACATACAGATAGACGGCATATCGTTCATCGAACACCTCTCGTTCAAGGCTTTCAACGAAGGTATACGCCTGAAGGACTGTATCCGCATGCAGCAGAAGCTCATGAATGTGAGGGTAAGATGCGTGGCTGCCGATTCCATATATGCCAATAATGCCAACAGAAAGTTCTGTACAAAATATGGAATATCCACATCCTTTGTACGCAAGGGAAGGGCGGCCAGGGATGAATCCTTGAGAAAGGTTCTCAGAAGTGAACTGTCAAAAGAAAGGGCCACCCGACTTGAAGGCAGCTTCGGCACACAGAAGCAGCATTACTCACTCTCAAGGATAAAGGCACGGAACAGGAAGACGGAAATCCTATGGATTTTCTTTGGAATACATACGGCAAATGCCATACTGATGATAGATAAAATCAGGAACCGGGCGGATAAAGCGGCATGACATAAATTTACCGACAGAACCAGAAGGGGTCATCAGACCTCTTCCGAAGCGTCGTGTCTAACAAGATAGGATTATGTGAAAAAACACAGAAAAAGGGCAATAATAATGGCATATAAAGTGATTATACTCTATCAACTTTATATGCCATCTTACTTTTTAGGGACATTTACTGAATATCCCTATTTAAATCATAATCAGGTTGTATATCAAATATACGGAGCACCTGATCTAACATTTCACGATGCTGACCCGTTACGCATACAATCGTTTCAAATTTCTCCGGATATTTTTGGAATTCCTTCACCAAAGGAGACATTTTAATTGCTTCGGGACGTGTCCCGAAAACCAACATCATATTTTTCATAATAATTATCCCAACAATTCTTCCACCAATTGACACCTAACTTTCCACTTATTATTATAAACTAGGTGATTCAATTGAAACTGGTATTTATTCAAATCTTCTTTTGTTATAGAATTTAAAACATCAGTTAACTGCGTTTCATTCCAAGAAGAAATTATTCCAATATCATTATTTTGGACATATTTTCCGGTCAAAGTATCTATATTTGCTAATACAGGACATTTATAACTAATACTTTCGTATAATTTATAAGGAACTGCAAAATCTAAATACTTATCAGTTTTAAAAAATATACAAGAAATATCTGCCTTCCGATATAATTCTTCAACCTCCACTCCTGATTTATGAACAATTGTAATATTCTCATTTAAAAAAGGTAAATAATTAATCTTCTCTTTCTGCCATTCATTCTCTCTGCAACAAATCGTTAAATGTATTCCTTGTATACCTGAAATAACTTTCACTAAAAGCGTTATATCATATAATCCACCAATAGCTCCCACAAACAACAACTCCAACAAAGGATGTTCTATTTTAGGCGAAGAATGGAGTTGTAACCCTGAAGGTAAAGGAATCACTGATTCTACTTTAATATTAGGAATATAAGCATTCATTTCCTTTGAAGGCAAAAAAAGGACGTCTAAAAACTTATTGTATTTTAAAATATCATATTTATAAAATATATAAGCAACCCACTCTTTGAAAGAACGTTTCTTCTTAAATACCCAATAAATATCCCGATAAAACAACCCTATTTTAATCCCATGTTTCTTGCAAAACGCAAAAAATGAAAAATCTAAAAAAGGATACAACGGCAAATGATTTTTTTCAGTCAATAAAGTTGGCATCGTAGATGATTCACTATACAAAAAATCATATTTCACGCCCTTCAATATATTGCTTTTAATCTCCTTTATCTGTCTTTTTCTTTCTTTGCCATACCCTTCAACAACAACAACCTCATATCCACACTCCTTAAAAGCCTCTATCATCTTCATCGGTCGAATCTGACTGGCTGATGCCCGATTCCGATCTATTTTCATCGGAATATGAAAAATCATTCTTTTCATTACAGCATGAATTTTAATACCTCTCCCAAAAAACAATTCAGAATAACAATTTGATTACAAGGCAAATAAAGAATGATTCTCATCTATAATTTTAACATTCATATGACAAGAATCTTCCATCTCTATTATTTTCTCAAAATAAAAATCTTCAGTCACATACACTTTTAAGTGATTTTTTCCTTTTTTCAAGAAAACAGATTCATTCACAATTTCTTCATTTACAGAAATATGTCCAACATACCTACCAACAATCCGAATCTCTTCATCTAAAAGAATCAGGGGCTCTATCAATGTATAAAACAACTTTTTATTTTGATTTTTCAAATAATAGGACGAAGGCAATGATTTCAAATTAAAAGTTAAAAGCTCCAACTTCAACTCCTCATGAGGAAATTTATATTCAACGAAATGAATCCAGTTTTGTGTATAGCCCGAATCCACTCCTGCTGCATAAAATGCAGGTATTCTACCTGTTAAATTCGAAGGATAAAATCTATCTTGACTATAATTCGGATAATCTTCCTTCGTATTCCAAGGGTGCGATTGAGGAAATTCCGTATACAACCAATTTCCCATCTTTCTTACTGCTTCAATCCATACCGGTTCATTCCAAAACTGACATATAGCATATAACATTGTAGAAGTATATCCCCCATAATTAGAATCAAAAACCAAAGGTAAGTGTTCCGCTAAACTTAAACGTCCACTTGCATCCATCAAACTGAGAGCTGCACCGACTTCATTGTATACAATATTTCTTAACTCTGCACTTTTATAAAAACGGCTCTCGGAACACCAATATAACTCTGAACATAACCACGCAATTACAATATTTTGATTGGGATCAATCAAATAATCATAATACGTATCTTCCGGATCCATACCATATGGAAAAACTAAAAAACCATTATGCCAATCCCTCTTTACCTCTCTACACCATAATTCCAATTGTTGTTCTACCTCTATCAATATTTCAGGAGTATGAGTATAGGAATAGGCTTCATAAAACAATCTGCAATCACGGGCAAAAGCATCTCGATTCCAACTCTTGTTAGCAAATAAAGGGATGATCCTCCCTTTGTATTTAAACTGGGAACAAATAAAACGGAAAGCATGGTCAACAATCATCTTCGCCTTTTCATCACCTGTAAGTTGATACACAACGGCAATATCGCGTACAAAATACCCCAAATAACTCTCTTTTTCATAAAAATTTGAGATATAATCAAAAGTAAATTGATAATCCAAATAAGCATTTTTATATTTGTCTTGAATCATCCTCAACGCTTCATCTACAGAAATATAATTCGGTTCTGCTTTATCTTCTTGACTTAAAATATAATTATCTGTCCTTGAACACCCTAAAAACCAAACCAAACCAAACCAATTCTAATCATCGCTTTGCCAGTTTAATACAAAAAGCCAATCCATAAACACCTAAAAAAACAAACAACAAAAAGAAGAGATTTATATTATAGAAATAACTATTAAATCCTCCTGTAATTGAACCTTTTATACTAAAAGAAACGAAAAGAGCCAATAAAAAAGGTGTTTTTTTCGACTTTAAAAAAAATAAATACAGCGATTGTATTAAAAAACCTACATACAATGGTGCCACTATAACACCGCATATTCCAAAATTTGCCCATGCTTCCGCTATAAACAAGGAATTTACAACCCCAGCAAGTCCCATTTTCACACCATTCGGATTTATCTGTTCCATAATCACCCGCGAGGATTTTTCAGAATACTCTAAATCAAAAACATTAGATATAAATTCAGAAACAGAGGAAAAACCGATATATGGATGTATATCTGGAAATATATCAAAAGACAAAAATGTACCAGCTCCTTGACTCAGCAACAAACGCCCCAATATACCGCTATTGTAATTGAATAAAACAGTGAAATCTATATTGTTTCCAAGCATTAATATTGTATACATAGCGACAATCAGCACCAATAATCCCAAAAAACTTATAACTATCATCTTTTTGCTAATGCTCCCTTTCCAATAAACTTGATAAAACACAAAACCCAATAAATAAAATAAAATCGGCGCTTTCTCAAAATTATAAGTCAATATCAAAACCGTAAACAACAGCATAACATAAAACCATATCCGAGAAAACAGTGTCTTATCCCGCAATTTATAACCATACGCCACATAGGATAAAATCGGCGTAAGCGAAAGGGCAAACAAATTTCTTATATATTCATTGCCTTGAAAATTCTTGGAAGCCTCGATTCTGAACTCCGCAAAATTAAAAAACTCCGATGGTCTGAAAAATCTCAGCAGAGGGATATCTCCCAACATATAAAGGACATATATAACCGAAAAGACAGAAATTCCACTCAAAAGCAACAATAATAACCGTATATTATAATCGTTATATTTCTTTTCATATTGAATAGGAGAAGTTGTGTATCTCTCAAACAACAAATCGACTCTTTTTTCGTGAAATAAAAAATTAGCCAATTTCATTCCCAACGGAAAAAAAACAAGGGTATAAAGAATTGCATAAAAACCTATAACCCTGCTATTCTCATCCGTCAATTTATTTATCATATAATGATGATCAACCTGATATACAACCAACACTGCACCGATTAATGTCAAAAGGATAAATTCATAATAATAAATCCACGACATCATGTTCGGTTTATAAATAGATATCGTTCCAGCCGCTTGTCTAAACCAATAACCGGACAATAACAAAATTATTATGGCTAAAAACAGATACACGATTTTGTCCCGTTACCCCCTATACACCAATATGATTATTTTTCAATAAATCAAGATAATAATAAGCGACGGCGGCATTTATATTTCCTCTCTTCACACGTTTAATGCCATCATACGTTTCGGAAGATATCATACTATACAAAATTTGTGCGACATCATCGAAAGCATTTACATTTTTCTGCTTTCTCATACTCCGAATGAATTGCAAACATTCCCTTGCCACCTGATTTAAAAATGAAGGAAGTATTTTTTTTATTTGATTTACAAAGCCTGTATTAGTTATCCCCTTATTTTTAATAAATGCTACCCTACTTTTTTTGAAATAGTTCTCAAACATAAATTCATTATACAGATTGGAATAAAACTTTTCTTTCCAATCCACTTCATACCATACTTTTACATACTCATCATCCCACAAAGGCAAACGCCAATCCAATCCCACATACTCATAACCTCTCATAGAATTAACAAGGAAATTTGCCACCTTGGATTTTACAAACCAATAGCATTCATAATTATCCAAAAATGAAGCCAAAGAGCCACTTTTATATTCTTGTAATTCACTGTTTATCTTAGCGATAATAATTTGCTTGTACTTCCTGTTTAAAACATTCAAATCAAAGAAATTATCAAATATCAACCGACTTAAATTTTCCAGACGAAAAGATTTCAAATGCCCCTCCAAAATTTGCACAGGAATTTTACTCCCACCCAATAAATCCCCGCTATGTCCAGGTATAACAACCATATCTGGCGTAATTACTCCTTGCTCTTTCAGCTTTAGCAAAGCCGGCAAATCCTGGAAATGGGGATTTGCCGTCAAATTACCGGCAAAATGGCAATATTGTAAGAAATCTTTACTCGACAAGAAACGATTCCATACTTCTTCCGAATATTCGACAAAATACCACTTATACCCCAACGCTGAAGCAACTTTCTTGGATATGGCAACCTCAAAACTATCCTCTCTCCCATAGGTAAAACAAGTGACATTTTCCAAACCGAACTTTTTACACAAACAAGCAATCAACCTCGAATCATATCCCCCGCTTAAAGGAATTAAAAGAGGCTGATTTTTCTTCAAAGAGCCCAGCATACGTTGAAAGCCGGCTTCCAATCTCTCTTGGGACAACTTAAAAATCTCTTCTTTAGTTCTGCCAACTTTTTTATAAATATGACTAAAATAATCATACGAAGAAAAACTGCCATCTTCAGTATTTATAACGACATAGCTCCCCGCCACAACACTTTTTATTCCATTGACCAAGGTTGATGCTCCGCTCAAATAACCCAATGATAGTAATTCGTAGGCATTCACTTCATCGATTTCAGAAGGAATGGTTTTCAATAAGTGTTCTCCGACATCGGAAACATGCGTACCGGAATAAAACAACGGATATGAACGCAACTTATCAACAATTAAATAACATTGATTTTTAATCGTTATTACCGCTGCAAAATTTCCATTCAAGCGTACCAATAAATCAGCTAATGAATCCCTGTTTATTGCTTCCGTTAATGCACCATAAAGGCTTTCTTTTTCCAATAACCTTTCACCCTCAAAAGCAAATCCCTTTACACTTCCATCAGCAAAAGACAGCCAAGCCTTACCTTCATTATTAATCAACTCAACCATACAAAGACTCTCCATACATAAGACAATAAAAGCACAACCGTCACTCCTAACAAATAAAACAATACCCGATTAGAAAAAACGACCTCTGTCAATTTCTTTATAATAATCCCTTGAACAGCAAAAAGTAAAAAACTGACTATACCAAAAAAAAATATAGTCCAGTCGCTGGAACGGAAATAGAATCCTCCCAACAGCAACACAAGGATTCTAAGCACCAAAGCTGTCACATTAAAATAAACATTTATTTTCTGCTTATCCTTTACATAAAAAATACTGCTCAACGGAGAAATAGAAGTCACCAACAACAGCCACAAACTCATATAAGTTGCATACTTCCCGACTGTAGCCCATTTACTTCCCAGTAAAAAACCGAAAATAGTTTCCCCTCCCAAAATCAACACCAACATAAAAATACCGCACCCGATATAAGTTGGGACAAATATTTTCATGGTCAAACCGCTTAAAGAACCACCTTTGGCATGCAATTCACAGGCATCCCTGTAATACAATTGTCCTAAAGAAGTACCGATAATCGACATCGGAATAAACAACAAAGTCAGTGCCATCGAGAAATATCCCGCCACATCGTCCAGGAAGAAATAAGCAAGAAGAATTACCGGTATATGAGAAGATATCGAATTAAAAACATTACTTAATAAGTCATATTTAGGAAAATCCTTATACTCCCGAACTAAATGCCAGACTCTTTTAATAGAAAAGGCTCGTACGAAAAAATAACGTACCCGAAGCTTTACAGACAAAAAAATGACATTGAACAAAGCTCCCAGTCCGGCACCGGCAATTAAACCGATATTTGTAAATGAACAATACCCCAAGGTAATCCGTGAAGTCGCCTGCGTCAAACTGCGCCCAACAGATGAAAAAGCCAAAGAACGATATCGCTTCGTTTTATTGGCCAAATTACCTAACACCTGAATCAGCGAAAGGCATAAAACATATAAAGGCAAAACATACAATGCCTTTCTGCTCAACGAACAAAAATCGTCATATTGAAAAACATCAACGAAGAAAACAATCCCATACAAAACCAAGGTAAATGACGATGCCATAAATATGGACAAAAACGACAAATTATAAGCATCCAATACCCGCAATGGTTTTACAATTGCATTTTCATACCTCAGACATGCAATGACAGCCAAAATACTCGCATAACTGGAAAACACGCCCCATTCTCCCATTTCAGAAGGCGAATACAAACGTGACAACACTAAAGTTGCCAACATGGGTATTGCTTGCGCAATAAGCGTACCGGAACTTAATGTTACCAGATTGCGGATAAACTCGTTCTGGAATATAGCAGAAATTCGAATCACAAACCTCGATATCTCAAAACAATCAACGTGAAAAAATCCTCACACTTCCTCCGAAGAAATAAACCGAAGACACTTCAACGCTTCGCGGGAATGGAAAGACAACTGATCGAACAAGACGTGGGTCTTCAGTTGCACAATAGCGGCTTCCACCGATAAATCACCCTTTTCATACAGGGTAATCGTTGCGTACAGTCGATCATTGGCAACAGGTCCCATCACTAAATCATAATGATGTTCCAAAACTCCTTTACGATTCTGGACAACAAAGTCCAGCCATTTCTCCGTAGCACCCTGATACCGCAACACTTGAAACTCGTCCGCCTCCAAGAATCGCTCGTCAAAATCATAAACAGAAACGACAGCTTTGCCGTGCCCCAATCGTTCACGCTTAATCCTGGCCCATCGGGCAGCCTGTTCGAAATCAGTTGTGGTATAGAAGCCTTTCCCGAAATCCGTAGTCTTACGTCCCCGCGCAATCAGCGGCTTACGCACAACGACCGATGAACCGTGATACAATTTCATTTCTGCTTTCGATTCTTCAAAAACGATTCTATTTCCTCCAGAATATAAGCATCCCCCTGAGTATGCAACACTTCAAAATGATTCCGCAAAAACGCAAGAACTCCCTTCTCCTTGAACAGGACAAATACCTCCAGACCAGACAGACGGTGTTTCCTTGCATAGCACTCAATACAGAAAATAACAAACTGCACCTTCTGCGCCGAGAAATCCACGCTGTTGTTGCGTCGCTCCTGCTCCATCAACTCATACAGCGTTTCATTGTCCAGATACCACCACTTCGATTTTTCATCATACAACTTCGCGACAAACTCACTATTGTACAAATAACAAATAGCATCCGATACGGCCATATTCTTCTTGGCTGCAATAAATGAAGCCAAATCCGCCATTTTTATAGGCACCATCGAATATTCTATCTTCTCACTCACATCTTCTGTTTTGAAACATCTACGACAAAGGTAGAATATTTTCCTACAGACTCCAATACTTCAACTCATGAATCTTATCCCTGTACATTCCCTTCACATCCACCAGCACGGCTTTATCGCAAGTCAGCGACTTAAAATACTTTTCATCCAATCCCTGATAAGCATCATGAGCAACAGCAACAACGACGGCGTCATAATTCCCCAATGGTTTTTCTATCAAACGGAAACCATACATCTTTTTGACCTCTTCCGGATCAGCATACGGATCGACCACGTCCACCTCTACTCCGAAATCTTTCAATTCATTGATAATATCCACCACTTTCGAATTACGGATATCCGCCACATTCTCCTTAAATGTCATTCCCATCACCAAAATACGCGCCCCCAATATCGCTTTTCCCATACCGATCAATTTCTTCACCAGCTTTTTAGCAATATATCCACCCATCGTGTCGTTGATAAAACGTCCGGCACTGATAATCTGACTGTGATATTTCAATTCATTGGCTTTGTATACCAGATAGTACGGGTCTACTCCGATGCAGTGGCCCCCTACTAACCCCGGATAGAATTTCAGGAAGTTCCATTTGGTCCCGGCAGCTTCCAGCACATCGTAGGTATTAATCCCGATGCGGCTGAAAATAATTGACAGTTCGTTCATCAAAGCGATGTTGACATCCCGCTGAGTATTTTCGATGATTTTTGCAGCCTCGGCCACTTTTACATTCGGTGCGCGATGTACGCCCGGTTTGACAACCAGTTCATATACTTTGGCGATCGTGTCCAGGGCTTCGGGATCACAACCCGATACAATTTTAACCGTATTGGGCAAGGTATGGACTTTCTCTCCCGGATTGATCCGTTCGGGGGAATAACCGAACTTAAAATCCACCCCGGCTTTCAGTCCCGAAATTTCTTCCAGCACAGGAATACAATCTTCCTCCGTACAGCCCGGATAAACCGTGGATTCATACACCACATAATCCCCTTTTTTCAAGGCTTTCGCCACCGAACGCGTTGCTCCCAGCAATGGAGTCAGGTCCGGTTGATTATGATCGTCTATCGGTGTAGGGACGGCAACAATAAAAAAGGAAGCCTTACGCAATTCATCAATAGAAGAGGTAAATTCGATATCAGCATTTTCAAACGCTTCAGAATCCAGTTCTTTACAGGGATCTATCCCCTGGCGCATCATCGTCAGACGCTCCTCGTTAATATCAAAACCTATCACTGAAATCTTTTTGGCAAATTCAAGAGCTATAGGCAAACCGACATAACCTAACCCAACCAAAGCTAACCTGGCCTCTTTATGAACTAATTTATTGTACATGGTTTAATAATAATTCGAACACTACAATTTAAATACTTTCCCGTCCTTCAACTGGTACTTTTCGTGGCTTTCCGGGCATTCGGCAATCCCTTCAGCATCAAAATAAAGCCGGTGTCCATACTCGCTCATCCAGCCCAGCTGACGGGCAGGATTACCTACCAACAGGGCATAATCGGGTACATGTTTCGTCACGACAGCTCCGGCACCGATAAAAGCATAGGCACCGATATCGTGTCCGCAAACAACGGTAGCATTTGCACCGATTGTCGCCCCTTTCCCTACATGAGTCCTGGCATACTGGGATTTCCGGTTGACGGCACTCCGGGGATTGGTAACGTTAGTAAATACACAGGAAGGCCCCAGGAAAACATCGTCTTCACAAGTTACTCCGGTATAAACCGATACATTATTCTGCACTTTTACATTGTTTCCCAAGACGACCTCCGGAGAGATCACTACATTCTGACCGATATTGCAGTTCGTCCCGATCACACACCCTGTCATAATATGACTGAAATGCCAGATTTTCGTTCCTTCCCCAATCTGACAATTTTCGTCTATAACAGCCGTTTCATGAGCAAAATATTTCTGTTTCATAATCAGGATTTATAAAATTCTTTGATCCGTTCAATGACAAGATCCTGCTGTTCAGGGGTCATTTCAGTATGAATCGGCAGTGACAGTACGGAATAAGCCAACTGCTCAGCCATGTCCAATGATTCGGCAGCCCGTGTAATAGGCTTAAATGCTTCCTGCTGTTGCAAAGACAATGGATAATAAATCATCGCAGGAATACCTCCCTCCTCCAGAAACTTCTTCAAAACATCCCGACGGCCATTCAGCACTTTTAAGGTGTATTGATGGTAAACATGAGTGGAATAAGGCATCTCAGCCGGAGTAATTATCCCTTCGACACCACTCAGCCTCCGGGTATAATACTGAGCAGCTTTATAACGTGCAGCACCGTATTCATCCAAATGTTTCAGCTTCACATCCAGAATAGCTGCCTGTAAGGTGTCCAGCCGGGAATTACATCCCAGTACCGAATGATGATATTTTACTTTCTGACCATGATTGGCAATCATCCGGATTTTTTCGGCCAGTTCATCGTCATCTGTCATCAGTGCCCCACCATCTCCATAACATCCTAAATTTTTGGAAGGGAAAAAAGAAGTACAACCAATGGTCCCCATAGTTCCGGTTTTCTTTTGGGTACCGTCTGAAAAAGTATATTCAGCCCCGATCGCCTGAGCATTATCTTCTACGACATATAAATGATGCTCGGAAGCAAATTTAAGAATAGGCTCCATATCACAGCTCTGGCCGAACAGATGCACCGGAACGATAGCTTTCGTCTTGGCAGTTAAAGCCCGCTCTATATTCTTAACGGTAACGTTGAAAGAAGTATAATCCACATCGACCATAACCGGAGTATACCCGAGCAAACCGATCACCTCCGCAGTAGCCACGTATGTAAAAGCGGGGACAACCACCTCATTCCCCGGTTTCAGACCGAGAGCCATCAAAGCAATCTGCAAAGCATCGGTACCATTACCACAGGGAATGACATGCTTCACCCGGTTATATTCCGCCAGATGAGCAGCAAACTCCTTTACTTTAGGACCATTTATAAATGCGGTTGTGTCCAGTACCTTTTGGATTTCAGCATTTACCTCCTCCCGGATTTTATCGTACTGACCTTTCAGGTCGACCATATTCAATTTCATTACCATGCTTTTCCGAATCTTATCTGTCCCAGCCAAAAGGATGTTTTACCAAAGGAAATTTTGCCAGCGGATGATAATCGCCTTTCAAACCGATCGGTTCTGCATTGCGAATCGTATGTACAATGTTGATACAGTTACGTACTTCGTCCAAACCAAAGCCTTCTCCGGATAAAATGTGTCTGTAACTCTCCGTATGCAACTCGGTAAATCCCTGACTGAACTCAAATTCTTCTCCTTCGATCTGAATGGAACGATAAGTACGTTTTTCCCCCTGCACGGCATTTTCCGGCAGATTATCGCCGTTGATACTCAGGAAATACCGAACCCGTGCCTTCTCTAAACCTAAGAAACCAGCTACCCGATCATGACTTTTCACATGTACGATATTTTCCTTCACCGGACCGAAAATCCAAGTCAGCATGTCATAAAAATGAACTCCGATATTGGTTGCTACTCCACCGCTTTTCCGGATATCTCCTTTCCAACTGGTATAATACCAGTTTCCGCGTGAAGTGATATAAGTGAGGTCTACGTCGTATACCTTGTCTTTTGGCCCCTCATCGATGCGTTTCTTCAGGGCTTTGATGGATTCGTGGAGCCGGAGCTGAAGAATATTATTGACTTTATGCCCAGTCTCCTTTTCAACTTCCGACAGGGCATCGATATTCCAAGGATTCAATACCAAAGGTTTTTCACAGATTATGTCGGAACCCAGCCGTAAGCCGTAACGAATATGTGCATCATGCAAATAATTGGGAGTACAGATGGATACCATATCCACTTGTTTATCCGTCCTTTTCAATTTTGAACAATGCCTGTCGAAGAGTTCCATCTCAGTAAAAAACGAAGCTTCAGGGAAGAAACTATCCATAATTCCGACACTATCGAATTTATCGTATGCCGCAACTAAACGGTTACCGGTATCTTTAATAGCACGTAAATGGCGTGGGGCGATATAGCCTGCCGCACCGATCAATGCAAAATTTTTCATTTGGAAATATTATTAATAATTTATATAAGTCAAAATTTGGAATAGACATAAAAACACTAAATATCAATTCAATAAAACATTCTATTTAAAGTGATTTTATGAAATTTTCATGGTTAAATAATCCCTGAAAAAACGCTCGTTTTTATTGGTGGAAAAACTGCTGACTACCCTGTTTTAGATTTATTTTGTCCAGACCAACAATTTATTTTCGCCGGGTATAAAGTATTCGGCTTCTTGTTTGGGCAAAATGATTGTATAGCAAATTTGTCGTTTTACTATTTTACCGGCCTTTTGAACCAAATTTTCAAAATAATCGACATCTATATTTTTACCGGCAATTACTAAATCGATCAGATCGGAATCCTTCCCGACAGCAAAATCACCACGTACCCATACTTTCGAAATGTCTCCGACCCGTTCAACCACCTCTTCTATAACCTGAGTGATTCTGCTATGCTTTAATACCAACCGATGAATATCATTGAAAAGGGGATGAGCGGAATTAGCATGATATACCTTTCTGTTTCCTTTGTTCTCGGCTTTCAGTAAACCGGCATTTTCCAAGTGGTTCAGTTCAAGACGAAGGGCATTCGTCGATTCTCCGAATTCGTCGGCCAGACCACGCAAATAAGCATGAGTAGACGTATTCAGAAAGAATTTCAGCAATAACTTGATACGGGTTTTGGATGTAATCAGACTATCCAGTATGGATTTGTAAAATAAAACTGCTATTTACAGCTTCGCCTGGTAAGTCCCATTTTTCCATATGGGACAGAAAGAAATTTAAATGAGAATGCAAAATAGTTTTGTTTTTGCGCAACAAAATTACTCATTTCTTTGGATAATATCAAAAGAAAAACTCATTTTTATCCAATCATAGATTTTTTTATATGCAATATATCATTAAATAAGTAAAAACAACATATTTACATATTATATGATATATTAATTATGACAAAGACATTGGGCACTAAATTTCCGCAATCACGTTTTTCTTTTGACTGCAAAAGGCTGGACGTTATCACCTGCATACGACATGACCCCAACGCCGATGAGTATCAAAATTTGCTTGTCTCATCAACTTCCAATATAGCAGACTTTAATGTTTTACTTGATACCTGCGAAGATTATATGCTTAACCTGAAAACTGCCAAAATTATTTCAGAAGTAGTTGAAGCTATGAAAGGATGGAGTAAACTGGTAATACGACTTGAAATCTCTAAACGAGAGATGGATATGTTTGCCGGAGTGTTGGATAAACGATGAATAGGTATTGCTATTTAGTTAGTAATAACATGTGAACCAGGGTCAGAACTATATTGGCCTGCAATATGCTATACAGTGCATTTTTGATTTGATCAGTCCGGATTACAACTGATCATCCTCTTCATTTCTTTCTGCCTCATCACTGTTCTTCCGCTCCTGTCAGTCAATACTACTATAACTTCCCCCTTTCACTCTATTTTTATCTTCCACCCCAATAGGAGATATAACGAAGGTGTATCGGAAGTGAATCGGTAATAATGTAGGAGAACACCTGAAATACACCTGAAAAATGCCAATAAAAACGAGCGTTTATATCAGTAGAAAAACAGAGATCTCATCGACTTTAAGCAAATCAGCATAAACAGTTAACACATATTACATTATCATAAATAGTATTGCTTTTACTAATGAATCAGAAACTTGATTCCACAACAATATTGTTTGCAAAAATATCTTAAATATTTTCTAAAAAAATTATGAATATAGCTATTGTTGGAACCGGTTATGTCGGCTTGGTTTCCGGAACATGTTTTTCTGAAATGGGAATAAATGTCGTTTGTGTCGATATCGATACAAACAAGATCAATAATTTGAATAATGGGATTATTCCAATATATGAGCCAGGTTTAAAAGAATTGGTCGATAAAAATGTCGAAGCCGGCCGATTAAAATTTTCTACTGATCTTGCCGAATGTCTTGGGGAAGTTGAAATTGTATTTATTGCAGTAGGTACTCCCCCGGATGAAGATGGAAGTGCAGACCTTAAATATGTTCTTGCCGTTGCTCATACCATAGGACAATACATAAAAAAATATATGGTTATCGTAACTAAAAGTACGGTACCCGTAGGTACTGCAAGGAAAGTGAAAAAAGTAATCCGGGAAGAAATCGATAAACGGGGAATTTCTGTCGAATTCGATGTCGCCTCTAATCCGGAATTTTTGAAAGAAGGAGCAGCGATAAAAGATTTTATGAGCCCGGATAGAGTTGTTATCGGAGTAGACAGTATAAAAGCCCGGGAAATGATGTCGAAATTATATAAACCTTTTATGCTGGTATCCGATCGGATCATTATAACAGATATTCCTTCTGCTGAAATGATAAAATATGCAGCAAATTCAATGCTGGCAACCAGAATATCTTTTATGAACGATATCGCTAATCTCTGTGAATTGATCGGAGCTGATGTCAATATGGTCAGGAAAGGAATCGGAAGCGATTCCAGAATAGGAAACAAATTTTTATATCCCGGATGCGGATATGGGGGAAGCTGTTTCCCCAAGGACGTAAAAGCCTTAATAAAAACGGCCAAACAACATGGATACGATATGAAAGTTCTGAATGCAGTTGAAAGTGTCAACGATATCCAAAAAGAAATATTATATAAAAAGCTAAAACAACATTTCGATGGAAATCTAAATGATAGAACAATTGCCATATGGGGGTTATCCTTTAAACCAGAAACCGACGATATGCGTGAAGCTCCGGCTTTGGTTCTTATAAATGCGTTATTAAAAGAAAATTGCAAAATAAAAGTATACGATCCTATTGCAATGAATGAATGTCGGAGGAAATTAGGAAGTGTTGTTGAATATTGTGAAAATAAATATCAGGCAACCATTGAAGCTGACGCATTGGTCTTAGTTACAGAATGGAAAGAATTCAGAATTCCGGACTGGAATCTGGTAAAGCAGAATATGAAAGGTGTATTTATTGTAGACGGCCGTAATCTTTACAATAAAACGGAACTTGAAAGGAATAGCTTTATTTATACCGCAATAGGATGTTAATAGCAAATATTTATTCATGAAACCATCGACCAGAATAATATTTAATACTTCTATTCAGTATGTACGTACAGTCATTTCAGTCCTCGTCACTTTATATACGGCACGACTTATACTGGACGCATTAGGAGTCGAAGATTATGGGATCTATTCCTTGGTCGGTGGAATTGTGGCAATGCTTTCCTTTGTACAAACCTCACTGACTTCAACGACTCAAAGATATCTGTCTTTCCACCAAGGTAAAGGAGATTTCTTTATGCAACATAAAATATTCAACAACAGTATCGTTACGCAACTGATCATAAGCGTCACGCTTATATCCGGATTATGCATATTGCAACCTTTCATTTTCAATGGATTTCTGAATATTCCGGCCGATCGGGTAAATGCTGCAATCTGGGTATATTATTGTATGTTATTTACATTGTTTTTCACCATGCAATCAACTCCTTATCTGGCTGTTCTGATTGCTCATGAAAATATATTTTATGCAACTATTGTCCAATTAACTTATTCATTTCTTAAAATTCCTATTGCTTTAATTCTATATGCAATACCTGTCGAAAGACTGAAATATTACGCGATTTTATTAGTGATCGTTCAAGCTGCAAATTATTTCATGTACTTAATATACTGTAAAAGGAAATATAAGGAGACAAAAAATATACACCTTTTCTCTTTGGACAAGCAAATTTTCAAACAGATGTTTTCTTTTATGGGATGGTCTGTATATAGTACCGGATGTATCGTTGGCAGAACTCAGGGAATTGCAATTTTATTAAACAGATTTTTCGGTACAGTAGTCAATGCTGCCTATGGAATAGCCTGGCAAGTTTCCGGACAACTGAACTTTTTATCTTCTTCTATCCAAAATGCAACAAAACCGCAATTAATCAGAGCTGAAGGTGCTAACGACAGGAAGAAAATGTTTCGCTTAGCCGAAATAACCAGTAAATTTTCATTTCTATTATTAGCCTTTATTTCTATTCCTGCTATAATGGAAATGGATGATCTTTTATCCATTTGGCTGAAAGAAGTTCCGGAAAATACTGTAGTCTTCTGTCAGTTTATCGTATTGACTAATTTAGCCGATCAATTAACCATCGGATTGGCTTATGCTAATGAGGCAATCGGAAAGATCAGAAATTATTCACTGGTTGTAAATTCTATCAAACTACTATCATTACCTGCAGCCTTTCTTTTTTTACATTATGGCGCCGAAGTTATTGCTGTTATGTATTGCATATTAGGCATCGAGTTATTATGTGCCTTAACCAGATTACCTTTTCTAAAATTTACAGGAGGATTATCTATCAAAGAATTTTCTAAACGTGTTTTTTTACCGATAATTCCTCCGTTCTGTCTTACTGTAATTTTGTGTTACTATTACTCCAGTATATTTTCCTCCACCTGGAGTTTTGTCGGTAACTTTATCATTTCAGCCATTACAATGGGGATAAGTTCTTATTTCTTTAGCCTATGTAAAGATGAAAAAGAAATTCTCCAAAGGATATCGGGTATAGCCCTACAAAAAGTCAAATCAATTAATTCAATCCTATGAATCATCAGATAAAAAAAACAATTATCTTTTATTTCTATCCATTGGTAGCTTTCAGAAGATGGGTTATAAAACAAAAAAAGAACTATCTGGGACATCATAATCCTGAAAAATTAGCCAAACTACTCTATAGAAGGAAATTCCATAAGGAACTGAATTTAAATAATCCTCAAACATTCAATGAAAAAGTGAATTGGCTGAAATTCCGATCAGATACATCTTTATGGACAGAATTAGCCGACAAGTATAAAGTCCGTGAATACATTAAAAATAATGGTCTTGAAGAGATATTAGTTAAATTATACGGAAAATGGGACCGTGTAGAGGACATCGATTTTGAACAATTACCGAATAGCTTTGTTTTAAAAAGCAATAATGGATGTGGTACAGTACTATTAGTAGAAGATAAAACCAAACTGGATTTACAGGCAACCCGTAAATTGCTAAAAAAATGGCTTAAACAAAAATATGGATACACCACAGCAGAACCGCATTATACAACCATAAAACCTTGTATTATAGCTGAGGAATATTTGAAATGGGATAATCCTTCCATTTCATCTTCACTCATAGATTATAAATTTCATTGTATACATGGATCCCCCCTTTATATTCAAGTTATGTCGGATAGACAACCTGGTCATATTTATCATTGGAATATTTATAATACATTCTGGCAACCATATTCCGGCTATATTCCACCCCAACTAAAAAAAGATAGTGAAATTCCGTGTCCACAGTCATTTGAAAGAATGTTAGATATATGTAAAATTCTATCAAAACCTTTTCCCCAAGTACGTATCGACTTATATGAAATAGGAGGAAAAATTTATTTTGGAGAAATGACATTTACTTCTGCCGGTGGATATGATGATGAAATTCCTAACGATCTGGATGTTGAAATGGGAGAAAAAATGAATCTTCCATTAAATTAAATTCCTTACAAATTTAGTATGAGTCTCTATACGATCTGGAGCATTTTCGTTTATTTCATACTTATTGGAAGCTCTGTTTTAATTGTAGAGGAAATAAAATTTTTAAGTGTATTTTTCAGCCTGTTTTCAAAGATACTTTTTCTATATGTTTTTTTTAAGGCTTTATTTCATTTTTCCTTTTCTAAGTTTGATATTTTAATTTTTATATTTTTTATTTTCTCCATATTGAATTCATATGTGAATCAAATGTCTATTATTGAAATAATACCTTTTTTTATTAAAACAACCGGATTGGTATTATTTACGGAGCAACTGATAAAAAAAGACACAACACTTACACTATATTCACTATCGTTTGTATTTTCTTTTATTATTTATCTGAATTTTATCTTACTATTAATATATCCGGACGGTATATGGATAAATGAAAACGGAGGAGAATTATATTTTCTAGGAGGAAACTATAATCAGTTCGGGGGAGTGATCATCCCGGCATTAGCTGTAAATACATTATATTGTTTTCATGCGAACAAAGGTAAATTCAATTTATTTCTACTATATCCTATTTCTTTATTATCAGTTCTCTTACCTGGAAGCGGATCGATGACATCTTTTTTATGTATTGTTTTATTAATTACATATTTAGTATTTTTTCATCCTTTGAAAATACGGAAATGGTTTTTAATTCTACTATTCTCCGGTTTAATATTGTTTGCATTAACCATGGTATTTACCCAAAGTGAGGTTGTAAGTGGTTCAAAGTTACAGGTATTTATAGAAGATGTATTACAAAAAAATATGACTTTTTCAGGAAGAACTGTTATATGGATGTATTCTTTATATATGATAAGCAATTCTTTTATATCAGGCTATGGTTGGGTCGATAAAGATTGGGCATTAGAAAATATTCATGGCGTGATAACCCATAATATTGAATTACAGATTTTGTTGCAAGGTGGAATTATTCTTGGGATTATATTTCTCTTTTTATTGTATACGGCTATCCGAAAGCAAAAGAATAAAATTTATGATTCCGGTATCCGTATATTTCTGTTGGTTGTATTGACGATCTATTTCCTGATGTTACAGATGGAGTGTTACCCCTACCAAATGATACTGTTTATGTTATTGATTGTATTTTTATCAAATTATTTTTTCCCCTATAAAAAAAGAAGATTGAAAATAAGTGCAGATGAATAATACGATTAATTTTTCCATCATTATTCCGACAAAGAATATCCCGGATCTGTTACAGCGTTGTCTGGAATCTATTCCCCAACGCTCCGATATAGAAATCATCGTTGTAGATGACAATAGTGACCGGGAAATCGTCGATGTCAAAAATTATCCGGGGACGAATAACCAACAAGTAAAAATAATTTTCTTACCCGAGAGCAAAGGAGCAGGGTATGCACGTAATATCGGTTTAACAATAGCCAAAGGGAAATGGATATTATTCGCCGATTCCGACGATTATTTTTCAGAAAAATTTTCTGATATATTGGATCGTTACATAAATTCTGAATATGACATTATATTTTTAAACTACGAGAGAGTCGATTCGGTTACAAAAGAAAAAATACACGTCTACAGACAGTCTTTCATTACAGGTAAAAACTTAAATGACAAATTATTAGAAAACAAGTTAAGATTTGTTATGGGGCCACCCTGGTGCAAAATGATCGCTCATCATTTAATAAAAAAATACAATGTAAAATTTGATGAAGTAGCCAAACATAATGATACGATGTTTTCTCTTAAAATCGGCTATTATGCAGATCGTATATTCATCGATCCGGAAATAGCTTATTATAATACCCAACGAGAAGGTTCTATCACTACGTCCAGATTTGCCCCAAGCAGTATTTATATTTCCACCATATTCGACGTCGAAATGGATTATATGAAATTCGCCAGGGAACATCACATCAAATTTGTAAAGTGGAGATTATGGGATTCAACAATTGCCTGTGCGAGAAATGAAAAAGATCTGATTTTCGAAATACTGAAATATTTGCATAAAAAACACTGTCTCCGAATGCTTTTACTGAAAATGCCTGTGTATCTAACTATCCGGATTTATAACAAATGTTTCGGTAATGATTAAATTATGAAAATATTAATTATAGCAAGGGGATATCCCACTCCTAATCATCCATTGTTCGGTTGTTTTGAAGCAACGCAAGCTCATGCATTACAGAAACTGGGGCATGAGGTAATATACATCGGATTGAATTTTTATTCAGCCAAGAACTGGGACATTATCGGTACTAATCATCGAATCGTAGACGGTATCAATATTTATGAACATTATTTTTTGGCCGTACCTTACCGGAGATTGATGCCGGAAGTTATTATACATCATGTTTTAAAGAAAGAAATTATAAAACTGTATAAAAAGGTAGAAAAGCTGCATGGTAAACCGGATATCATTCATTCACATTATTTAGATATTTCTGTACTTGCCTCAGTCTTAAAAAAGAAATTTAATATTCCTTGGGTGTGTACTGAGCATTGGAGTATAATAAATAATGATATTTTACCTGAATATGTAAAAAACTACGGTAAGCTGACTTATCCGTATGCCGATGCAATAATAACTGTTTCCAACTCTTTGGCACTCCGTTTATTTCAACATTGGAAGGTCAGAAGTACTGTTATTTATAATATGGTTTCCGATGCTTTCTTTGTTAAAAATACAGATACCCCAAATAGGCTGGGATTCCGATTTATATCTGTCGGCAATCTGATTCATAGAAAAGGGCATGATATATTGATCGATGCTTTTAAAAAAGCTGATTTTGATACGAATGTATCACTCACCATTGTTGGAGGAGGTAATCAGCGGTCGCGTCTTCAAAATATGATCGATAGTGCGGGTTTAACAGCTCGAATCACATTGATGGGGTTAAAAAGTCAGCAGGAAATACAGAATTTAATTTCAGAGTCGGATGTTTTTGTATTAGCCAGTAGAAAAGAAACATTCGGGGTAGTATATATAGAAGCAATGGCCAAAGGCTTGCCTGTTATAGCAACGCCTTGCGGTGGCCCGGAAGAATTTGTCAACCATGAAAATGGTTTGTTAGTTCCCTGTAACCGTGTTAATGAATTAACGGATGCTTTGAAATATATGCATAAAAATATAAATGAATACAATAGGGATAAAATCCGGGAATCAACTTTAAAAAAATTTTCGGAAACGAGTATTGCTCAAAAAATTGAAGAGGTATACCTCAATATTTTAAAAAAACGTCATGATACTTTATAGTTCTGTCGATAAATAAATTAATTTCATTTATAATCACCTATGGCTAAATACAAACTAAGGTTAGCAAAACCCAGCGATGCAAAAGAAATAGCAAACCTTCATTATTCTATCCGGGAACAGGGGGCTCCGGGGATTTTTGCCATGATGGGTAAGCCTTTTTTGAAAAAATACTACAAAATAGTACTGAATGATCCGAATGAAGTGGTTATCTGTGCAGAAAACGAAAAAGGCCAGATTGTCGGTTTTAACAGTAGTACCCTGGATGCAAAAGCGCAGATGGACAATCTGAGGAGAAAAAGGGTTCAACTGGCTTTCGCTGCATTTACTTCTATCCTTGCAAATCCGAAATTGATCAAACCTTTATTCGACCGATATAAATCCATGCACACTTCTTCCCCGACCAAATATTTTGTGTCGGAAGGAGTCCGGGGGGAATATTGGGCCTGGAAGGCAGCCGAAAAGGATCCGGTCGGTAGTGTGGAAATGAACATGGCCTACAGAGCTGTATTAAGGGCTTTGGGGGTAAAAGAAGTTTTTTATGAAGTCGATGCCGGTAATAAGAAAGTACTGGCCTATCACAAATTACACAAAGATGTTATCATTGAAACGATTAATCTACCCGATGGCAGGGAAAGATATCTGATGAAAAGCGATCTGACCCGGAAGAATACAAAATAGATTTACAGTGAATGACCGATTATTTATAAAATTAACAGAATAATATTATGGAAAAGTTTATTGAATTATTTGCCAATCTATTCGACGAAACCGATATAAACGTATTTACTCCTCAGACAAAATTCAAAGAATTGGAAGAGTGGAGTTCGCTTATCGCTTTATCGGTCATACTGATGGTCGATGAGGAATACGGAATCACTATCGAAGGAAAAGACATTGAAAATGTCGGTACGATCGAAGAATTATTCAATACAATCGAAAGTAAAAAATAAAATCCGATGACCTATAATCCGTTTTCTTTATCGGGAAAGACTGTCCTTATTACCGGTGCGGCATCCGGTATCGGGCGGGCAACAGCCATCGAATGCTGCCGGATGGGGGCTGAAGTCGTTATCACGGATATCAATCCGGAAGGATTGGAAGAAACCTTCCGGCAACTACCGGTACAAAACGGGACACATAGCCGAATTGTCACAGATCTGACCAAAGAAGAGGAAATCGAGTCGCTGGCCGATCGTTTACCCCGATTGGATGGTTGTGTCAATAACGCAGGGATAATGAAACTTGTACTTACTCCCTTTTTAACGACAGAAATCATCGAACGTATTCAAAAGATCAATCTGATCGCTCCGATGATGCTCACCCGCAATCTGGTAAAAAAGAAGAAAATGAAGAATCCTTCCTCCATTGTTTTTACGGCCTCTGCCGGAGGAGTATTCAGGGTATCCGCAGGCAACGGTATTTATGCCACGACCAAATGCGGAATAGATGCCTTTATGAGAACGACTGCTTTGGAATTAGGCAGTAAAGGGATCAGATGCAACAGCGTAAATCCGGGTATGGTCGAGACAAATCTGATCAGATCCGGTCAGTTATCGGAGGAACAACTGGAAAAAGACAAAAAAAATTATCCTCTTGGGCGTTATGGCCAACCTTCGGATATTGCTTATGCTATCGTGTACCTGCTTTCAGATGCTTCATCCTGGATGACCGGAACGGCACTGAAAATCGACGGGGGAATGACATTAGCTTAATTGATTTATGATGAAAAGATTTCTGGAAAATAAAGTTTGCCTGATTACAGGAGGCGGTCGCGGAATCGGACGTGCTATAGCCGAACGTTTTGCCGGGGACGGTGCTATTGTTTATGCCGGAGATATTCAATGGGACGAACCGGATCATTGGACGTGTGCCGTGGCGGAAAAATACCAGACCAAAGTTATTCCGGTATTACTGGATGTTACAGACCGGGAGATGGTCAAAAAAACGCTGATGGGGATACATAAACAGGAAGGGCGCATCGATTGTGTCGTTAATAACGCCGCCATTATCTCCAATCAGAAACTCGGAATGGTATTACGTGAAAATCTGGAACAAATGTACCGGGTCAATGTATTCGCAGTGATTGAAATGATTCAGACCGTTTCCCGGCTTATGGCGCGTTCGGGAGGCGGTTCGATTATCAATATGGCTTCGGTTACCGGTGTCATCGGATCTCCGGGACAGGTAGCTTATTCCTCCACAAAAGGAGCGGTCATTACCATGACCAAATCTGCAGCCAAAGAACTCGCCCCGCTGCATATCCGGGTAAACGCTGTTGCTCCCGGTATTGTCAAAACGGAAAGATTCGAGGAGTTATACGAAACCGACAGCGATAAAATCGATGTCAGAATCCAAAAGATCGGACTTGGCAGATTAGGTACTCCGGAAGATGTGGCCAATGCCTGTGCTTTTCTTGCCTCAGACAGAGCTGATTATATTTCCGGACAGATCTTAGGGGTAGACGGGTGTGCAGTAATCTAAACGTTTTGAATATGTTTTTGAATATCGACCAGAAAAATCCGGCAGATATCGCTGCTATCGACGATCATGAGGATTCACTTACTTACGGCGAATTAGTCCGTTTCTGTGATCATTTCGGAGAGGTACTGGGCAAAAGAACACTCATTTTTATCTTATCGGAGAATTGTATCGGTGCATTTGCAGGATACATCGGTGCGCTTTCGAATAAAATCGTACCGTTGATTATCCATAGTCATACAGAAAGCGGATTATTTCAGAATCTATTATCGGCATACCGACCGGAATATTTATGGCTGCCGGAACGTTTGGGGCATGAGTACGGATCAGAAGTGATATTCGGTTTCAAACATTATATATTGGTAAAAACGGGAATGACACCCCCACCCTTATATAAAGAACTTTCTTTGCTGTTACCGACTTCCGGCTCGACAGGAAGTTCGAAACTCGTGAGACATAGCTATAAAAACGTAGAGGCAAATGCCCGTAACGTCTCTTTATTATTCGGCCTGGATAAACACGAACGTGCTTTAGCCACCCTACCCATATATTATACGATGGGGTTATCGGTGATAAGTAGTCATATTTATGCCGGAGCGACAATCTTACTGACTGGAAAAAGTCTGACAGACGGAAAGTTCTGGACCTTTATGAAGGAACATCGGGCAACAAGCTTCACCGGCGTCCCTTACAGTTTCGAAGTTCTCCAGAAATTACGTTTTTTCAGAATGGATCTCCCCCACCTGCAATTAATTACCCAAGGAGGAGGCAAGATGGATGAAAAATTATTCCGCACTTGTGCCGGCTATGCAGAGAAAAATGGGAAAAAATTTATCGCTACCTATGGGCAGACAGAAGGTACGGCCCGAATGGCTTATTTACCCGCCCATCTGGCAAGTTCAAAGATTTGCAGTATAGGCCGGGCGATTCCGAATGGAGAATTATCTCTTGTCGACGAACAGGGAAAACTTATTCTGGAAAAAGAAGCGACAGGCCAGCTGATATACAAGGGGCCCAATGTCACGTTAGGCTATGCTTTTTCCGCCGATGATCTGATCAGGGGAGATGAAAACCAAGGGGTTCTTTTTACAGGGGATCTTGCCAGGAGGGATGCTGACGGATGTTATTACATCATAGGACGTATAGGACGCTTTTTAAAATTATTCGGTTTAAGGGTGGGATTAGATGAATGTGAACGGATAATCAAGGCCGAATATAACCTGTTCTGTGCCTGTACGGGTACGGATAAAGGGATGTATGTCTACATTACGGACGGGAAATTTGCAGATAAAGTTCTGGATTTACTGATCCGGAAAACCCATATCATAGCTTCGGCTTTCAAAGTTATTGTCATCCCGGAAATCCCTAAAAATGAAGCAGGAAAAATATTATACAGTAAATTAATCAAAGAATAACAGGTTATACTATGACGAATTTAGAAAAATACAATGAGGCGTTTACAACTGTTTTTTCAGTATCGGCCAAGGATTTAAACGATGAGTTCAACGCCGGGAATATCGATAGCTGGGATTCTGTCCACCAGTTAAGTATTGTAGCCCAATTGGAGGAAATATTCGATGTCATGTTCGATCCGGAAGATATTTTGGGACTAACCTCTTACGCTGAAGGCAAGAAGATTCTGTCCAAATATAATGTAGAACTTTAAGCATCGGATTTATGGCTCTCTGGAACATAAAGAACGTAAAGCTTGCGGGAGTTGCCGGTGCCGTACCGGACAAAGCCGTCGATACTCACGATTTCGATTTTTTCAATCGGGAAGAAGCCGATGTTTTTATAGATACCGTAGGTATAGAAAAACGATATGTCGCTACAGATGACATTTGTGCCTCCGACCTGTGTTTGGCAGCAGCTGAAAATCTGATTGCAAAATTAGGATGGAATAAAGAAGAAATCGATATTTTATCTTTTGCATCCGTTACCGGAGATTACCGGACTCCACCGACCTCCTGTATTCTACAGGAACGTTTGGGTTTATCTGACCGTTGTTTTACACTGGATATTCCTATGGGATGTTGTGGTTGTGTATATTCGATCACAGTCGTCGGGAATATGCTATCGTCCGGTAATCTGAAAAAAGCTCTTTTATTGATCGGGGATACTGCGACACGAATGGGATCGCCATATGACAAAAGCCGTGTCCCGCTTTTCGGGGATTGCGGGACTGCCCTGGCACTTGAATATCATGAGGATGCAGAACCCATTATTGTCGATTTCCATACCTTCGGCAAAGGATACCGGGCATTGATGACTCCGGCCGGAGGATTCAGACACCCGGTTACTCCTGAATCGTTCGAATACGAAGATTTCGGTAACGGTATTGTCAGAGCTCCGGTACATACACTGATCAACGGTATGGATGTGTTGTCGTTTGCTATTTCCAAACCTCCTAAAAGTATCGATGAATTACTAAAATATTGTGCTCTGGATAAAGAAAAAGATATCGATTATTTTCTGATTCACCAGGCCAATAAACTAATCATCGACAGGATTGTAAAAAAACTGAAATTAGAAACGGCAAAAGTGCCTTGCAATATCCGGAATTTCGGTAATTTGGGTGGTTCTTCCATTCCCATGCTGATGGTTACCGATCTGAAAGAGCAATTGCAGGACCGGAAGCTGTCACTTCTGTGCTCGGCATTCGGTCTCGGACTCACATGGGGAACCATGTTTCTGAAAACAGAACCGATGGTTGTATGTGACTTGATTAAAATTGAATGTTCCTCCGGACTGTAAGAGTTAACTAAAGGTAGAATGGGAATTGTACAGATTGTTAATTCCATTTTTTCATCAAATACATATATTCTTTCTCACACCGACTCATGTCGGGTGTGGCTGATCGACATCGGAGATATCGAGCCTGTCATCGCCCGATTACTTCCCGGTCAGCAAATTCAGGGAGTATTTTTAACTCATACCCATTTCGATCATTTTTATGGAATAAACCGGCTGATCTCCTTATTTCCGGATTGTATCGTATATACTTCCGCACACGGACAAGAAGGATTATATTCAGAAAAACTGAATTTTTCCAAATATCACGATCATCCCTTTGTGTTTTCCGGAAATAAAGTAAAGATATTGCATGAGGGAGACCGGATTGAAATTTTCCGGGGACAAAAGCTCGAAGTACTTGAAACGCCAGGCCATGATCCTGGATGTCTGACCTATTTTACAGAGAACTATATTTTTACCGGAGATTCCTATCTGTTCGATACAAAAGTCATCACCTCTTTTCCTAAAAGTGATAAAGAGCAAGCAAAACTTTCGCTTGAAAAAATAATTTCCTACTGTGACAAAAACAGGACGGTATGTCCCGGTCACGGTGTTATAAAACAAGTAAAATCAGACTATAAAAATCTTATATGAAAATCCCTTTTTCCTTACCTGTCATCGATGATGAGGTAATTGCAGAAATGCATGATACCCTGACTCATACGGGATGGCTGACGACAGGCCCCAAAGCACGGGCTTTAGAAGATGAGATCCGGCAGTTCACGGGAGGTGAAGCTGTTTTGTGTGTAAATTCGTGGACCTCCGGGGCGATGCTAATGCTACGGTGGCTGGGAGTAGGTCCCGGTGATGAAGTGATTATCCCCGCTTACACATACAGTGCCACGGCTTTGTGTGCCATGAATATGGGGGCAAAGGTGGTGATGGTAGACGTAAAAGATGATTTTACTATCGATCCGGACAAGATAAAAGCTGCGATCAATGAACACACCAAAGTGATATTGCCTGTCGATATCGGAGGGTATCCCTGTGATTACGATGCCATCCGTGAAGTTTTGAACGATCCGGAAGTGAAGGCTTTGTACCGGCCTGCCTCCGGGAGGCAACAGCAATTGGGCCGGATAATGCTTTTGGCCGATGCCGCCCATTCCTTAGGGGCTTTTTATAAAGGAAAGGCTTCCGGGACAGTGGCCGATGTCACTGTTTTCTCCCTGCATTCCGTAAAAAATATTACGACAGGGGAAGGCGGTGCGATTGTATTGAATTTACCGCAGCCTTTCAACAACCAGAATGAACTGACTTTCCTGAGGGCCTTGGCATTGAACGGGCAAAACAAGAGTGCTTTCGAAAAAAATCAGGTGGGTGCGTGGCGGTATGATATCATCGATCAGGGACTGAAAGTGAATATGCCGGATTTATGCGCTACTGTCGGTTTGGCACAGATACGCCGGTATAAATCCACGTTTCTGCCCGAAAGGAAAGCCATTTTTGAATTTTATGTCCGGGAGTTTTCAAAACGGGATTGGGCTGTTATTCCCCCCTATCATCACCGGGATACGGAGAGTTCTTATCATCTGTTTCTGCTCCGGATCAAGGATTTCGATGAAGCGAAAAGGGATGCCATGATTCAATATATCAGTGAAAAGGGTGTCGGGGTGAATGTACATTACATACCGATGGCTATGCTGACTTTGTTCAAGAACCGGGGATATAAAATGGAAGATTATCCGAATACATACCGGTTGTATGCCAATGAAATCAGTCTTCCGGTTTATAATCATTTAACCCGGGAACAGCTGCGTATCATCGTGGATACCGTTGCCGAAGCCTATGAAGCTGTAAAATAACATTTCTTTCCTTCTTTTTATAATCCGAATTTATGTACAAATTTTTGAAGGTTGTCTTTGACGTACTGCTGGCACTTATTGCCTTGGTGTGCGTATCGTGGCTGTTATTGCCCTGTATGCTGATTTTGTGGTGTACGGGAGAACATAAGGTATGGTATCTGCAAAAAAGGGTTGGGTACAGGAACCGGATGTTTTCTATTTTTAAGTTCGCCACCATGCTGAAGAACTCCCCCAATATGGGGACAGGCAGCCTGACCACCCGGAATGATCCGCGTGTATTGCCTTTCGGCCGTTTTTTGCGGAAGACGAAGATCAATGAATTGCCGCAGATATTGAATGTACTCAGTGGAACGATGAGTATTGTAGGGCCGCGTCCGCAGATGAAGGTGGATTTCGAACGTTTTCCGGAACATGTACAACGGGTGATTTATAATGTGCGGCCGGGAATCACGGGGCTCGGCTCGATTGTTTTCCGGGATGAGGAGCGGTTGTTGTCGCAACCGGGGATCGATCCTGTCGTGTTTTATACGGAGAAAATTGCTCCGTACAAAGGTGAACTGGAAATCTGGTACCAACAGCATGCTTCGTTATGGCTGGATATAAAACTGATCTTCCTGACGGCCTGGGTGATCGTGAAGCCGGAAAGTGAACTGCCTTTCCGTTGGCTGAAAGGACTGCCGGAGCAGCCGGAGTATTTGAAATAATTTCTTACCTGAATTTGAAATCAAATTAAAATTAAGCAGATGTTGAATGTCAGTCAATTTATAGCCGACCACATAACGGGCCGGCAAAAGAGCATGTTCGCAGCGGACATTGAGGCGAACCGGGATAAGCTTCGCGCGGAAATAGAAGGTAAACGTGTTTTGGTGATCGGCGGTGCCGGGACGATCGGTTCGTCGTATATCCGGGCGGTGCTGCCTTTCCGTCCTTCAAAGCTGGTGGTTGTGGACATCAGTGAGAACGGGCTGGCGGAACTGACGAGGGATCTGCGCTCGACGTACGGGATGTATGTGCCGGAAGAATACCGGACTTATCCGCTCAGTTTTGCCGATCCGGTCTTTGAAAAGATTTTCCGGGCAGAGCAGGGATTCGATATTGTGGCCAATTTTTCAGCCCACAAGCATGTACGGAGCGAAAAGGATAAATATTCCGTTCAGGCGTTGCTGGAGAATAATGTGCTGAAAGCGCGGAAGCTGCTGGACCTGCTGAGTGAATACCCGCCGCGTCATTTCTTCTGCGTGTCGACGGATAAGGCTGCCAATCCTGTAAATATCATGGGAGCCAGCAAGAAGATCATGGAGGAAATGATCATGGCCTATTCTTCGCGGTTCAAAATATCGACGGCCCGTTTTGCCAATGTGGCTTTTTCGAACGGAAGTCTGCTGGCCGGATTTATCGACCGGCTGATGAAGCGTCAGCCGCTGAGTTCTCCGAACGATGTGAAACGCTATTTCGTTTCTCCGGAGGAGAGTGGACAGATCTGTATGCTGGCCTGCATTCTGGGACAGAACCGGGAGATCTTTTTCCCGAAACTGGGAGCAGAGCAGATGATGACCTTCTCCTCTATCGCCGACCGGTTCCTGCATAGTCTGGGATATGAGGTGAAGCAGTGTGCCTCGGAGGAGGAAGCCCGGCGGTTTGCCGCGGAGATGCCGGTGGATAGTAAAGTATATCCGGTGTATTATTTCGCCTCGGATACGACAGGAGAAAAAGGGTTTGAGGAATTTTACGTGAAGGGGGAAAAAATTAATCCGGAACGCTTCGGATCGCTGGGGGTGATTGAAGACCTGAAGGCCCGCCGGATGGAAGAACTGGATACTTTCCTGGAAAGATTGCAGGCGGTATTGAACGACCAGAAAACAGAAAAAGAAGATATTGTCGGAACGATGAAAGCATTTATCCCCAATTTTGAACATATGGAGAAAGGGAAAAACCTGGATCAGAAGATGTAATCTTTTCTTGATGGGAATTACTCCGCAATTGTTTAGAGAAATCTGGAAATTGCTTAACGATTAAAACATTCATCTATGTCCGACATTAAATTCATCGAAGGAGGTATTTTTACCGATTACCGGGGGCAGATTTCTCATGTGAATGACCTCGACATGCAAGAAATCAAGCGTTTTTATATTATTCATCAAAAGACTGCCCGTGTATTCGGATAAAATACTGTCGGATGCGGTACATGACAGCTGGAGATATGACAAGGATATGTGGATGGATTGGAATTTATGGTAGACTTATTCCGGTAGTTGTTCGTGTCCGGTGCCCCGGTCGCTTCTGTCGGTCATCTTGCTTTTTCTTTCACTGACCGGCGGAACTCCTCACTGCACAAAAAACTTTACGTTACGTTTCCGTCAGACACCATCGGTCGGGCATTCAGAAAAAGCAAGACGACACTCGACAGAGCTCCCATGGTCCCCGAATACGATCACCTTCGACTCCCGTTATCACTGCATGGCAAGCTAACCTCGATCTGGAAAACAGGAACACCATAAAACAGAGGTCTTCTGATTCCTTACCTTAGGAATCAATTTAGAAATCAGTATTTTTTTCCCTTTCCTTTGGCCCGTAGTGCTGACGGCATAAAAACCGAAACAGAAAGAAAAAAACTAAACCTACAGTTCAGGAGATTTTTTTCATTCGCTTAATCGGGATGGTATGCGCCTGCTTTTTTGAAGATACGATCTGAGAAAAGATAGGTTGAATCAGCACAAAACCACAACCGACGAATAATCCCAGTAATAAAGAAGCCAACACAATCAATGCACGCTGTGGTTTAGAAGGAACGGTCGGTTCTACGACAGGTTCGATTACCGTCAGTACCGGCATATCTTCTTTCACCTGGATTTTTGCCTTCTCCCGTTGCTTTACAATATCGGAATAAAGTCCGAAAAACAACTCGTAATCGTTGGTCAGTATTTTCTCTTCCGTTTCTAATTGCACGGATGTCCGATCCGGATGTTTTTCGCGGAATTGTACTAAAGCCTGTTGCTTTTTCTCCAGTTCGTTTTTCACCTCCGTATAACGTTCCTCTACAAAATCGAGAGCAGCCTGAGCTTTGGCGATACGAAACCGCGCAATGTATGTCTGCAGCATAGCCTGTGCCCGATTCGTCAGATAAGCCGAAAGTTTCGGATCGGGCAGATCCAGAGTAATTTTCAGATTACCGTCTTTGTTATTTACTTTTACAGAAAAAGCATCTTTTAAATAAGCCAGACATTTACTTTCTTCTTCTGTCAGCTGTTCTACCTGTGAAGGATCGGTTACCAAAGCCAAACGTTCCGGACCGGACACCAGATAGTTATAGAAAGTAACCGTATCTCCTCTCTCATCGATGTATAAAGGAGAATAGATCAACTCTTTCTGAAAAGGTACACTGAAAAAAATATCCGGATACATAGCCGGCGAAACAATACGCGTATTCCGCATATCCCCCATCGGCATACTCTGGAAAGGCGACATTCCTTCGACACTGATCCGCGTAGTCCGGTCTTCCATTTCCAAACCTAAGGTACATTGAGCGGTATATTTCCTTGGTAAAAAGAAAGCTAAAACCAGACCACCCACCAGAAAAAACAAGGCAATATACATTATTGTCTTTTTACGATGCCACAGCTTCGCCATGACTTCGATTAAATCGATTTCTTCATTTTCCATCGTTATATTTACTTAGTCGTTCAATCCTTTAAGTTTTCCCGCTTTAAAGGATACCACAAAAGTATAAAAATATTCGGACCTCCCGCACAATAAAGAAAAAAGCCATCGAAATTTATCATTCGATAGTTTTTTTTATAAAATTTTATGGGAAATTATTCTTTTTCTTCAGGCAACCATCCCTTTAAACGCTTACAACCGGAAACCTGAGCCAGGAAAGGTAAAGTCAATACCAAACCGATACCGATAAAACCACCTAAAAAAGTAAAGGCGATACAAATCAATCCTCTTTTGGGTTTTGAACGTTCGGTCGGTATAGTTACCGGTTCTACAACAGTAAATACCGGAGTTGTTTCTTTTACCTGAATATTGGCTTGCTCGCGCTGTTTGGCCAGTTCACTGTATACACCGAACAATAGCGTATATTCGTTATTCAAACGCTCCTGGGTAGTTTTAGCTACATTGGAAACCAGATTACGATTGGCATCGTTAAAAATAGCCAGCTCTTCCTGTTTCTTTTCATATTCCTTTTTAGCCTCTTCATAGCGACTTTCCACAAACTCCAGATTCGCCTTCACCTTCTGAATTTTAAAGTCGGTTACATAACGCTGCAATAATTCCTGTACTTTGGCAGCCAATTGAGCTGCAGCCAAAGGTTCAGGCATATCGACAGATAAAGTAATATACCCGTCTTTATCGTTGAGGTTCATATTGATCTTATCTTTCAAGGTCTTGATACATTCTGCCTCGTCTTTAGACAGGGATTCCAAAGTAGCAACAGCCCCTTCTCCATATTGAGGTTCCGGTTCTTCCCCACGAATAGCCCCGATAATCACTCCGGGCAAACCGATCGTATATTTCAGTATTGTTCCTCCTAAAGAAAATTGGGCATATTCATCGGCAGTATAGTAATCCAGCAATTTCACCGGCTGATCGTATTCCTCAAATTTGATCGCCGTCTGCATAATTTCCTTTTGGAAAGGTACACTAGCCAATATTTTAGGATAAATCTTCGGCGACAACACATCTCCGGCACCTAAAGATCCGATGTTTATACCTGCTATAGCAGCTAAGCCACTTAAACTTCCCCCAGTCGTTTTTTCACCTGTCTGAGGAACAATCGTACAGGAAGCGGTAAAAACTTTAGCACTGAACAAAGCGACCAATACCCCGAGACATGCACAAACGACAGTCACCTTGAGAATGAATTTCCGCTTTGCCCATAATTTCTTTACAACCTCGATCAGGTCTATTTCATTTTCCGGTTGAACCGGTTGATTACTCGTCGAATTTGTAGCCATTACTTCGTGCTATTAATAATTGATGTAACTAATGCAGCCATAGACGTGGTAGAGGAAGCGATACTCATGATTTCAGCCAAACCGACACCTTTTCTAGGCGGTTTTACCGGTACAATGATTTCACAACCGGGAGCAGCCTTGGCCTTAGAGAAAGTCTTGGATTTCTGCACCGTACCGTTCATATACACGATAAACACCCTGCGTTTCTTCGCCCGTGAAGCGAATCCTCCGCCCTGTTCTATATAATAATTCAACTTCGCATTCTTTTTGTATACGACAGTATTCGGATACATCACCGCCCCACTGATCTTCACCGTTCCTGTATACTGAGGGACAACGAGCTGGTCCCCTTCCCGTAATACGACATCATAATCCGACCCGGGATTTTCGATCGCTTTCTTCAGCTCGATACCGACATAATAGGTATTACCGATATCCAGACGGTTAATGGCGATCGAATCTTTATCCGTTTGTTTGGAAAGTTTCAATACAGATTCCACCCGAGCCTTTTCATCCGGTGTCATCTGTCTGAGCAAACAGGCCCCTTTTGCATATGCCTCCGGCATCAATCCACCTGCTCTTTTCACCAAATCCGAAAGCCGTTCCCCTTTCTGGGATAAGACATAATTTCCTTCAAACAATACCTCGCCGGTAACTGTTACATTTTGCTGTACCTGATATCCCGGAGAATTACGGACAAATACTTCATCATAGGGTTCCAAAGTAAAGTCCGGTTTACCATCCACAATCAATCCATCCTTTAAAGTAAAAGTAAAGTTTTCAGCCAATTTAGTCGCTCCGGTCAAGCTCTTCGGATTTTTAATCCGGCGAGCTACATCGACTTTCACTGTCGAAGCGGATTCCAATAAACCGCCGGCCTGAATGATCAGGTCTTCAATTGTGGCATTATCGGCATATTTGTATACTCCCGGTACCCTTACAGCCCCTTTTACAGACAACGTATATTCTTCCTGCAAATCGAATATCGAAGGAATATACAATTCATCGTTTTTTTGCAAAGGCAGATTGGCAGCCGAACCACTCAATATCCCGGTTACATTGAGAGCGACCACTTCCTGAGTTAAATCGGGTTTCTGGCGGAATAATACAGCCCGGTTAACAAAGGCATCTTCAGTAATTCCCTCTGCTTTTTCAATCAATTCCTTCACTGTAGTTACTTTTCCTAAATCGTATAATCCGGGCCGGTACACAGCTCCCCGAATCTGAACCCGATTTTCAAAACGATTCAACATCGGATCTACAGAAATAAAATCCCCATCTACCAAAGGAAAACTTTTAAACTCTCCTTCTTCGACATTATATACCTGATATTCCCGTCCACTTTTTCGAATTACCCGAATAGCATTTTTATAAGCATCTCCCTTAAAACCTCCGGCATACTCCAACAAATCGCCGACTGTCTCCGTATCTTTCATTTCATAGATCATCGGACGCTTTACCTTTCCTGTCAGGGAAACCAAATTGGCATAAGGTGCAACGAGCACCACATCCCCGTCATTCAGGCTGATGTCCAGATCGCTTCTCCCTTTTAAAAGATAATCGTATACATCTACATCGGCGACAACTTTTCCTTTGCGATTTACCGTAATATTCCGCATGGAACCGATCTCACCGACTCCTCCGGCATTATATAAAGCATGAAACAAAGTAGCCAAAGAAGGTAAGGTATAGGTACCCGGCATCGCCACTTCCCCCATCACATTCACCCGAATACTCCGCACGTTTCCTAAGGACACTTTTATAAAAGTATCCGGCTCATCACTATTTAATGAAGCATATACCTGAGACAACGCATTCTTTACCCGTTGATAAGCTTCTTCTATCTTCAAGCCATTCAGATAAACCGGTCCGATCTCTTCGATCGTGATATTTCCATCCGGTGCAATATACTGCCGAATAGTCTTTACCGATCCCCCCCAAATATCCACAATAATCTCATCTCCGGGACCAAGCACATAATTTTCCGGCGTAGCTATATTGAGGTTAGGTTCGAAAGTCAATTGTTTGTTATTAAAAATATTCCGTCCGAAAATCCTTATTTCAGGCAATGAATCTTTTGAGAAAAGAAGCTCTTTATCTTCCTCCAGATTCAAAGAATCCAATATATTGACTGCAGGAGGATTTTCTTGCCTCAACCGGCTCATTCCGTTCCCCGTTTGTTCTCCGGCCGTACTTTTTTTACCGGTATAGTTATTTTTTATACGAATCAATTGTTCCTGGGTAACTCCTTTTTGTCCCAGCATCATAATGATTTGTTGTTGAGTTTTTCCCTGATTCTGAGCCTCTTTAACCATAGCAACAACCTGGTCGTCCGACATCTGAGCAAATGTAACAGATATAAATTGCACGAACAATATGAGTAAGAATAACTTCTTCACCTTTATTTTATTATTAATTTTTATTCTATGTTATTTCAATGAGTCACAAAAATAAACAAAAAGCCCCAAACATACCCCTTCTTAGAATAATTTTTCACTTTTTCAACACAACTGGCCGCTACCGTAATCAAAGCACACCCTAATTTTTCCAAACGTAAAACAATCCGGTATTTATCCCGGATCTGCACCATTTCTCCTTGAAATCCAGCTAATTTACCCCGAACAACTTCTACTAAAGTACCTGCAGGAATATCCTCGTAAGAAATTTCCAGCGGTTCGTCGGCCTGGTTTTCGACAAAACGTAAGCGTTCGATCTGTTCAGCCGGAATAGCTACCGCTTTTCCCTTTTCTTTCAGGAAAGTAACCACCCCCGGAGTTGTCAGCACAGGAACAAAGGTTTCTTCTTTTATATGTACAAAAATATATCCGGAAATCAAAGGTACCGATACTTTTTTTTTCCGGTCACTCCACACCCTGTATTCAGTCCTTAACGGAAGATAATTTTCAATACCAATCTGATCGAGTCGTTCTTTCACTTTTTTTTCAGCCCTGGCTGCTGTATACACAGCATACCAGGAAAAAACACTCTCCATAAACAATAGCTTAGCACTTAATAAACTTTCAGCATAGTCACTTCCTTCGGAGTAAGGAAACGCCATGTTCCCCGCGGCAGATTTTTTTTCGTAATACCGGCAAAATATACCCGGTCGAGCTTTATGATCTGGTAACCGAAATGTTCAAATATACGTCTGACGATACGATTTTTTCCGGAATGAATCTCTATCCCCACTTCAGTACAATCCGGAGAGGTATAACTGATCTCGTCCGCTTTGATAAATCCGTCTTCCAGCTGGACTCCATTCGCTATAGCCTGAAAATCTTCTTCAGTCAATACACGATCCAGAAAAACATGATATATCTTTTTGTGATCGTATTTCGGATGGGTTAATTTCTTAGCCAGATCGCCGTCATTCGTAAACAACAACACTCCTGTCGTCTGCCGGTCCAGACGCCCTACCGGATAGATTCTTTCTTTACAAGCACCTTCGACCAAGGCCATAACCGTCTTACGTTCCAACGGATCCTCGACGGTTGTCACATAATCTTTCGGTTTATTTAAAACGAGATATACTTTCTTTTCGGGGAAAATCTGAACGTCGTCCACCTCCACCTTGTCTTTCTTCCGTACTTTCAAACCGACGGTCTGAACTACCTCTCCGTTTACCTTCACCCGTCCGGCAACGATCAATTCATCCGCATCCCTACGAGAACATACGCCTCCCATTGAAATGTAGCGATTCAGACGCAATTCGGCGTTCTCATCTTCATTTTTCAGCCGATGAGCCAACAATTTCTTTTTACTATAGTGTTTCTGTCTCAGTCCTTCTTTCTCTCTCCCGGAAATCTTTTTCCGATCGCGGTCGAAAGGACGATTATAATTCGAATGATTGTTCCCGGTGGTCTCCTCACCTCTTGGCCGGAAAATACGTGGTCTGCGTGGATTATCCGTATGAGAATCACGTTTCACCAATACCTTCCGTTCCGAACGTTCGGTCCGGTCCTGCCGGTCGGTTGCCTCTGTACTAGGACGGTAATCCCGGCGGTTACTGAATTTAGCCGGACGTTCTCTGTAAGTATCTTTCTCCCGGTTAAAATTCCGTTCTCTTCTTTCTCCGTTGTCCCGTTCAGAAGTCCTTTCAAACCTTCTGGCAGTGTTACGGTTCCCCACAGATCCGGCCGTATGTCTTTCTCCTTGCTCTGCTCCATATCCTCTACGGTTTTCAGACCGTTCGGAACGAAAAGAACGCCGATTTTTATTATAATCTCTTTCCATCCTAAATAATATTAATTCATTGATTTTAATTTTTTTCTCGTTTACACGTCTCTCTCACTCAGGTATTTCATTCAAACTATTTGGGCGCCGTCCTATACACAAACACTCCGATAATGGCAAACAAAATATTAGGCAACCACACTGCTAATAACGGATTCATATTTCCATTTGTTGCAAAAACTGTTGAAAATTGCATAAATAAGATATAAGAAAAGCTGATCAGCAAGCCTATTCCAAGATGTAGTCCCATTCCGCCCCTGATTTTACGTGACGAGATACTGACACCGATGAAAGTCAATATAAAAGTAGCGAATGCATTGGCAATCATTTTATATTTTTCAATCTGAAACTCGATCACATTCGAACTCCCCCGCATTTTCATCCGGTCGATATAACGATCCAGTTCCGGAAAAGTCAATTGTTCCCGGATTTTCTTCGGATTCTCTGAAAATTCAGAAGGTTGGAAAGCCATGACAGTATCCAGTTTCTGTCCCGTCGTATACGTTTCTTTATCTCCCTCTATTTCCCGGAGTTTCCAGTTATGGATCACCCATTTTTTATTTTCCTTATCCCAGGTAATCCGCGAAGAGGTCAGCTTATTGACCAAGGTATCCCCCCTGAAATTTTCGATGGAGAAATCATATCCCACATTCGAAGCCACCGAATAAGACGACATATAGATATAAGTACCCGGAGCTATCTGACGATGTATATTCTGTTCCTTATTGGCATATCTTTTACCCATATATTGCTTTTCGAATTCAATCCGTTTCTCATTGGCATTCGGGATAATAAAAGCTCCCAGCAAAAATGACAAAATAGCAATAACGGTAGCCGACATCAGATAGGGGAATAAAAAACGCCTGAAACTGATCCCGGTACTCAAAATAGCGATAATCTCACTGTCATAGGCCATCTTCGAAGTAAAAAAGATTACTGAGATGAAAGTAAACAGCGAAGAGAACACGTTCGCAAAATAGGGAATAAAATTCTTATAATAATCGAACACAATCGCTTTTACCGGAGCTTCGTTTTCCAAAAATTTTTCCAGTTTTTCGGAAAGATCGAAAACGACGACGATACACAGAATCAGGACCAATGAAAAGAAAAAGGTCCCCAGGAATTTGCGTATAATATATAAATCAAGTTTTTTCATCTAAAGTCTTCTGGTTATTTTCGGAAGCAGCTTTGTCTTCCATGCTACGAAATCTCCTTCCTGAATATGTTTCCGGGCTTCTCTCACCAACCACAAATAAAAAGAGAGATTATGGATGGAACAAATTTGCAACCCTAATATCTCGTCGGATTTAATCAAATGCCGCAAATAAGCCTTCGAATAATCGGTATCGACATAACTCAATGCAGCAGGATCTATAGAAGAAAAATCCCGCTCCCATTTTTGATTTTTAATATTGATCGTCCCTTCGGTTGTAAAAATCATACCATTACGTCCATTACGGGTAGGCATCACGCAATCGAACATATCTACTCCCCTTTGTATACCTTCGAGTATATTTTCAGGCGTCCCGACTCCCATCAGATAACGTGGTTTATCCTGAGGCAATATACGATTGACGACCTCGATCATGGCATACATTTCTTCAGCAGGTTCTCCGACAGCCAGACCACCGATCGCATAGCCGGCTCTGTTCAGGGATACGGCATGTTCTGCGGCTTTCTCTCTCAAATCCCGGTAAGTACATCCCTGAACGATCGGAAATAAATTTTGCTCGTAACCGTATAGCGGTGCAGTTTCGTCAAAACGCGCGACACACCGTTCCAGCCACCTCTGAGTCAGCCCGAGTGAATGCCTGGCATAATTATAATCACTGGTTCCCGGCGGACATTCGTCAAAAGCCATCACGATATCGGCGCCGATTTGACGCTGGATATCCATGACATTTTCCGGCGTAAAAAGATGTTTAGAACCATCTATGTGTGATCGGAAAGTCACTCCTTCCTCTGTAATCTTCCGTCCGGTACCGGTCAGTGAAAACACCTGAAATCCGCCACTATCGGTCAATATCGGCCGGTCCCAGCCATTAAAACGGTGCAATCCTCCGGCTGCCTGCAGAATTTCGGTTCCCGGTCGTAAATAAAGATGGTAGGTATTCCCCAGAATAATCTCAGCCCGGATATCCTCTTTCAGTTCTCTCATATGCACTGCTTTCACAGATCCCACCGTTCCCACCGGCATAAAGACAGGGGTATGAATCTCCCCGTGTGCTGTGGTCAAAACACCACACCGGGCTTCACTGTTCTTATCTTTCGCTAAAAGAGTATATTGCATATTATTATTCCGAGCTATGTATTTTAGTGCGCAAAGGTAATAATTTCAGGTTAAAGGTAAAAGGTTAAAAGGTAAAAAGTATTCAGACACTTTTAGTTCAGGATAATTCTGCAAACATTTGCAAAACAAAGATTTTTTTCAAACCTTTGGGACTGCAAACTAAAAAAATAAAAATTACAGAACGATATGAGAAATTTTTTCGGAATCTTTTTACTTATGTTTATCTTTTGCAGCCAGTTATCTGCACAAAAACAATTAACCCTGGAGGATTTTTTTGTCGACGGGACTTTCCGTACCAAAGGAGTTTACGGATTACGTTCCATGAATGACGGCGAACATTATACAGTTTTAGAGAACAATGGCACACGTATAGTCAAATACAGCTATAAAACGGGTCTGCCTGTCGCTACTTTACTGGATTTGAAAACACTGGAGGATTCTCCTGTCAGCCGGATCGACGATTATACCTTCAATGCAGATGAAAGCCGGATACTGATTTGTACCAATAAGAAACCGATTTACCGCCGTTCGTTCACTGCCGATTATTATCTTTTCGATTTTAAAAATAAAGAAATCAAACCTTTGTCGGAAGGTGGCAGCCAACGGTTGGCGACTTTTTCTCCCACCGGTTTGCAAGTTGCTTTCGTGAGAGATAACAACCTGTTTATCCATGATATCCGTTTCGGTTCAGAACGTCAGATCACCAGAGACGGACAATACAATCACATCATCAACGGCGCACCGGACTGGGTTTACGAAGAGGAATTCGCATTCAACCGCGCTTTTGAATGGGCCCCCGACGGATCGGCCATCGCTTACATCAAATTCGACGAATCGGATGTACGCGAATTTCAAATGAATATGTTCGAAGGACAAAGTCCTGCTTTAAAACAAAACGAACTGTATCCCTCGAATTATGTTTACAAATATCCGAAAGCCGGAGAGAAAAATTCCAAAGTATCCGTTTATGTTTACGATGTTTCGGACCGGACAACGACCAAGATGGACACAGGAGAAGAAGACGACATCTATCTTCCGCGGATACGCTGGACCCAGGACCCTAAAAAACTGGCTATCATTCGCCTGAACCGTCACCAGAATAAAATGGAAGTCCTCTTAGCCAATGCCAAAGTCGGAACGATTGTTCCTCTTTACCGGGAAGAAAACAAATATTATATCGACGAAAGCAATCTGGACAATCTGGTCTTTCTGGATAACGGTACACAGTTTGTCATTACAAGCGAGAAAAGCGGCTATATGCACCTCTATCTTTACGATCTCAACGGACGGGAAAGACAAGCGATTACCAAAGGAAATTTCGATATCATCGATTTCTACGGTTATGATCCTGTTCGCAAACTCTTCTACTATTCTTCCTACGAAGAATCTCCACTTGAAAAATACATTTATAGCATTAACGAAAAGGGATTAAAAAAGAAACTGACCCCGGTAAAAGGCTGGAATGAAGCTAGTTTCAGTAAGAACTTCAATTATTATATCAACGTTGTTTCGAATACGGATACTCCTCCGGTCACCGCTCTTTATAATGCTAAAGGCAAACAGGTCAGAGTGCTTGAAGATAATAAAGCGGTGAAAGAGGCGGTGAAAGCATATAATCTGGCAAAACCTGAATTCATTCAAATTCCGGCAGCAGACGGTAAAACGATGCTCAATGCGTGGATCATGAAACCGGTAAATCAGGAAACCGGCAAAAAATATCCGCTGCTGATCACCCAATACAGCGGGCCTAATTCACAACAAGTAAAAAACAACTGGAGTCTGAGTTGGTTGAATTATCTGGCCCAGGAAGGGTATATCGTTGCCTGTATCGACCCGCGTGGTACGGCAGCTCGTGGAGAAGAGTTCCGGAAATGTACGTACATGCAACTCGGTAAACTGGAAAGCGACGATATGATCGCAGCTGCCAAATGGCTGGCCACACAACCTGATGTAGACGTTAAAAATATCGGTATTTGGGGATGGAGTTACGGAGGGTTTATGTCTTCGCTCTGTATCATGAAAGGAAATGACATTTTCACGACAGCGATTGCAGTAGCTCCTGTCACTCATTACAAATATTACGATTCGATCTATACCGAACGCTATATGCGTACACCGGCAGAAAACGAACGGGGTTATGAAGATAATGCCCCCTTGAACTGGGCCGATAAATTAAAAGGCAACCTGTTGATTTGTCATGGTACTGCCGATGATAACGTACACGTACAGAATACCTATGAACTGGCCGAACGTCTGGTACAAGCCAACAAACAGTTCGACATGGCCATTTACACCAACCGCAACCACAGTATCTTCGGAGGCAATACAACCTTGCAGTTGTACAATCGGTTTGTGAAATATTTGAATGAACACATGAAAAGATAAGCGCCGATCAGACGAAACCGCTAATCAATAAAGAAAAAATCAACCTAAAAATTTAAATATGAACTCAATCAAAGACTTAAAACCGACTGCTATCTGGCAGAATTTTTACAAATTGACTCAAGTCCCCCGTCCTTCCAACCACGAAGAACAAGCCCGTAAATTTATGCTCGAATGGGCAAAAGAGAACAATATCGAGGCAGAGATAGACGAGGTGGGGAATATTATTATGAGAAAACCGGCCACTCCGGGTATGGAAAACCGCAAGGGAGTGATTCTTCAGGGCCACCTGGATATGGTACCTCAAAAAAATGAAGATACGGACCATGATTTCGAAAAAGATCCGATCCAAGCTTATGTCGACGGAGAATGGGTACGGGCAAAAGGCACCACTCTGGGGGCTGACAACGGCATGGGAGTTGCTGCCGGTATGGCTATGCTTACGGCGACCGACATTCCTCACGGTCCACTGGAAGTGCTGATCACAGCTACCGAAGAAACCGGTATGGACGGTGCTAACGGTTTAAAACCGGGTGTATTAAAAGGCGACATCTTGTTAAATCTCGACTCAGAAACGGAAGGAGAACTTTATGTAGGTTGTGCCGGTGGTCTTGATTCTACGATCGAATTTAATTACAAGGAAGAAGCTGTACCAGCACAAGTCAAAGCTTTCCGTTTGGGGATCAAAGGTTTGAAAGGAGGCCATTCCGGGATGGACATCAACCTGGGAAGAGGTAACTCGAATAAATTGTTATTCCGTTTTTTGAAAACTTATGCAGCAGAATTAGGTATTCGCATAGCTTCTGTCAGCGGAGGTACACTTCGGAATGCTATTCCGCGTGAATCTTTTGCCCTCGTCGTCATTCCGGCTGCCAACGAAACAAAATTACAGGCAGCTATTAAAGAAGCTGAAGGAATTTATAAAGCCGAATTAAGTGCTAAGGAGCCTACCCTGCAAGTAACCGCCGAAGCTTGTGAGCTACCGGCCTCCGTAATAGACGAATGTACCCAGTTCCGTCTGACCAATTCCATTCTGGCTTGCCCGAACGGAGCTGTCCGGATGATCGATTCGATGCCCGATACGGTAGAGACTTCAAATAACCTGGCCATTGTAAGATCAGAACAAGGAAAAATTATCATCAACACCTTGCTTCGTTCTTCGGTAGAAACAGCCAAAGAAGCCTTGGCACAAACCATTCAGGCAGTATTCGAATTAGCCAAAGCAGATAAAATCATGTTCGACGGCGATTATCCAGGCTGGAAACCCAATCCGGATTCTGCTATTTTAAAAGAAATGCAGGAGATTTATGAACAATTATACGGTAAGAAACCTGCTGTTATGGCTGTTCATGCCGGACTCGAATGTGGTATTCTGGGTTCTAAATATACCCATTGGGATATGATCTCTTTCGGTCCGACCATTTGCTCTCCTCACTCTCCGGACGAACGGGTAAACATCGCCTCGGTCGGAAAATTCTGGGAATACCTCAAAGCTACTTTGAAAAACATTCCTGCTAAATAAAAAAAGAGTCCTCCGGGACTCTTTTTTATGTGTTCCCCCTGCAGGCGCTTTTTTACGCCCGCATAAGTTACCGACTTTATAAACTTATGAACTTTATAAACCGATTTAATTCCAGGTTTCCACCAGACTCCTCCGACAGGATTTCTTCAAATAAAGTTTTTCATTTTTAACAATTTACGTTTTATTCTCTTAGAATTATTAGCATTTTTCAATATTGAATTCAAGATTTTTGTGTAACTTTGTGAGCAAATTGCAACTATTAAATATAATGCTCTTAAAGAAATTGACTTTACCGGAACTCCTTTCTAACAGCTGTTCCAAATTCAAGAACAATTTATCTTTGAACTTTGTTCAAAGTGGCAAACGAACTTACCAGGACTTCTATAACGAAGTAACTTCGATAGCTAATTATCTTCTTTCATCCGGCATTCGAAAAGGTGATAAAATAGCAATTTTAAGTGCTAACATGCCGAATTGGGGTATTACTCAATTTGCTATTGCCCGGATCGGCGCTATTGCAGTACCGGTTCTTCCGGGTTTCAGCAGTATAGAAATACAAAATATTTTAGAACATTCGGAATCTAAAATCATCTTTGTATCTAAATTGCTTTATAAATTAGTCGCCGATATAAAGACGAGTTATCTGGAACAAAAGATTCTGATGAATACTTTCGCCCGGATTCCGGAAGACTATCCGGTAGAAGCGATCGACAAACTGGAGAACAATATCGGTCTGAATAACCTGACTCCCCTTCCTGCAATACAAGTAGAAGAAGAAGATACGGCTTCGATCATCTATACGTCAGGGACCACAGGTTTTTCCAAAGGAGTGGAATTAACTCACCGTAATCTGGTTTGGGATGCGCGGCAATGTGCTACGATCCAACCTGTAAGTACCCAAGACCGTTTTCTCAGCATTTTACCTTTGGCCCATACCTACGAAAATACCCTGGGCCTGTTATTACCGATAATGTTCGGGGCTCAGATTTATTATCTGGACCGTGTACCGACACCTAAATTATTGGTACCTGCCATGCAGAAGATAAGGCCTACGGTTATGTTATCCGTACCTTTGATCATCGAAAAAATATATAAAACCCAGGTATTGCCTAAATTTACTTCGTCTGCCTTGATGAAGACCTTATACAATTTCGGGCCTACCCGGAAATTATTCAATCGGCTGGCCGGAAAAAAACTGATGCAGACTTTCGGAGGAAAAATCGTTTTCTTCGGTATCGGTGGTTCGAAAATAGATCCTGTAGTAGAACGTTTTCTCAGAGAGGCTAAATTCCCTTATGCCATCGGTTATGGTTTGACAGAGACTTCTCCGATGTCTGCAGGTTCTGCTCCCCGGGGAACTTTCTTACAGGGCGTAGGTCCTGCCATGGAAGGGGTGCAAATCAAAATCAACGAACCGGATAAGACCGGCCAGGGAGAGATCTGGATCAAAGGTCCCCATGTTATGAAAGGCTATTATAAAAAACCGGAATTAACTCAGGAAGTATTCAGCGAAGACGGCTGGTTTAAGACCGGAGATTTAGGTTCTTTCGATCGCAAAGGGCGGCTTTCGATCCGCGGACGAATCAAAACCATGATATTAGGTTCTTCCGGTGAAAATATCTATCCCGAAGAAATCGAATCGATCATCAATAATTTCCGTTTTGTCAATGAATCGCTGGTTGTAGAATCCAAAGGGAAATTAGTGGCTATGGTACATTTCAATATGGAAGAACTGGAAAAACAAGTCCAAAAAATAAAAAGCCAGGCCGGAAATTACAAAACCGCTATCAATGACTATATAGAAGAGCAGAAAAAAGAATTATTCGAATATGTAAATTCAAGGGTAAACAATTTTTCCAAGCTTCAATTAGTGCTGGTACAGCATGAACCCTTTGAAAAAACACCGACACATAAGATTAAACGTTTCCTCTACAATAACATCAATATCAAGTAAGGGTTTACGGTTAAAACAGTAATAACGGTGACAGCAGTTAAAACGGTTTAAGACTGTATTGTCACCGTTTCCTTTTGATTAATTTTGGGGGTTATTATTCATTCGGCTAAATACAAACTTAATCTAAAAAACGATCTATGAATCTTACATTCAAACTGGCATTAGTTTTTTTTCTATTGCTTACCTTATCTTGTAAAGAGCGGCATTTATTCTCGGATCAATCGGAATTGGCAACAGTGACCCGTGATTTCGAAGACAAACAAAAAGCCCTCCCCCACGGGGACCTGTTCCGGATATTTACAACCTCATTGACTACCGAAGAACGTGAAGCCCTGATGTTTCTCTATGCCTACATGCCCATCGGAGATATCACCGACTATAGCGGGGATTATTATCTGATGAATGTCAGATATGCATTGAAAACCAGACAGGAAATGCCTTGGGGTAACCGGGTTCCTGAACGGGAATTCCGCCACTTTGTTTTACCGGTGCGGGTCAATAACGAAAACCTGGACGAATCGCGGAAAGTATTTTACGAGGAATTGAAAGAGCGGGTAAAAAATCTTTCACTTTACGATGCGATACTCGAAGTCAACCACTGGTGTCACGAGAAAGTGATCTATACTCCTTCTGATTCCCGCACCAGTTCGCCCTTAGCATCGGTTAAAACCGCCTATGGACGTTGTGGTGAAGAATCGACCTTTCTGGTTGCCGCTCTCCGTTCTGTAGGAATCCCGGCACGTCAGGTTTATACTCCCCGCTGGGCGCATACCGACGATAACCATGCCTGGGTAGAAGCCTGGGTAGACGGACAATGGCATTTTCTGGGAGCTTGCGAACCGGAACCGGTATTGGATTTAGGCTGGTTCAATGCACCGGCGAGCCGGGGGATGCTGATGCACACCAAAGTATTCGGTCGCTACAACGGCCCGGAAGAAGTCATGAGCCGAACCTCCGGTTATACCGAAATCAATGTTATCGGCAATTATGCCCCGACGACACAGGCAACAGTTACCGTCACAACGCCGGATAACCAACCGGTAAAAAATGCACAAGTCGATTTTAAACTATATAATTACGCAGAGTTTTACACCGTAGCATCTAAAACGACAAATGACCAAGGCAAAGCCTCTTTATCAGCCGGAAAAGGAGATATGCTGGTCTGGGCCACCGACGGCGAACGATTCGGATACGGCAAACTCTCTTTTGCAAAAGATGCTGCAATCACCATCATCCTGGATAAACAAGCCGGGGAGGTAAGTACCCTAGCACTCGACATCGTACCTCCGGCCGAGCATGTCAACCCGGTTATCGTTACCCCGGAACAACGGGCAGAGAACACCCGCCGGATGGCAATGGAAGATTCGATCCGCAATGCCTATACAGCCACTTTTATACATGCCGGACAAGCTGACGACATCGCCGATGAATTAGGTTTACCTTCAGCCCCTTTGACGAAACTTCTTATTGCCAGCCGGGGTAACCACGACCAGATACTCGGTTTCCTGCGCCATACACCGAAAGCTCAGCGAGTTCAGGCGTTGCAATTATTGCAAGTGATTTCTGACAAAGACCTGCGTGATACTCCCGAAGCCGTACTCAAAGACCACCTGCAACACACGCCGGTATCTGAAAATCCCTTATTCGACGCGTATATCCTGAATCCACGAATAGCCAATGAAATGCTTACTGCTTATAAAGACTTTTTTCAAAAAGCGATATCTCCCGGGTTAGCCGAAAAAATCAGGGAAAACCCTTCCTTCTGGACCCAATGGTGTATTAAAAATATTTCAATCCGGGACGAACTGAATCCGCAGCATATTCCGATGATGCCTCAAGGAGTCTGGAATTCCCGGATTGCCGACCAGCATTCCAGAGCTATTTTTTATGTAGCAGTTTTGAGGAGTCTGGGTATAGCCTCACGTATCGACGAAGTAACCGGTAAAACCCAATATGCCGGAACCGACGGTAAATGGCAGGACGTCGATTTCACTGCCACAACCGAAGCAAATATTCCACAAGGGAAATTGGTTGCCACTTACAAGCCTGTAAAAGCACTCACCAATCCCTTATATTATTCTCATTTCACCCTTTCGAAATATCATAACGGAACATTTCAACTATTGACTTTTCCCGAAGACAACAGTAGTAATTGGGAGAACCTCTTAAAGCGTCCGATGTCCCTGGACACCGGATACTATATGCTGGTTACCGGTACCCGGTTAGCCAGCGGCGGTGTACTGAGTAACACGACATTTTTCAATATCGAAGAAGGAAAAACGACCACAACCGAACTCATCATGCGGGAAAATCCGGATGAAGTGAAAGTGATCGGCAGTTTGAATTCGGAAGCTTTCTTCCTTCCGGCAAATAGCTCTGCCCCTCAGAGTATCCTGCAAACCACCGGACGCGGATATTTCATTATCGGTATACTAGGGGCCGGTCAGGAACCGACGAACCACGCCTTACGGGATATAGCGGCTTTAAAACAGGATTTCGAGACATGGGGACGAGGCATGGTATTGCTTTTCCCGGATGAAAAACAGTTAAAAAGTTTTCATCCCACAGAATTTCCGAATCTCCCCGGTACTATTACTTTAGGAGTAGACCAAAATCAGACGATACAAAAAATGATTCAGGAAAATATGAAACTATCGCATGACAATCTGCCGATTTTCGTCATCGCCGATACGTTCAACCGGATCGTTTTTATCTCCCAAGGCTATACGATCGGATTAGGAGAACAATTGATGAAAACGATACATAAATTATAGTTAAAACACAGGTTTATATTTTTCTTTCTATTCGATTCCAGGTTTTATGCCGTCAGACCGGTTCGCCTGGAACGATCCGGTAAGGCTTTCCTTCACTGACCGGGGGAACTCCTCGCAAGCTCGTCAGACACCACCGGTCGGACGTTCGGAAAACCTAACCGGATCCTCGTTCCTGCTCCAATGGTCTTCCGCCACAAATCCCTGCATCTTCTGTTTGTACTACAGTTCAAAGGAAGGAGAAGGAAAAGAAATCAGAAAACCTCTGTTTCATAGTGTTCCTGTTTTCCAAATCAAGATTAGCTTTCCATGCAGTGATAACGGGAGTCTGCGGTGTTCGTGTTCGGGGACCATTGGAGCTTTGGCGAGTGTCGTCTTGCTTTTTCTGAACGACCGACCGGTGGTGTCTGAGCGAAGCGAGTTCCGCCGGTCAGTGAAAGAAAAAGCCAGATGACCGACAGAAGCGACCGGGTCTCCGAACACGAACACCGCAGACGAATAAGTAACAGAACAAACCTACATTATCTCAGGCCTTCAAGTCGTCAGTACACCAGCCTCCGGATCACTTCCTCCACCTTCTCGCTACTACTTACCTCACGTCCGTACTCATCCACTTGCACCGTACCTCCCATTGAAACGGCCGGATTGCGATAAACCATATCGCTCCCTAGGCGGATACGGGCAGAAAGATGGAATTCGAAGGCACCGGTGCTTTCGGCAATCTTCCGCACATTAGCCGCATTGACCCCACACCCGGGCATAATAATTACGTTCCGGGCCCGGGCCACCAATTCTTTCAGTAAAGGCAGGCCGGTTTCAGCAGAATTACTTTGTCCGGAAGTCAGAATTCGTGCACACCCGAGCTTTTCGATCGTCTGCAAAGCCTGAAAAGGATCACGGCACATATCGAAAGCCCGGTGAAACGTCACCGACATTTCTCCGCAAGCAGCCATTAATTTTCTCATAACGCCTTCGTCCACTTCTCCTTCACGGGTCAGACAACCCAAAACGACTCCATCGACACCCAGTTTTCGTGCCATTTCTATATCCCTGTACATCACTTCAAGTTCATCCTCCCGGTATAGGAAATCGCCCCCTCGTGGACGCACGATCACATGCATCCCTGCGGGCATCAACTCTCTTACTAAACAAATCTCACCATACGAAGGAGTCGTTCCTCCCTCCGGCATTCCGGCACAAAGCTCTATCCGGTCCGCCCCACCTGCAAGAGCAGCCCTCACACTCTCCACAGAATTAGTACAAACCTCTATTTTAAAATCCTGACGTCGCATACAACTATCTGTCTATTATTTTATGGTCAATTCGATCACGTAATCCAGCTCGGCAGGCACTTCAGCCAACTCCAAAACTACCCCATTCTTATCTTGTGAGAACTTCACCGGTTTCCGGTCTTTAAATACGACAGCACTTTTCACTTTCCCCGTCGTCAAAGGCAAAAACAATCCTTTATCAGGCAAATTCAGAATATGTACATACAGCTTATCTCCTTTGCGGGTCGTTACCCCCCAATCTCTGGGACTGATATCTCCCCCCCGTGTTCCATAAATCGTCTCTCCATATTGCTTCGTCCACTCTCCGATTGCTTTCAGTCTTTCGAGTGCAGCAGCAGGCAATTCCCCGTTAGGTTGCGGTCCGATATTCATCAGGAGGTTTGCATTTCTACCGGCAGCTTTCACCAGATAATGGATCAAGGTTTTCACCGATTTATAATTCTGGTCTACAATTTTATACCCCCACATGCCATTCATCGTCTCGCAAGTCTCTAACGGCAAACGGCTGATGTCCTGTCCGGACAAACCGGCATTATTCTCTCCGGGCAAATCCCGTTCAAAAATCTGAATATCTTCACCGGCAAAAGGTACCTGATGATGGTTATTACCGATCAGACAAGCCGGTTGTAACCGATGGATCATGGCATATTGTTCAGGCAACTGCCAATCGAATCCGGGATCCTGATCATGATCCCACCAACCGTCGAACCAGATGGCACCGATCGGTCCGTAATTGGTCAGCAACTCAGTAATCTGATCGTTCATAAACTGATAATACGTTTTCCATTCTCCATGGGTCGTACGTCCCGTACCACGTCCGGTCCGCCCCAACGGATAATAATCGTCCCGGTCCCAATCCAGATGAGAATAATAGAGATGCAATTTTATCCCTTGTTTATGACATTCTTCTGCCAATTCCTTCAAAACATCCCTGCCGAAAGGTGTCGCCTTGACGATGTTATAATCCGTAAACCGGGAATCGAACATAGAAAACCCCTCATGATGCCGGGTAGTAAAACAAATATATTTCGCTCCGGCCGCTTTTATTGCAGCCACCCATTCAGCCGCATCGAAACGGGAAGGATAAAAAGCAGAAGCCAACTTGCGGTATTCCATGTGGTCCAGGTTCTGGTTCGTCATCACCCATTCTCCCTGAGCCAACATACTATACAACCCCCAATGTAAAAAAATACCGAATTTACTATCCTGAAATTCTTTCCGGGCTTCCAGATTTTCAGGAGACGGTACATAAGCATCCTGAGCCTTTCCACCCAAACAGAGCAGAAGTAATCCTAATACAACAAATCTTTTTTTCATAATTATGGTTATTTATTTAATTCTAAAATCCAGCATCGTCTTTCCATCCAATGTCATTTGCACTTTATCGCCCGGTCTGAGTCCCCGGAAACGGAAGGGGTGTCCGCAAAACAGATAATCACCGATTTTCAATGTATGAAACTCAGACGCAAAAGCAACCAATTTTTCAATGCCCACCGGTAAATGCTGTTTATTCCCGGAAGTAACGGCTTCACCGTTCACCTTCATTTCATAGTTTGCCTCTCTGGTTTCCTCTATACCCATCAAAGCACTGATAGCACAAGAGCTGTCAAAAGAGGCTGCCATGATCCCGGGTAATTTTTTTGCAATCAGCTGTTCCTCCAGCGAATCGGCATAAAACCGGACTCCGACTCCGATCTCTTCAAAATAACGGCCGGCAAACCGTTCTCCCACACTTTTTCCCAACTTACAAATTCTGACAACCAACTGAGGCACACCGCTCACCTGTTGTGTATAATCCGGTATATAAAAATCCCCGTTATTCCTCAACAGCACATCATCCCCCACCGGTACGACAGCCACCTCTCCGGCGTCGTTATATTCCGCACACAGTATTTTCATACTTCAATCTTATAAATCAAACTACCGGCTTCCCGTTTAGGTACGTGATGGCCACCTTCAGCATCCCTCCAATACCGATAATCCTCCCCTTTCATTTGTTCCAGCACCACCTTTTCTTTCGGTTTTCCCAAAGCAATCACGTAGTTGATTTTCAGCTCTTCGGGTAAGTGAAACAGACGACGTAAATCTTCATTCCGGAAAGCCTTGATTATACAGCCTCCCCACCCCTTTTCTACCGCTCCCAATAAAATCGTCTGGGCCTGAATGCCGTCATCGCACAAACAATTTTCAACAATCCGGGTATCTAACAACTGGATCAGGTAAGCAGCCGGACGTTCTCCTTCTTCAGGTCCGTCCCAATCTTTCAGATATCCCGCCCAAGCCAGCTGTGGAAAAACCTCCGCACACTTTTCCTCCTCATGAACAATTACATATTTCAAGGCTTGTGCATTCCGGGCGGAAGCACACAAACAAGTCAAACCGACCAATTCTGTCAATTCTTCCTCTGAAATCCGTACCTCTTGCTCAAACCGCCGATAGCTACGATTTCTCAATAATAAATCTTTCAACATATCTATTTACTTTCAGGTTTATCCTATTTTCGCTGTTTTAATCATTATAAATTGTAAATTTGCCGATACCAGTAGTCCCTACCGACTATTCAACAAAAATAACAACAAAATACAATAAGCCCAAATAACTCTTTAACTTTTAATTCGATATATGGCTTCTTTTCTTCAGTTACTGGCAAAGGATATTATCCGGAAATACGGTACGGATTTCGCCGATCTGACTATTATTTTTCCTAATAAAAGAGCCGGTCTCTTTTTGGCCGAAGAACTCTCCCGCCAAATCGACCGTCCGGTGTGGATGCCGGAGATCCTGACTTTGACAGAATACATCGAAAAGCATTCGGGTCTGAAAAAAGCCGAAACACTTTCTTTAATTATCAAACTCTACAAATCTTATACAGCCGTATCAGGTTCTTCCGAGAAATTCGAAGATTTCTATTTTTGGGGAAATATGCTACTGGCTGATTTCGACGATATCGACAAATACCTGGTAGATGCCAAAGATCTTTTTTCTAATCTGATAGCACTCAAAGAATTGGATTTGAACTTTCCGTATCTGACCGAAGAACAAATCAAGGCCATACACCGATTCTGGAAGAGCTTCAATCCGGAAAAATTCAGCCGGGAACAACAAGAATTCCTAAAAGTGTGGGATAAATTATATGCCACCTATACTCATTTCAAAACTCACCTGGCTGAAACCGGAATCTGCTATGAAGGAATGAACGAACGGTATTTTTGTGAACATATAGAAACCTATGCCCATCCTGAACATATATTAATCGCGGGTTTCAACGCTTTGAACTTATGTGAAAAAAAGATCTTTTCGTTTTGGCAAGATTCGGGAATAGCCCGTTTCTACTGGGATTACGATATTTATTATACCGCTGATGAACATCAGGAAGCAGGCCATTATATCCGGGAGAATCTAAAGCTGTTTCCAAACGAATTGGATATCGAACATTTCAATAACTTCAGATACAACGGCAAAACCATCGAATACCTGGCTGTCCCCTCGACGATCGGTCAGGCCAAGCTTCTTCCTGCCCTGACCGAAAGTCTCCGGGAAGAGAATCCGCGACAGACAGCCATCGTGTTATGTGAAGAACAGATGCTGATTCCCGTGATGCATTCGATTCCGGAGTATTTCTCAAAAATCAATGTTACGATGGGGTATCCGGCACGCAACACTTCGGTGGCGGCCCTCATTTCTATGTTATGCGATTTAAAAAATTATGCCAGGCAGGAAGGCGACACCACCTACTACTATTACAAACCGGTCATCGCTCTGCTGAATCACAAATTAATCAAAGACCTATGTCCTGAAGAGATTCAGCAGATCACCAACTATATCAATCAAAAGAACATCGTCTATGTTATAGAAAAAAGTTTACACTTTCATGAGCTCACCCGAGCTATTTTTTCCTCCGACCAGCACGAAAAGATACCTGTATATCTACTGAAAATCCTGAATTTGCTGACCCGGTCGGTATTGAAAGAAGAAGCCGATCCTATCGAAAAAGAATTTGTCTTTACGGTATATACCCAAATCCAAAACCTGCAAAATACATTCGAAGAAGAGGGCATCGAGCCGGAGAACAAACTTTATATGCAAATCATCAATAAAGTGATCGGTAATCTCAGTATTCCTTTTTCGGGAGAACCTCTGGAAGGCTTACAACTGATGGGATTAATGGAAACCCGTATGCTGGATTTCAATCATCTGATCATCCTTTCGGCCAACGAAGGTATTTTACCCAAAACCACACTTCCCGCTTCGTTTATTCCTTATAACCTCCGATTCGGTTTCCGTTTGCCCACCCCCGAACACCAGGACGCTGTTTTCGCCTATTACTTTTACCGGCTTTTACAACGTTCCAGAGACATTCATATTTTATATACTTCAGGCGTAAAAGGGATGAACGGAGGGGAAATGAGTCGTTTTCTCTATCAAATCAAATATGAATCGGGACTTACCGTAGCGGAAAGGAATTTCCAAAACCCGATTTCTACCCAAAATCCCAAAGAAATCAGAATCGGTAAAACCCCGCCGATACTCCATATTCTGGAGCGGTATACCCGATCGGAGGATCAGACGATCTCTCCTTCGGCCCTAAACACTTATATGGAATGTTCCCTGAAATTTTATTTCAAATACATAGCACAAATAAAAGAGAAAGAAGAACTGGCCGAAGAACTGGACCACCGTCTTTTGGGAAATATCTTTCACGAATGCTCCGAATCACTGTATGCCACGATACCTGGAGGCGAAATCACGAAAGCGGCCATCGATACCATTCTGGCCAACGGATCTCTGATCGAAGAACACATCCGCCGTTCTTATCTAAAAGTATACGACCCGAAAATTTCCAGGCTGATCGATAGCGGCAGCAACGAACTGATCCTGGGAGTAATCAAAAAATACCTCCGGGAGATGTTTTCTTACGATAAAAAGATATGTCCTTTCCGGTTGCTGGCTATGGAGAACCGTTTTCACGTGCCTGTAAAAATCGGTATCGAAGGCCAGGAAAAGACAGTTTTCGTCGGAGGTTTCATCGATCGCATAGACCGTACCGATCAAGGCATCCGGGTAATAGACTACAAAACAGGAGCCGATACGACGGCTTTCAAAACTATCGCTTCGGTTTTCGATCCGGCAAATCCTACCCGGAATAAAGCAGCTTTTCAGACCATGGTGTATTGCCTGATGTACGATCATGTTCATCCCAGCGAACAGCCTCTGATCCCTGGAATTTACAGTACCAAACTGTTGTTCGGGAAAGATTATGATTTCCGGTTAAAATGTGATAAAGAGCTGATACAAAATTTCCGGTATTATCAGCAGGAATTTTCGGATCATCTCCGGCAGTTACTGGAAGAATTATTCTCCCCGGAACATCCTTTTTGCCAAACCGATAACGAAAAGAAATGCCGGACCTGCAGTTATGCCGGAATATGCCGCAGGTAAAAACGAGAAAGGCCACCGTTTAGCAGTGGTCTTTCATTTCGTAATTCATTGTTTCAGCTCATTTTAGCGTCTTTTGTATCAATACTCGTCCTCGTTGAAGAAATTTATCTATATTGATTATCAATATATTATGCAGAAAACAATGAAATTTGCACAAACAAACCGCACCGTCTGAGACGGTCTGAGGCGATGGGAGGAAATGGTGGACAAACAAATACTTTTGTATTCGATTGAGCAATCATAGTGGATATTAGAAGGCTCTTATATTATACTTAAATACAATATCACTCTTTCTTTCCTCTGTGGATTCCTCCTCCAAGCCACTTGGCTGTAACAAGCCAGTTTTCATAATAGTAAAACCATTCTGAAATCCAAGGAATAATTTCTGTTATTTTGTGCGAAGCATTCCACTCTTCTGATGGACGATGGTAGATACAGAGATGCTGCTTATCCGTATTATAAACATGTGGCAATCCTTTTTCTCCTTCACACAGAGATAACTTATCTAGAGCGAACACATCCACATGTTTTCCTTCTTTGTAGCAAATCTTGAATTGATAGGTTCCGCTTAAAGAGGATGGTTGCACGGAATACTTCCAGCAGAAACTCGTTGGAGTTTCTGCATAGAAGTGTCCATTGGGATACGCTTGTTGCAAAAAAGCCTTCTGATGTGTTTTTGTAAATTTCTTTTCTCTTTGCATTTATTCGTCTCCATGGAATGTATGAGCTTTTACAACTGTACCAACAATTCCTAAAGTACCTGTTATCGTAGCTCTTAATGTGTTATTATCTCTGTTCTTACGCTGATTGTCGGCAATCGCACTAAAAGTCCTCTGCACTACATCTCTACCGAAAGGTTTATTCATCGACTCAGCAATTAATTGCAAACCGCCTCTTTTTTCAATGATTTGCTCCACATCTTGCTTTACTTGTTTTAACCATGCAAAGAAGTTTAACTGTTTCTGCGGTGTTTCTACCCATTTGTCGGCAAAGTTCTCATCAGGATTTACGGGATTACGCACAATACACAGATCGGTATTTGGTTCATGTTCGATATATCTCTCCATGCTGTTGACTACGTTTACCAACGCATCAAGTACATCTGTTTCCTTGTTGTAAGCACGTGCTGCTAGTGTTGTGATAATAATAGAGATTGGCTTGCTTTCATCGCCGTTAAACATTAAGTCACGGTGACGTTTAAGTATTTGAACAACACGTTGCAAAGGACTTTTCTTCTCTTTATATGCTGGCACATTGCCAACTTTAGCTTCGGAAAACAACAGTAGGAATATCCTTAATGAGTTTTATGAGGTCTTTTAGTGCGCGAGTTTGCGAAGCTGGATTCTCTCCAAGTTTACTAAGACCGGCTTGCAAAGTCAAAAAGATCTTTTCATAGACAGAGCGATAGTTCGCACTTACCAAACGGTCGAAATTGTTAAGTGCAGCACTCAGGTCTGCCACATTAAACATAGAATCAGGCTTCAACCATGTACTGAACAGATACTTATACTCGATAAAGTATCCGATATTGTTCTTACAGTACTCAATAGTATCCTTTGCATTAGCATCTTCATAGTCTTCAACAAGAAAAGGCATATCCTCGTCAGTCCATCCATCCTTACGAAGATATTGCTCCTCGTTGTCACAGAGGAACTTGTAGAAAATAAGACCAAGGATATAATCTTTGTATTCGTTGGCATCGATCTTCGAACGCATCTTGTTCGCCGACGCCCATATTTTATTTGCAAGTTTCTGCTTATTCATATATTTACTTTCTAATTATTCTATGCTAGTAGTGTTTTATACATATTTTGACAATTAATTTGACCTTCAGCCAATTTGGTCATTAAGTCACTATGCCATTTTACAACATCCATTACCTAATTAAGGCAAGACCTAAACATGAAATTTAAATCAACCTTCTTGTGTGAACCATCTTGTATAATTATCGATCAGATTCCCTATGATGTAAGATATTGCTTTAGGCATGATGGAACATTCGGCTTACCTATAACCGCTTTTACCCACAATCAATCTTTCAAACATCCAACAGGAACAACATAGATTCCATCAGTCCGTCTATAGGCAAAGTCTCCTACACCAGTTAGTACCATACAAAATGCAGGTGCCTTCATTCGGGAGGTGTCAATAATATTGGTAAGTGCAGTTAATGTTTTAGCACCATCCTCAATAAGTTTTTCTCCGCCTAATTTTATCTCAATTAAACCATATGCACCATTACGCAAATGCACCACAGCATCACATTCCAAACCATTTTTATCCCTATAATGGTAAACCGAACCATCTAAAGCATCCGCATAAACACGAAGATCACGGATACACATCGTCTCAAAAAACAATCCGAATGTATTCAAATCATTAATCAGGTCATTAGGCCCAAGTCCCAAAGCAGCAACTCCCAATGAAGGATCTACATAATATCTTGTGTCAGATGTGCGCACTGCTGTTTTGCTTCTCAGATTTGGATTCCATGCCGGCATATCTTCTATCACAAATATTTTTCGTAAAGCAGTAAGGTATGCTCCTACTGTCTCATCGCTGATGTTTCCTGTCTCATTTGTTGATATATCAGCAAGAATCGTTGCTATGCTTGCTTGAGAGCCCTGATGTCTGGCATATGAACGCATTATTCTCTTTGCTCGCTCCTCGTCTCTTTTTACGTTATCTACTCGCGATATATCACTATTTGTAATGGCTTTATAATACTCCGTTACTTGCGATAATGCTGCCTTTTCAGTTTTCTTTTGCAGAGACTTAGGCCATCCGCCACGACAAACGGCAAATGCAAGCATTGGTAAGGTCAGTTTATTTAATGCTCCTATTCTGTCAGGAGTAAGAAACAAATCCGACAAACTAACCTCTCCTGTAGATTCTCCTGACTCCCAAAGACTCATAGGACGCATAGTAAGCCATCCGTATCTTCCGGTTCCAGTATGATGAATTTCTTTCATATCAACTGGAACTGCAGATCCTGTAAGCATAAACTGACCATCGTCATCTCTATGGTCAACTTCAAACCGAATGGCATCCCAAAACTGAGGAACATGTTGCCATTCATCAATCAAACGTGGAGTTTCTCCTTCAAGCAAAAAACGGATATTTGTTTGTGCCATCTGTTTATACTGTTCTTGCTTTACCGGGTCGTCCATATAGATGATGCTTTTAGCTTGTTGTTCAGCCGTAGTCGTCTTACCACAAGCTTTTGGACCTTCAATTAAAACAGCACCCATTGCCTCTAACTTATCACGCAATAATTTATCTGCTATTCGATTTTTATATTCCATAGATACATAGTTTTTGCAAAGATAGGGAAATAGTTTATGAATCATATAAATTGCAATACAAATTTGGAAGTTTGGACGAAATCCATTTGGTAATTTGGCCTATTTTTGCTTGGTAATTTGGCGAATTATAATTATTTCCTTCGATAACTTTTCGTTTGCTGCTTACATACTGTTACTACCGCAAACATCAGACACCTTCTCCGATACGCCTCTTCCTCCTCATCCGGCCTTCTTCCGTCCCAGCGAAGGTCTGAGTCGGAGTTGCCACCACCGCCGGATGAAACAGCGACAGGCTGTCCGCAAATCAAAGCATCTGCGATGGTGAAGATTCTTTCCCGTACAGACGGCTCAGCCAACTGGTCAAGAAATGTCTGCATTTGTTCAGTCTGATTATCGTTGAGATCCGTCAGTCGTACATACTCCTGTTGCAACCATTTAAGCTCCCGATAGTCCAGCAACGCATTATTCTGCACCGCCTGTATCTGCTGTTCGGCATCTTTCCGATACAGTTCTTCAATCTGACGGACAATCTTCACGAATCGGCTGGCGATAGACCTGTTCTGCACCTCAATCCATTTGTCAACACCGAATATCGGAGGTTTACCTGTGATCCGTGGCGGCTCAAAATCTATCTTGTGATTACGGAAAGGTTGCGCCACTCTACCGACACGGTCTATATTCTTTGTCATCTTCTCCAGTTCCTGCTCCTTTTCTTGAAGCTTACATGCCTTGTCTTCAAGCTTTGACTGGTATTCGGAAATCTGTTTTTGTATCCTGGTCTTTTGAATTTCATATTCCTGAAGAGCGATTTTGCCGGAAACCAGAGACTTCTCAATTTCTTCAAGTTGGGATTGAGACCTGAATATCTGTGCTTCCAACCTCCGTATCATAGTTTGCAGCCCCTTGACTGCTTTCTCCGCCTGTTTCGCATCTTTGGCCAGTTTCCGGATATAATCGCGTTTACTAAGATGGCTGACGTTCCGTCCTTCAATACTGTCACCACGTTCCAGCCCGTACTTGCTCCCAACCTCTTCATATAGTGAGGTGTGCATTTCCCGAAGAATATGGCCATACCCATAACGGCTCTTGCCAAACTTAGCCGACCACATGACGCATTCACGTCCGCTTTTGGCTCGTTGTCCGACAGGAACGATCAAGGCATGGATATGCGGGCTGCTCTCATCAAGATGAACCTGAAAGCCGATTATGTTTTCCTGTCCGTACCGTTTGGCGCACCAGTCATAGACATCTTTTGCCCATTGTTCAATTTCTGGACATCGCTGGAGATGGCTGTTGTCTGCACCCTTGTCCAGATTTACGGTTTGGGTTCCAAATGCCATCTCAAGTGTACGGTCATGATTGCCTCCGAAGATAAATTTCGCACAACAGTTTGGTTGAATTTTGCTGTCCAGCTTGAAGGGTTTCCAGCCCAGTTCAGTCAACCGTTCCTGCAAACGTACTTCAAGCGATTTCTCTTGATAGCCTAACGGATGAACTTTCCCATCGGGCCCAATCTCGAAATTCAGTTTCATTCGGGTCTTGTCATAGTGATTGGTCGGATCCTGATTCTTTCTGTCAATCTTGTCGTCATTCCAATGCCTTTCGTTTTCATTCGCCTCTGCTGTGCCGAATGACTTCCCGGCTTCGACATGCATGGCCTGTTTAATATCTGTGTTCATATAGGATATTCTTTTGATAAATGATTAATATTTGAGCTTGCTCTTGTGCCAGTCCGCTCTGCGGGACAATGACCGGATTTTATTGCCGCCAGGCAAAAAGTCCTTATTGTGTTAAGGACTTTCTATAAATCCTCGGAACAAGTTCCTTTACTATTCAATAAGTTCCAGATCCAGTTCATCAATGAGCAACTGCAATGCTGGATTACGTTGTATCATCTGATGGAGTATCTGTCTCTTTGATGGTGAATACAGAAAGAAGTCTGCAATGTCCAATCCTTGGCTGCGTTGCTCTTCATCGGATGTACATTCCAAAACATTGGACACAACAACCCGTTTGCATATTCCAGACAACAAAGCAGACTTTTCTTTCCATTGTTCGGTCGCTCCTAAATCAGGGATGAGAGTAACCTCCCTGCCTTTGAGAACCTGCATAGCTTCACTATTGAAACAACCGTTCTTTCCACCTGTTGCCAACCATATATAATCGGGGATAAAATGGCTCATTACAACAGCGGTCTTTTCGCTTTCCACCAGCATTACCGGAGATGATGAATTTTTCAGAAGATGTTCCCCATACAGGCACTGCTTTAAATGGAAATCCTGCAATTTTAATTCAGAGTGCACCCAACTGACAAAAGCCTGAGGCTCTTTAACCCGATGTCCTGTCTCCGCATTATAGCACATTACCTTACCAGTTCTTACCTGTCCATTTATATCTATCTGCCAGAAAACCGTTGCGCCTCCCCATTTTGAAGACGTCCCTATGCGATACATTTCAAACAATCTGCTTGTCTCATTTTCACCAAATACATGACAGAAATACTGATATAAGGGGTTGATTGAATAATGTGACAAACTCCTTAACACATAAGATGATGAAATATACGAAGGAATAATACAAGCCGGAATATTATATGCCGGCTTATAAGGGGCAGAAAGGAGTGACTTACCAGATTTCTCATTCATTTCCAACACATCAGGATTATCCTTGAAGTATTCCTTAGGTGTGTAATGATAGCCGCAACTGTTCTCGTGATCACACTTGCCGACATTATCGGGAAAGCTAATGACGCCCTGTTCATCAATATACTTGACAAAACATCGGCTTTTACCACAGTTCGGACAAGTAGTCTTACTTCCGTGCAGGTATTTCTGTAAATGGAATCTGTATTCACTCATGGTCCTCTGATTTTAGTGTGGTTGCACTCTGCACTTTTGCACTTTGAGAAGATTGCACGGTATCTTGACAAGATGAAAGTGCAATAGTGCAAGGTGCATCAGTGTTTTCTGTCATAAGTTTGCGATAGACTCCATGCTGAAGCTTTTCTATAAGAGGGTGTTTAAGCCGGCATAATTGGTCAAGCGCATAATAGACGGTACGCCGGGACATATCAACTTTTCTACCGGCAATGACAGCATCCCCGGAAGTAAATCTCTCTCCTAGCAGGGAGAGCCACGCTTCCTTCATTTCGCCGATACTGTTTATGACAATGGCTTCCTGAATCCTCCGGTATGTTTCCTCATAATAATCAATCATACGGATTGCCGATTCTACGGAATCCCACTCAATATATTGCATATCTCCACTGTCAGTAGCCCATTTCATTACCTGAAATAACAGGGCAAGACGTGCTACATGGCCGTTGAGTTTCATCTTGCGGCTTTCAACATCCGCATCATCCTCAATGGCATTTACAGCATCGATAATTTCATTGTACCATTCATAAAAGTATTCTTCCGCATCGTCAGACATTGTAAGGATACGGGGATTGACCGTTGTACCCTTGTCATCAAGGATACAGGAGATGCTTAAGATTCTGTTGATTATTGTCCTCCATTGATTCATGATGTCAGGACGGGCTGTATTCCGTTCTTCCCGTCTCCATCCGGATATCTTCCTGTTTTTTGGATAAGCAAATAGAAAGCGGTCAAGCAATCCGTTGGCAAGGAACTCTGCACGGAAGACTTCCTGCAGCATATTCGTCTGTACTGAACCGATGACATTTATACATGGATTCTTGATTAGAACAGGACGTGATTCTGATTTGCGGATAATCTTTAACGGCTGTCCGCTATAAGCTGTCAGCAGATCTTCAATGAGGTTGTTTTTGCTGTTGTACCTTTTGACGGAATTGAACAAAGCCAGGATTTCATCGACGACCAATGTTATCCCACGCTGATTATGCTGATGAATATTCATCATCGCCTCCGGGGTAGAGTCATAAATGACCGTCGTTACAAAATTCGGTTTCTTGAGCAGTTGTTCTTCCCCGTCACTTCCGCGCTTGCCTGCTGACATGGCTCTTTCATATTCGTCATATTCCTCGTTATATTTCTCATGCAGCCGATCATCATACTCATTAATCGGCTTATAGATAAAACCGAGGGGAGGAGTCTTTCCAAGTCCGGGACGACCTACCAACATCATATAAAGGGATGGGCAAGTTTTCCACTCGCCCTTTATACGGATATGACAAGAATTTCCTATTGCAGTAGCAACAGCGGAAAGAATAATAGACGCAGTATATTCCACATTGAAATTTTCGTATCTGGCAAGATTGAGGATAATCTCCTGTATCCTGTCCGGGAAGGCATCTAACGGAAGACCTGTTTCCGGAATGTCTTCTACTTCCGAACGAAGCATGTTGGTCAAATGAATGGTGTCAAACATAGCCACCTCCTTCCTGTTTGGGAAGTTCATCACCAATAGCGAAAGCTTCATAATGGAAACGGCGCAGAAAACGATCCACATCCTCCTGCGTGTACCAGTATTTATCACCTTCACGCGAGTAGCCGAGATAACCGTTGTCTCGCAACTTTTTCAGATACTTATCTTTAATGTTCAACATCTCCATCAAAGACTTGTTATCATAAAGACGATGCCCACTTTCATGAGCCAGAGGCGGCAGTTTCTCCTGTTTCTCTACTATGCTGAGAATCTTTTCAAGCAGTTCCCGGTCGCATAGTTTCTTTTCTCCATTTAATTTTTGAGCCATAGTTTATCGTATTATGGCTTAACCTTCCTTATGCACACTCGGACTGTAAGCCGGGTTTACGTGCTATGATACGACTGTGCACATCGTACCAAAAGCACGATGCAAAGGTTCAAACTCCTTAGGAATCTTGGTGTTAGAATGAATTAGATACTATGTTAGAGATCGTGTTAGAGTTGTATATAACACGGAGGTGATGAGCTTATAACCTGCTGCTTGTCAAACAAAAAAAGAGTAGCACATTGGCTACTCAAATAACTTGTCAATTTTCTCAAATCCTGTAGGCGCAGCTTTGTTTTTTCGAGTATGCCTTGATTGGGTCAAATCTTTCATGTTAAATAACTTATCTAATTCAGTACCCGGAAATAATTCCACTCTGCCAGGCATCCAGTACATCTTCTCATCATATATTGTTTTTTCAGGATAATCTTCGCAATAGATACGTCCGCACATATATGCAAGAAGGACTTTGTTCAAAGTCCATTCATAATGGTCATCGTTGATAATGATATATTCTTCTTCAATGGCTTTATCAAAGATCTTTCTTGCCAATTCAGTATCAAGCCGAGACGGTAAAGTCACTTTATGGCGATCTGGAACCATATCTTCTTGCACAGATTCAGTTTCTGTGATTTTCTTTCCCTTAATTCGCTTCTTTTGATGCAAGTCCTCTGCTGCATATATCAGCGTTATTGCACATCCGATAGCGGTACTGATTCCCACAATGACAGCCGTGCCGGTTTCTGTTCCCCAAGATGGACGAAGCACCCCTAATCCAAGAAGGATGAGGATACCGATAATGGCAGTGAGCCCTACACCCCAGAATACCTTACGGCTGTTTAACTTGTATATATAGGTTACAGCCAGTACAATAAGGAATCCTGCTATCAGGATACATGCAACTCGAAATGGCAATGATATCATGTTTCTTTATCTTTTCACAGTGATTATATAGTCAAGTTGATTAATTCTCCGCTTAGTTTTGCCACCTCCGCCGACAGCGTCTCCGGCAGGAAACGGGCATAAACCTTCTCTGTAATATCCGTGCTGCTATGTCCGAGCAGACGGCTGACTACCGACATGGATAATCCCTTGTTCAGCGCAAAAACCGCAAACGAGTGACGGGCAGCGTGCATCGAGAGACTGAACGGAAGGCCGATCTGCTCACCGACAACGGCCAGTGACTGATTAATGCATTTAGTGGCATTGTTACGGGCTTTGTACAGTGCCTCCGCATCATCCAAATCCAAAGTCTCTTTTACAAGGTTGAACACATACCGGCATCCCTCACGTTTTTCCCGCCATTGCTGTAAGATATGTAATGCAGGTTCAGTAAGCGGTATGACATGTCGTTTGTTTGTCTTTATCATAATCTTCCGCAACTCTTTCCTTGCGAAGTCGATATGTTTCCATTGCAGGGTCATCACATCCACTACACGGAGACCGCAGGCGTGGAACGCAAAGAAGAACATTTCCAGAAATTCTTTTCTGCGCGGTTCTGTACAGGTCTTGTAATATTCAAGCAATGCCGCCATCTGTTCCTTACTGAGACTTTTGCCGTCAAACTCTGCTTCTTCTTCAGAAAGCGATACCTTAGTTACAATGCGCATATCCTGAATCCTTGCATTGACGGCAGGTTCCATCATCCCCATTTCACAGGCGTATGCACACGCTTTTAGAATCGGAGTCAAAGAGTGGTTGATAGTGGCATCACTGTTCTGCTTGATTTCCCTGCGCCATGATATATAGCTGTCTAACAGCTCCGGAGTCATATCGCCTACATAAATACTGTCAGAACGATAGGTTCCCTGTCGGGTAGCCCTCAGAAATGTCTGGAATATATTCATGCAGCTCTTTCCGTTTTCATACCGGCTCCTTCCGATTCTGTTTCTTGCATAGTCTGAAGAAAGACGTTCCAATGTAAACTCTACGAAGTCCTTCCCTTGATCACGACGCGCAAGAGGTTTGTCCGCAAGAAAGCCGGATACGACATCAACGGTTATCTGATTAGGATGTTTTTCGTTATATTCGGCAAGTAGCGAATCTATACGTTCAACACGTGCCAGCAATAACTGGTTAAGTCGTTTGGATTCACCGCCATGACTTGCACGTATTTCACCTCGTCCCTGATTACCGTTCTGGTTCCAGTCCGCAACCTTGACAAAGACATTCGTTGTCTTACGGATTACCTGCCTGTTCCAAGTGTATTCCAACTCGACAGGATAGGCTTTTTCCTTGTCAACCACTTTCGGCGTGCGAAGGCGATATTTGCCCAATGGATATAGTCTTTTCGGTCTTCCCATATGCTTTTCCTCCCAATTCAATATTCCTGAGGAGAAGCAAAGGTAATGTATTTTAGACAAACAAACCCAGTTTTTGAGAAGAAAAACCGCAATTTAGACAAACAAACCGCACCATATAACACCATAAAACATCAGCGCGACAAACAAATTTTCATTGTTTATCGCGCTGTAATTTAATAATTTAGCTTACTTATAAGCCGTCAATACTCGTCCTCGTTGAAGAAGAAATCATCTTTACTGGGATAGTCAGGCCAAATGTCTTCAATACTTTCGAAAATTTCTTCATCATCCTCTATATCCTGAAGATTTTCGATAACTTCCATAGGCGCTCCCGAACGAATTGCGTAATCGATTAATTCATCTTTAGATGCAGGCCATGGTGCATCTTCCAATTTTGAAGCAAGTTCCAGTGTCCAATACATAGCTATATAGTTTTTTTAGCGTTCCCATAAAATTTTCGCAAAAGTAAGTTTTTTTTGGTAATATACAAGTATAAAACAACTAAATTAATAGTAGCCCCCAATTTTAGATTTGCGATTTCCACATCTAATCTCCCCTGCTTCTCCTGACAGAGCCGGTTAGCGGGTGATTTATAATCTAGTTTTACAACGATAGAAGGGTTTATAAAGTTACATTTTCAAGGGTTCGATATGGATAGTCGCATCGATCTTCAATTCTGTTTTTATCTGCATTTCGATAAGGGTAGCTTTTCTATGAGCTTCCTCCACGGTCTCTTCCCCGGGCACTTGGATATGAAAAGTGAATTCGATATGGTCCCCATAATGATGAATGTGGTAATGATGCGGATAAGCCACATTTCCCATTTCAGCTTTCACGATCTGTTCTACTTTCCCGATCACTTCTTCCGAAGGTTCTTCTCCTAAAATTTTATTTACTGCTTCGCGAATAATCCCATAGGCGGCATAGAATAACATGAAAGATATCAACATACCCAATACACTGTCGATCCACCAGAAATAGGGGCTGAGAAAAAGTCCGGCCAAAACCATCAGTGACGATAAAGCATCGCTCCGGTGATGCCATCCGTCCGCTTTTACAGCAGCGTTACCGGTTTTACGGGCGATATAAAAAGCATAGCGGGCCAATCCTTCTTTTAAGACAATCGAAGCAACCGTAGCCAGATAAGCCAACCAGCCGAAATCAGCCGCCTCATGTCCCCTCAATTTTGCGATAGCGTCTTTCATAAACTCTACTCCGACCAAAGCCAACAGAATAGCGATAATCAATGCAGAGATTTGTTCCCAGCGGCCGTGTCCGAACGGATGCTCCTTATCCGGTTTCTTCGAGGATAATTTAATTCCAAGAATTACGACCAAAGAAGTCAGGGAATCCGAAAGGGTATGCCAGGCATCGGCAATCAAAGCAAGCGAGGCCGATGCAATACCGGCATAATATTTTAAAACAAACAAGAGTAGATTCAGAATAACGGAAACGAGTCCTTCCCGATACCCCAATTTTGAATGTTGATCCATATGATTCTATTATTCGTCGGAAAAATGTTGAAGCACCCTTCTGTAAGTGTTGAATATCTTTGCTTTCGAAACAAACCCGATATATCTTCCTTCCTCGATCACAGGTAAATTCCAGGCTCCTGTATCTTCAAATTTTTTCATAACCAGGTCCATCGAATCCGTCACATCGACAATCGTAGGTGGAGTTGTCATAAAGTCGCGGACAAAGGTGACATTGTACAAATCCTGATTGAACATGATCTTACGGATATCGTCCAGCAATACAATCCCCAGCAATGCTTCGTTTTCATCGATCACCGGGAAAATATTTCTACTGGAACGGGAAACTTTTTTCACCAGATCCCCCAAAGTAGCCTCTATGGATATCGTCTGTAAGTCGGTCTCGATGACTTTATTCAGCTTCATCAAAGTCAGCACGGCTTTATCTTTATTATGGGTAATCAGATCTCCTTTCATAGCCAGCCGACGTGCATAAATAGAGTAAGGCTCCATGCCCCGCCCCGTTAAATGGGCCGTCACCGAGGTTATCATCAAGGGCACCAGCAAACTATAGCCACTGGTAATCTCAGCGATCAGGAACATAGCTGTCAACGGAGAATTCATGACACCCGACATCACCCCGGCCATACCTGCCAATACAAAATAACTGACAGGAACCGTGATCACTCCGGTCATATTGATCAGGTAAGCAATCAGGAATCCGGTAACTCCCCCAGTGAACAAACTGGGAGCGAAAACACCTCCAACCCCCCCACTACCGTTGGTGAAAGCTGTAGCTACTACTTTGATAAATACCAAACCGATCACATACAAAACAACGACGAATGCATAGTTCCGGAAATCGAAAAAATAGGTATTGTTCAACAGTGCATCTGCATTATCGGTCAGCAAAGCTTCCAAAGAAGAGTATCCTTCACCGTAGAGAGGCGGAAAAATATAGATCAGCAAGCCCAATAATGCTCCTCCTACCAAAATTCTTTTGAATTGGTTCTTTATCCCGGTAATAAATTTCTCGATTCGGATATTCGTCCGGATAAAATATACAGAAACCAATCCACACAATATCCCCAGAATAATATAATACGGCACATTAGCCAAGGCAAAATGTTCGTGTACGGCGAATTCGAGGACCACCCCTTCGCCCATCAGAAAATATACAATAACGTAAGATGAAATGGCAGCAATCATCAAAGGCACCAAGGAAGCCATCGTCAGATCCAGCATCAGTACCTCCAGGGTAAATACGATACCGGCAATCGGAGCTTTGAAAATTCCGGCGATAGCCCCGGCTGCCCCACACCCGATCATCAAGGTCATCACCTTGTAGTTCATGTGGAAAAAACGGGCCATATTCGAACCGATGGAAGCACCGGTCAGTACAATCGTCGCTTCCGTTCCCACCGATCCTCCAAAGCCAATCGTAATTGTACTGGCAATCATAGAGGAGTAGTTATTATGAGGTTTGATCATACTATTACGCCGGGAAATCGCATATAATACCTTTGTCACTCCATGACTGATATCTTCCCTCACAAAATAACGAACAAACAGGGAGGTCAACCAAATCCCTATAAAAGGAAGAATAAAAAACAACAAACTTCCGCTATCTATCTGCAAACGCTCGGTCAGAAACTGGTGGGTATAATGGACGGAATTTTTCAGGAATACCCCGGCCAGTCCGGTGATAATACCTACCAGAAGACTCAGGATGACGATAAAATTCCTTTCTTTGATATGGCGTACCCGCCAACTCAAAAAACTCACATACCAGTTATTCCACCACGACATAATTCAAGTACTAATACCAATACAGATAGCCTGTATCAGCGATTATTTTTTCCGAATACTTTTCAAGGATCCGAACTGCGGATAAAATTCCAGCATCAACCCTTCGCTACTAATCACATCCACAGGAAATTTCTTAATTTCTCCCAATTGAGGAACAATAGCAGGATAACTCATTATTTCTTCTTTCCCTTTCAGTAACTTCAACGTAGCTGTAGCAGGTACCCTATAATAAACAGCAGCCGCTTCACCTCCTCCACTCACCGGTGACGAAGCCGGAACCACAGCCTCTTCAATCTTCAGAAAATAAGCCTGAGCGGCAACATTTTTCGTATCTGTCACTCCGTTTTGTTCAGAAAACCGGAAAGCGACAACCGGTTCGTTAGCCTTTTCCGGAATACACTGGAATACCCGTTTTACCTTGACAGTTTCTCTTTTACCTAAGAAAAGACTCAGGTAGTTTTTTTCCATCCGATCGAATTCTTTCAATATGATCTCTAAAGATTTTCCATCAGGAACATTATTTTCAGCTCCCAATAATTTTACTCTTTCCGAGCGAATCCGGAAAATCTCACTTACTGCTTCTTTTACATTGTCAACATCGGTCTTAACAGCATAATGTACGATCGGATCCCAAATTCTCTTCATCTCACCGTCCACCTCCTGATAAGTATAATTGGTATCCAACACTTCTTTCAGCTGATTATAAGTATTCAGTTTCATGATATCGATCCTCTCTTCGTCCCCCAAGGCCTCGGCGATATACTTCATCTCTTTTTTTTCATTGAAAACTTCCCCTTTACCGGCAGCGATACCTGCCAGAAAACCTTCAGCACTAAGGCTCAGTGTCACCGGCCAATAATCCCCGTTGGCAGAAACAGAATACACCGCCTTTTCATCCGGAATATACTGTGGAAGAACATTTATTTTTTTTATGGCCCATTTTTCGGAGACTTGTGTCGCTTCAGGACGGATTCCCAATTCTTTCTCGGCATAATTCTGATAGGGTCCGGGAACAAAACGTTCGCATTCCAAGATGACCTCTACTTCATAGGCTACTTTAGGTAAAGTATAATTTACGTTCACTAACGTAGTCAGTTCTTTCTTTTTTTGAGCTGCGGCAGCCAGACAAACCACCAACATTAACGATACAATAAAAACTCTTTTCATAGTAATTGTTATTATTTTTCTAATCTTTTCCAGGCCTCTCCCATTCTCTCGGCTATCATTCCGGCACAACATCCTCTCCGGCCTTCTTTTTCCGCGACACAATCACCGGCCAGCCCATGGGCAAAAACTCCTATCCGGAGCAAATCCAACAAATTCAATTTATTGGCAGCCAAAGCCAGCAGCACTCCTGTTAAAACATCCCCCGCCCCGCCTTTAGCCATTCCCGGATTACCACTCATATTGAAGAAAAGCCGGCGATCCGGAGTAGCGATAACGGAATGAGCTCCTTTCAACACGATATGCACCCGATATTGATTTGCAAAAATGCTTAATTTATTTAATCTCTCAAAATCATTTACACTTTTTCCTGCTAATCTTTCAAATTCTTTCATATGCGGAGTAAGAATACAGCCTTCATGGAGTAAATCCAATAACTCCCGGTGTTCCGCTATAATATTCAGCGCATCTGCATCCAGAATCGTCGTCCCTCTCCAGGTACGTAATAATTTTTCCAATCCACCGACAGTCTCCGGTCCTTGCCCTATAGCAGGTCCGACAGCAATCGCATCGTAATCTCTCAGTTTACAGACAGCAGAAAACCGTTCGGCCGATTCATCCGGATCAGGAATCGCTTCCGGCACAGTCGTCTGTATCACCTCGATTCCTTTACCCGGAATATGACAGTACAACAAACCGATACCCGAGCGTACAGCCGCTTTAGCCCCCAAAACAGCCGCCCCCATCATCCCATAACTGCCAGCGATCAACAGTCCTTTCCCATTAGTACCTTTATGAGCAAAAACCGGCGAAGGAGGTAAAATCGCTTTTACCGTATCTTCTGTCGTATAAAACCAATCGGTCGGTTGCCGAGCGATGATTTCAGGATGTAAGCCGATATCCAGCACTTCCCACCGGCCGACATATTTTTCATTCTCCGCCAGCATAAAGGCTAACTTCGGGAACTGAAAAGTGAAGGTATACTCTGCACAAACAATGGTTTCGGGATCGTTCCAGGTATTATCCTCCCCTGCCAACCCGGAAGGAATATCGACAGCCACCACCCGGTTAACAGAAGCATTCATTTGCTTGATAATCCGGGCTGCCAAACCGGTTACCGGACGATTCAGCCCCGATCCGAAAATAGCATCGATCACGATTTCTCCCTTCTGTAACACCAAATCATCGGCCTGCTTTAATTCTTCCACCTTTCCCCTGGTCAACCAACGCCGATAATTCGCCTCACAATCGGGGCTTCTATCCTGGGTCCCGGCAATCCGGAATACTCTGACCGGCACTCCCCGCCGATTCAATAATCTGGCAATCGCATATCCATCGCCACCATTATTCCCATTCCCGGCAATCACGACCACTCCTGCAACTTCAGTGAAAATTTTCAAAAAACGATCTGTCCAAATCCCGGCAGCCCGTTCCATCAAATCCAAAGAGCTTACCGGCTCATGCTCAATTGTATATTTATCAATCGCAGCCAGCTGAGCCGTTCGAAAAACTTTATTTAACTTTTCCATAACATTAACTCAATCGTTTTAAAGACGAAAAATACGGAAATATTCTTACATTTGCGACCGAAGTGGATTAATATTAACTTAAATACATTATCTATGTCTAAAAATCATCCTAAGGGGTTGCTTACTGCAGCTCTGAGTAATATGGGAGAACGCTTCGGCTACTATATCATGAATGCCGTATTGGTGTTGTTCCTGTGTTCTAAATTTGGTTTAAGCGAAGCCGCCAGTGGTACTATTTACTCATTCTTTTATGCTGGCATATATATTTTAAGTCTTGTCGGAGGTCTGATTGCTGACCGCACTCAAAATTACAAAGGAACTATTAAAACAGGTCTTGTTGTAATGGCCACCGGATACATTATTCTTTCCATTCCAATTCTTGCTACGGCAGCCAACACCACCTGGTTGCTGACCCTTACCTGTTTTGCACTTTTCCTGATTGCATTCGGAAACGGTTTGTTCAAAGGAAATCTGCAGGCAATTGTCGGCCAGATGTATGATAATTTCGAAGCCGAAGCTGCCAAGAAAGGCCCGGAGGCTCTCAAAATCGCAAAAGACAAACGGGACTCCGGATTCCAGATTTTTTATGTATTTATTAATGTGGGTGGATTGATCGCTCCATTCATTGCACCGGTATTACGCCAGTGGTGGTTGGGTGTAAACGGTTTCACTTACAATGCACAACTTCCGGCACTTTGCCATGAATATATCAACAACGCCGCTGCCATGGCTCCCGAAGCATTGGCGAACTTGCAACAATTAATAACTTCAGCCGGAGGTTCCATTGTTGACTTGACCGTTTCTTGCGCTCAATATTTACAGATTTTCAATGAAGGTATCCACTATTCATTCATTGCATCTGTTGCCGCGATGCTGATTTCTCTCATTATTTTCTTCGTCTCTCAAAAAACATTTCCTACTCCTGCAAAGAAAATTGCAGCTCAAAATGTAAGTTACACACCAGAAGAAAAAGCTGCTATGGCGAAAGAAATCAAACAAAGAATGTATGCGCTGTTCGCTGTATTGGGTATCGTTATCTTTTTCTGGTTCTCGTTTCACCAGAATGGTATGTCCTTATCATTCTTTGCCCGTGATTTCGTAGATTCGTCGGCCGTTGCACCAGAAGTATGGCAAGCAATCAATCCGTTCTTCGTAATTGCGCTGACACCTGTCATCATGGCCATTTTCGGAGGATTAGCAAAACGCGGTAAAGAAATTTCAACTCCCCGCAAAATTGCAATCGGTATGTTCATTGCAGGAACGGCATTCTTGTTCCTTGCCGTTTTTTCTCTGATAAAGGGTTATCCCTCCGCAAACGACTTCAAATTATTACCCATTGCAGAACAAATGGCAAACAAAGCTCATTGGTGGGTTTTGATTGCAACCTATTTCTTCCTGACGGTTGCTGAATTGTTTATCTCTCCGCTGGGACTGTCTTTCGTATCGAAAGTAGCACCTAAAAGTATGCTAGGTCTGTGTCAGGGTCTGTGGTTGGCGGCTACGGCTCTTGGTAACCTGTTGCTTTGGATTGGCCCGCTCATGTATAATGCATGGCCGATCTGGCAATGCTGGACAGTATTCTTTATTGTATGTCTCGTGTCCATGGGAGTCATGTTGGGTATGGTTAAATGGCTTGAAAGAGTCACAAAATAATAACAACGCTCTAAAACAACAAAGTCCTCTAAGCATTCATTGCCCCGGGGACTTTTGCTTTTAACCTACTAATTTAATTTATAATATTATGTTTCAAAACCAACCTAAAGGATTGTATGCCCTGGCTCTTGCAAACACAGGAGAACGTTTCGGGTATTACACGATGCTTGCTATCTTTACACTTTTCCTGCAAGCAAAATTTGGCTTCAGTTCAGCAGCTACATCAAACATTTTTGCGGGTTTCTTAGCCTTAGTTTATTTTTTACCCATCTTAGGGGGTATCCTGGCCGATAAATTCGGTTATGGTAAAATGGTAACAGCAGGTATCATCGTCATGTTTGCCGGTTATACCTGTCTTGCTATTCCTACCGGAGGGGATGCTTTTGGAGTTGCCGCTATGTTCGGGGCTCTTTTCCTGATCGCATTAGGTACCGGATTATTCAAAGGTAATCTCCAGGTAATGGTAGGAAACCTTTACGACGATCCTAAATATTCAGACAAACGGGACACAGCATTCAGTTTATTTTATATGGCGATCAATATCGGTGCTCTTTTTGCTCCGACAGCCGCTTCAAAAATCACAGAAAATTTCATGGCGAAAGCAGGCCTTAAATACCAAGGTGATATACCTGCACTTTGCCACGAATATCTGGAAAAAGGCCAGCAAATGGCAGCTAATTCCCTGGACACCCTGACTCATTTCGCACAGTCACAAGCTTCCGCATTCAACGGAGATCTGGCAACATTCGCTCATAAATACATCGATGAATTATCACTTTCTTACCACTATGGTTTCGCAGTGGCTTGTATATCTCTGATTGTATCTATGTTGATCTATCAGGTATTCAAGAGTACCTTCAAACATGCAGATATCAATACCAAACAAGCTGCAGCAAGCGGAAAACAAGAAAATATTGTCGAATTAACTCCGGAACAAACCAGATCCCGCATTACCGCTCTCGTACTGGTATTCGCCGTAGTGATCTTCTTCTGGATGGCTTTCCACCAAAACGGCCTTACCCTTACTTTCTTTGCCCGTGATTATACAGCCAGAACCGCCGATGGCGCTATAGGTATGAGCTTTAATGTTTTCAACCTGGTATTCGTGATTACTTTGATTTATAGTTTGTTCTCTCTGTTCCAGTCCAAAGAAGCTAAATCCAAACTGATATCGGCAGTTGTCGCAGTTATTTCTGTCAGCATATTAGTCTACAAATATCTGTCGTTAGCACCGGGTTCTTTCATTGAAGTTCTTCCTCAGATGTTCCAGCACTTCAATCCGTTCTTCGTTGTTGCTCTGACCCCTGTATCTCTTGCTGTATTCGGAGCTTTGGCCAAGCGAGGCAGCGAACCTTCGGCACCCCGTAAAATCGGTATCGGTATGTTTATCGCAGCTTTAGGATTTACCGTGATGGCTCTGTCTTCTATGGGACTTCCCACTCCCAATCCTGACGGAGCGATTGTTGTAGCTAATGATTTACTCGTATCTCCTTCTGTTTTGATCAATACCTACCTGGTATTAACCTTTGCCGAATTGTTTCTTTCACCTATGGGTATTTCATTCGTATCGAAAGTAGCCCCTCCAAAATACAAAGGTTTGATGATGGGTTTATGGTTCGGAGCAACTGCAGTCGGTAACTATCTGGTTTCTATCATCGGTATGCTTTGGGGTCACATGCCATTATGGGCATTATGGTCTATCCTCATCGTTTTGTGTCTGATCTCTGCATTATTCATCTTTATGATGATGAAACGTTTGGAGAATGCCACGAAATAATAAAATTTCTTTTAGCATTAAAAGAAGTCTAAAAAACAATAATTAAATAACAAAAGCTGCTCTGTTCCGGGCAGCTTTTGTTATGATTATAATTATATTTGCAGGCAAAAGAAAGGTAAATATGTTTAAACAGATCAACCATTCCTTTGCAGCGAAACTCAATATATACCTTATTTCGTCGGCATTTCTATTATGGGGAATCGGTTTTTGCTTGTTCTATCACTATTCCTCCAGGGCGATCGAGCACCAAGCTTACCTGAAAATCGACGAATCGGCGGAAAAAATCAATCTTAAAGTGACTCGTTTATTGAGGACGATAGAAAAGATCCCTGAAAATCTCAGCTGGATTATCCCTTCCTATGTTACTCATGCCGATTCGATTTATGCGATTACCCGGCAGGTCGTTTTGAACAATTATGAGATCTTCGGATGTGCTATAGCTTTCGAACCCTATTATTTTCCGGATAAAGGGTATTATTTCGCTCCTTATTCATACATGAGTGGCGATAGTGTCGTCACCACACAAATCGACCCGAAATACGATTACTATCAAAAAAATTGGTACCGGATCTCAAAAGAAAGGAATGTCTCCCGCTGGAGTCGTCCTTACCACGAGCTTTCGTCCAACGATATCCTGACCTCCACCTATTCGGTACCGCTCCGGGACCCCAAAAATAATGTAATCGGTATTTTTTCGGTCGACCTCTCTTTGAATTGGCTGACCGAGCTGATCGACTCGGTCAAACCCTATGAAGACAGTTATAGCATTATAGTCAATCGGGAAGGAAGGTATATACTTCATCCGGGAAACGACTTTTTCACGGATCTGGATAAAGATATCCTTCATGAAGCGGAAATCCTTCAGGACACCAATGCTTCAAAGTTGGCGCATCTCATGATGCAGGGGCAAAAAGGGAAATGAGTATTTGTCAACAATCATGTAAAATATTACATCTATTTTACTCCCATCCTCGGCACAGAGTGGAATATGGCTACCTTGTTTCCTTATTCTCATATTTTCGACAAATTACACCGATTCACTTGGATCATCATTCTTTCTTCGGTATTATTTCTGGCTCTCCTGGTGATTATCTGTACTACAACCGTTCGTAAAATTACGAGACCTTTAAAAATATTCGCAGCTTCCACGCATTCCATTGCGGAGGGAAATTTCAACATAACTCTACCGGTCATCCACACCCAAGATGAAATGCTGGATCTTTATAATGCTTTCAGTGAAATGCAGGAAAAGCTTTCAAAATATATGAAAAACCTGGAAACGACTATAGCAGCTAAAGAGAAAATAGAAAGTGAGCTACGCATAGCACATGATATTCAAATGAGTATGCTTCCCAAAAATTTTCCTCCTTTTCCCGGTCATGAAATAGACCTTTATGCAGTACTCTATCCGGCCCGTCAAGTCGGTGGTGATTTATACGACTTCTTTATCCATGAGAACACCCTCTTTTTTGCTATCGGCGATGTATCGGGAAAAGGGATTCCTGCTTCGCTTCTGATGGCCTCTACCATCAGTCTGCTACGTACGCTTTCCTCAGGCAGCAATTCTCCGTCACAGATTGCTTATTCGTTAAATAATAGTATTGCTGAAAGGAATGAAGCCGATATGTTTGTGACCTTCTTCATCGGAATGCTGGATCTCCGAACCGGAGTAATGAAATATTGCAATGCAGGTCACACTCCTCCGGTACTGACAAGTCCGGATCGGACAGTAGCTTTCTTTGAAATGCAATCCGATCTTCCTTTAGGTATCCTAAAAAATCATAATTATCAGGAGTACACCTACCGATTCGTGAGCGGCTCGGGTATATTACTATATACCGACGGCGTTACGGATGCAGAAAATGAAAAGAACGAATTTTATACCCGGGAACGTCTTTTGGAGATAGTGACTCAAAATCAGGAACTACACCCCCGCGAATTTATCCGTTCGATAATCAATGATATTCAGTCACATATCAAATCACACGAACTATCCGACGATCTCAGTATGCTCACAAAAAATCATAAAATATACCAGTTTTTCTTTGTGATATTTAAATAAAGTATTACTTTTGTGCCGTCATAAAAAACAACACTGTCCAATGGTGTAATGGCAGCACAACAGATTCTGGTCCTGTTTGTCCAAGTTCGAATCTTGGTTGGACAACTTCGAAAACCTGATTTCACATCAGGTTTTTTTATTTAGGGACATTCAGTAAATACTATAAAATTAGCCAACTAATTCATACATAAAATATTGCGAATTAGTTGGCTTTTTTGTATCTTTAGGTATTCCCCCGCAAATAAGGTTTGGAAGCCAAAACGGGGGAAATTTTCCAACAAAGATATGGCAAAAGTACAAAATATTTCAGAAATTCACCCTACTTTGGGGTTTACAGAATTTGATATTCTGGAAAGATACCGCAAAAGTTTTCATGAGAGTGAGCTTGGCAGGCTTCATTCGGTATTTCCATTTGAGCATATAGCAAAGACTGTGGGCTTGTCGGACCAGCATCTGGGGCGCAGGAATATATTCAGTCCCTGCGCAAAGATTGCCCTTATGGTCCTGAAGGCATACACCGGATTCTCTGACAGGCAGCTGGTGGAACATCTGAACGGGAACATACACTACCAGATGTTCTGCGGGATTATGATAAATCCGTCCTTTCCCATAACCAACTACAAGATAGTCAGTGCTATCCGTAATGAGATAGCGTCCCGTCTTGATGTTGATTCCCTCCAGGAAGTGCTGGCTTCACACTGGAAACCCTATCTTGACAGCCTTCACGTCTGTATGGCCGATGCCACATGCAATGAAAGCCATATGCGTTATCCTACTGACATGAAACTCCTTTGGGAAAGCCTTGAATGGCTCTATAGATATATCTGCAGGCATTGTGTGGAGCTTGGCATAAGACGTCCCCGCAACAAATACAGGAATGTAGCGGAGTCCTATCTGTCCTACTGCAAGAAAAGAAAAAGGAAGGCTTCGAGGACAAAAATGCTCAAGCGTCGTATGATCAGGCTTCTTGAAAAGCTCCTCATACAGAGGGATGAGATTCATCGAGAGTACGGAACCTTACTCCGCTATACCCAGGATTACCAGAAACGTCTTTCCATCATCAGAAAGGTTCTTGTACAGGAAAAGGAAATGTTTGTAGGGAAGAAGGTCAGGGACCGCATCGTCAGCATTGACCGTCATTATGTACGTCCCATTGTAAGAGGCAAGGAAACAAAGTCCGTCGAGTTCGGTGCGAAGGTCAACAACATACAGATAGACGGCATATCGTTCATCGAACACCTCTCGTTCAAGGCTTTCAACGAAGGTATACGCCTGAAGGACTGTATCCGCATGCAGCAGAAGCTCATGAATGTGAGGGTAAGATGCGTGGCTGCCGATTCCATATATGCCAATAATGCCAACAGAAAGTTCTGTACAAAATATGGAATATCAACATCCTTTGTACGCAAGGGAAGGGCGGCCAGGGATGAATCCTTGAGAAAGGTTCTCAGAAGTGAACTCTCCAAAGAAAGGGCCACCAGGCTTGAAGGCAGCTTCGGCACTCAAAAGCAACATTACTCACTCTCAAGGATAAAGGCACGGAACAGAAAGACGGAAATCCTTTGGATTTTCTTTGGAATACATACGGCAAATGCCATACTGATGATAGATAAGGTCAGGAACAGAGCGCTGAAAGCAGCATGATATGATTTTAACGAAAAAATCAGAAGAGGTCGTCAGACTTCTTCCGGAACGTCATGTCCTGCCTATAAGAGTATATGGGAAAATACAGAAAAATGACAATAAAAATGACATATGAAGTGATTATACTGGGGCATCTTCATATGCCATTGTATTTTATAGGGACATTTACTGAATATCCCTATTTATATGAATCAATCCTAAATTCTTGTTGTTTCACACCCAAATATCACCTAAAAAAGAGGGCTTTCCGGTTCATGAAAAGTGGAAAGCCCAGGTACTTGATAAGTACAGATTATTATTCAAACACAAGTATGTCCATAAGGGTTCCCTGCGTTTTCACAACCGGAGCAGAACTACATTGATCTGTTTTACGATTATAGGTGAAAATTCCCGTTCCATTTTGTTCCGTTGCCAAACCAAAAAGGATGTCATCCCCGTATTTATTTATAGCACAACTATATCCATTCGTGCGAGGAAGATTCAACGCTTTCATCGTACAATGATATAAATCGGCTTTCAAACAGTAGTTCGTTTTCTCGTTGATGTAATCAGGACTGGCACTGGCAAATGCCGGACAATAAGCCAGGACGTACAATTCTCCATTTCCGGCATAAAAGTTAGAAATAGAATACTGCAATTTGCCCCCTTGAACTCCTTCCACGTTCATGTCAGTCATGTTAAAACAGTAGTCCGGATCAAATTCCGTCGCCCCCTTTTTAATCCGTAATAATCCGAATTTCTGATCCGGAACATAACCGTAAGATCCCCAACAAGTCACGTAAAGATCCCCTTTTTCATCTATAAACATACCGCAATCAAAAATAGATGCCGCGGAAAGTCTCGTGTCATGAATGATCTTTTCCGGCGTATCGGTAGCCTCATCAATGATCAGGACATGCGCACCACTTTTACAAATAGGCATCTGGTCAAATTCTCCACATCCGACATAGAGTTTCCCATCCCGCAGGATCAACCCCAGCGGATTCGGAGTACTACTTCCGTCAAGTCCGTATTCAGGCCTGGCAACATTAATTTCCCCTGTTTTCACCATGGTCGTCGGGTTAAATATAATGATCTTGTTATCGTTCGGAGCGGATGCATAAGCTTTCGTGGCCGAAACGAAAGCGATAGAAGCACACATAGGAGCAGCCGTCGCCACTTCCAAACGTCCTTCCACTTTCAAAGTTCCATCATCTTGCCGGGAGTATTTTACAATCGTACCCTCCGAAGTTCCAGGCACGTAGAATACCCAATCACGATAAGACATCAGATAAGGAGTAATTTTGGTTTCAACCGCATTTGCGAAAGACATCGTTCCGGCCTTCATATCCTGTATAGGTACGATATATCCCATATCCGCCTGCGGTTGCATGTTAATACCTACGATAATCGATGCTTTACCCTCATTTTCATCATCATCTTTGTTGTCATCCGTACATGACGTTACAAACAAGGCTGTACACAGAAAAGCCCCCAGAATAAAGAAATTGTTTTTCATTGTGATTTACTTTATTTATATACTTCAAATTAAAATTCTCAGGCACATTACCATTTTAAGGTTGTAAACCGAATTTTAGCCATGATCGTCCGGCCCGCCAGCGGGTAATTGAAATTAGTCATCTCATCCGTATCAAACAGATTATGGCATTCCACGCCAAACAAAACTTTCCGGTTCATGATTCCGTACTCCAGCCCCACCGTGTGCAGGCAAGCAGAAGGTATCTTATAATCCTGATGGCGGCTAAGCTCATATCCATAATAATATTTATCCGTGTAACCACCCTCGTAATACGCCCTGGCATACTGCCCTTTACCACCAAAGGGATTATCCTTCCGGTAATCCAGCATCCAGTTGAAAAAGAGAATCGGGATATGAGGCAATTGCATTTTATAGGTCTCACTCTCGGTGTTTGTTCCCGCTATATATTTCGAATAATCCAAAGATTTCTGCCAGGTAGCATTAAATGATACAAACCAGTTACGGTCAATATCCCATTTGATTTCACCGTCCACTCCGTACAACAGAGCCTCGCCCAGATTCTGGTATTTGGAATACCCCACAACAGAGGTCAGATACATCATGTTCTTCACTTGCATGATATACCCGTTCGACTCGAATTGTAAACGGGAATTTGCATTATAGTAACGGTCGAACATGATACCCAGATTATAATTATTAGCTTGTTCGGCTTTCAGCTCCGTACTTGTCAGCGTCGTTACACGATCCCCCAAAGCCTCCTCGTAACGGGGAAGGCGGAAATTATGTTCCAAAGCAAATTTCATCAGCCAATGAGAAGATAAATCGTATTTCAAAGCAAGACTATACCCCCAATACTGATCGGATTTATGCGTCTCTGCCGGAACGGCATCTCCCGGATAAGCCAGGTTCACTGTTTTTCCTCCTAAACGATAATAATAATGCCGTCCCGTCAGCACCGATGTCAAACGTCCTTGAAACCACTTGTTCTGTAAAGCGACGGAACTGATCATTCCCGATATATTCGATTTCAAACCGCTATAATCCTTTTTCAGAAACCGGTCGGCAACGGTGTCCCGGGTTTCATTGCTCACGTAACGGAAATCATTATTCATATTGACCAGCATTCTGTCCGGGATCAAATGATATTGCAAGTTCAGGTTATAACGATAATCCATCATCCCGTCATCCGACAAATTCGGGACATATCCCACTTCTCCGCCATATGTGTTGGGAACACGGCCACCATAAAAATCATAAAGGAAAGACGAGGTGTCGATCAAAGCAGTATGCGTATAAGTAACCATCCCATTGAATTTCAAATCCAGCTTCCCGAACAAAAAATGTTTTTTCTCCAGCTTGGGGTTTACACCGGCCGTCCAGATTTTTGTCCGGGCATGACGGATATTCGTTTGTATACCCTGGGTTTCTTTATAACTGTAATACCCGACAAATTCCAATTCGGCCTTGTCGAAGTAATGATCCGGAAACTTAAGCGTCGCCCCGAATTCTCCCATTTTCAACCGGTCATGATCCCGTTTGATTTTCAAATCATTGACATAAGGAGAAGTGATCGTGTAATCATTTCTGGCAAAGGTCCCTCCCGCGAAAAGAGTAAAAGCCATATTTGCTTTATCAAAATAATGAGAAATACAAGCCGTAGGATTATGCACGCCGTAAGACTGGTAGCTATACGACAAATCATAATACCCGTGTTCGGCATCTATCGTCACCACATTAACCGCACTTCCTAACCCATCTCCCCCGAATTCAGGCGGAACAATCCCCTTGTATATCTCGACACGGTCGATGAATTGCAAAGGAATATCATTAATGGAAAAACTACCATCCGGGGTATTCAGGGCATAGCCGTCCATATAGATCTGAACCCGGTTTCCTTCCAATCCCCGGATATTAACTTTTGTTTGGTTACCGACACCACCTGTTTGCCGTAGTTTTACCCCTGTCTGATGATTCAACACCTCCGTGATCGTAGTCCCGCGTCCTGCCAATTGTTTCCCATCAATAACGGCAACCGGGGTTCCCTGGCGTTTCACGTCATGGATCTCTTTCCTCTCCCCTTTAGCTGCAACGACCACCTGGTCAAGGGATTTCATATCCATCTGCATATAAACCTCCAGCTTCAGGTCTTTGTTTGCCTCAACCTTCACTTTCCTGATGACATCTTTCATACCCACAAACGAAAAATGAAGTTCGTATTCCCCGGCAGGAACATTTTTAAAAAAGAATTCGCCCCGTGCATTTGTCCCCGTCCCCTTCTTTAGAAAAGGCATTACGATATTTACTCCCGCAACAGGCGTGTCATCAGAAGAATCCTTCACGATCCCGGAAATCGTCTGCCCGTTAGAGAAAAGAATATTGCCAACCATAAAATAGATCAAAATATAAAAACACTTCATAACCCACACAAATTAATTAATAATTAGCACCCTAAAACAAGTTTTAAAAAACAAACACTAAAAACATCAAATAATTGTGCGAAAATAGACGGCAAATCCATTGGCAACAATCCCTATTAATAGGGATTATTATTGCAAACTACCTACTAATGGTATTTCGGATGGCTATTTGATCGATTTCACCGGGCCGCCTCTTCTATTATACCGATATAGTGATTTGTATGACTCACCCTCAGAAAGCCAGTCTTTCGGCACTATTTTTTTCAGATTTATTTGGGAGAAGACAAAAAAAGACGTAGTTTTGTGCCGTCAAAATACTGTCCAATGGTGTAATGGCAGCACAACAGATTCTGGTCCTGTTTGTCCAAGTTCGAATCTTGGTTGGACAACTTTGAAAACCTGACGTAAAGTCAGGTTTTATTTTTATTCGTCTCCCGATTATTTCAATATTCGGGTATCAATCCGAAATACTTATCGGTCAAGTATTCTCTAATAATTCAAAAGATAAATTTTCCGCTATTTGTGATCTTTATTCGAAGAAGTATAAAAAAGAAAAGAACAAAAGGAAGATTACTGTTCGACAATCATGTTGTTGTGTATGTACAAATAAGGGATGTATGAGTGTATGAATTATCTCCTATTGCGACGCTCCTTGCGGATTCTAAAGGAAAGATATCAAACCAGTAATCTTATCCTCTGTTCTCCCTTTCCGATGTTACAAATATAAGAGATCAGTCCCATTTCTAACTTATATAAAAAATATTATCTTTTACACATTCAATTTCAATGCAGATTTTTTTTCAGAATAAAGGTTTGTCTCACTTCAGAAGGAGTCATTCCGAACCAAATTTTACAAAACTTATTCAAATGTACGGATGAGGCAAAGTTAAGTTCGTCAGCCAATTCCTTTAGGTTTACCTCACTGGTCATCAGACGGTGTTTAATATATTCGGCTTTCTGTCGCTGCATCCACTGATAAACCGTCTCGCCGAAAACATCTTTAAATTTCTTTTGAAACACTCCCTGGCTATATCCACATAGTTCTGCAAATTCACCGGCACTCTTTACATGTAGATAATAGTCGACGACCAGTTTTTTGAACTCCATATTTTTCCCCAATAGAGGATAAAAAAGCATAGCCAATTCATCCGAAGTATAGTAAGCATGCAAAATAATAAACAATTCCTGAATTTTTCTTGAAGCCAAATCAGCCATAGGAACCTGATTTTGTTCATAATTCTGCATTAATTGCAGAAAACGGTCGAGTGATTCACGAATCTCCAATTCCCGGAATTCATATTTTATCAAAGAGAAAAAAGGAGTCAGATTTTGAAAGATATATTTATCACAACTATGATTCAAAGTGCCGAACCCCAAAATAATGAGTTCGACCGTCGATACGGCTTTACATACACATCGGGAAAGGGGAGTCAGCAAGATCATGTTTCCATCGGAAATAAGCCTGGGATACAAATCTCCATAGATCACTTCCATTTCTCCATGAAGAATAAAAACCAGATTATTATTTTTATCTGCCTTATTTCTTTGAAAAACAGTATCTTTTTCAAACTTAAAATAAGAGAATTTATTCTTCAGATCAGATTTGATATAACAAACAGTATCACTTCCCATTTTCAACTTATAGATCAATGTGTTCTCCCGTCATTTTTTGTTCTTCTATAAATTTTGTCGGGGTCATTCCCAACCATTTTTTACAGAATTTTGTAAAGTGAGCCGGTGAAGAAAAACCAAATTCATAAATAATCTCTTTGAGGTTTACCTCCTCTCCACTCAAACGTTCTTTAAGCCGATCGGCCTTTTTGCCCAATATCCATTGGTATATCGGTTCATCGAAGATTTCTTTGAATGCCCGTTTGAAACTACTGACCGAATAACCACAGATCTGAGCCAATTCTGCCACAGACTTCACATGTAAACAATTATCTTCGATCAATTTTTTCAAATCTCCCTCTTTGTGCAAAGAAAGGGTATAAAAAAAATAAGACAATTGTTCTTTAGAGTAACAAGACTTCATCAAAACAAATAGTTCTTCCTGTTTTTCTTCGAACAAATACCTGCAATCCACCCCATCTTCCAGGTACACGGTCAACATTTCCACAAATCCTTTCAGCAGCTGGTTTAAAGGTAAGATTTCCAATAATTCCCCTCTCCCCTCCAAACATCCAAGCTCCGAAACTGTTTTCAAGCAATATTCAGTGGGACGGTCAGAAATAAAGTACAAAAATTCAAGTGGAGTAAAAGCTTTCAATTTACCTTTCAAAGCAGGCAACAAAAACATCTCTCCGGCTTCAACGAATACCACCTCGTCTTCAATAGACACACCAGCTTCACCACTTAATAAAAATATCCAGCAAATGCCCGAAGTTTTCCATTTTTCCCATACAAAACCTTTCTCAAATTTCACCTGTTCAAAAAAGACCAACTCACTCCGTTCATAATTATTACAGGTTGCCTCTTTATTACAACAGTAAACACGATCGTTACTCATAATTTAACTATATACATGAATACTAAGAGCTAACAAACATAAAATAAAACTTTCAGTCAAGTTAAATTTAATTATAAGTTACAAACAAGAGGCATGAAACATTCACGTATTCTGTGTTTTACATAACTTCACTCACTCCTTTTCAACAAAGGTAAGATTAAAAAAAACAAATCAAAAGATGTTCTGATTTAATTTCATTCTTTTTCCGGCAAATAAATCTTTCCATGAAAGTGTGCAGAAAAGTCACTGAAACGTGTTCAGACTTATAATTAGTTCTTAAAGTTGCTCCTTCGTCGCTCAAAGTCCATAAAATCGACGGACTTTATAAACCAATTAATTCGGCTTATAAACAACAAAGCATCCGAAGTTTCGAATAAAAAAACATTATTTCTTTTGGAATAAAAATATTAAAGCGTATATTTGCACCGCCAAACCGTAAAAGTGTTGGTTCAGTAGCTCAGCTGGATAGAGCAACGGCCTTCTAAGCCGTAGGTCGTGGGTTCGAATCCCGCCTGAATCACAAAAGCAGCAATTTGAAATTGCTGCTTTTTTCATTTCATTGTTGGCCACTTACCTTCAGATCAACCGTATCTGACTTTCAAGAGCCTGTCTGATGACCCAAAAGCCAGATAGCCTCCTTTTTCTGTTGCCCTCCCCCAAATCTCTCATCACCGTAAATATGCGGTGATGAGAGAAAAATAAAACCACACACTGTTTTTCCTGTTTCTCAACGGACCTCTTTATAACGCACATCTTTAATTTTAGCGAACCCGGAATACTCCCAGCCCGGTTTCAGGGTCAACTTCATACCCGATCCGCTCACATCATAGAAACGCAGCATTCCTCCATTATTATCCGTAGCGGCATTTTTGTAAGAACAGACGATCAGTTGATTTTCACGGTCTCGGTATATATTTTTGATTTCATCGTCATATTTCGAACACAAGTCATCGATGCCCCACGGATAATCATAGCGGTTGAACTTCAAACAGGTAATCTCTTCGCCTTCTAAAGTAATCACCGGTTCGGAAACCCCTGATCCCACATTGTAAGCATAGACTTTATTTCCATAAGCGTAATAAATCACATAATACTGGGAACTGGCAGCAAAACAAGTGGCATTGGCAAAATTTTCCGCCATAACATCCAAATGGCAGGCCCCTTGTTTAAATTCCCCGCTTCCCAAATTCACCTCATAAATATGCCGCTTGCCATCTTCCTGCATAATGCAATACACCATTCCTTCGGAAAAAGAGGTGTTAAGCATACACACCAAATCCATATTTCCCGTATTGTAACTAAAATTTTTATTCTCCGGATCTTCCAACGGATGCAACACCTGCTTTTTTCCAGCGACATCGCTACCTGTAACACCTTCACCACTCCAGTAAACAAAACGATGATTATCCGTATCAAACAACAAGGCGATACCAAAGTCGGATGACAACGGTCTTTTCAGCGTAGTCCCGACATAAGGCGCCACCTTGTATTCAGGCGTTCCTCCCCGGACGGAAGTATTAATCGGATACTCGAATCCCGTTTCTACTTCCACCGTATTCCAGGCATAGACATTTCCTTCCCGGGATACGCAGATAACAGCATCGTGCTCTGGTTTATAGAGTCCTTTATAAGGCACTGACACAAAATTTACAATATGATCGTCAGTAGCAGCCAGAAACATTGCCGATTTCAATTCGTGATAACTCTCTACATCAAGAAATTCTCCGCCACCTTTAGAATCTGTTGTCTCCAGCCAGTAAGCCGCATCTTCGGACATTGCAATAATCCGGTTACCGGTAGCACTTCCAGTGGCATAGAATCCTATATTCGCAGCGTGGTACTGTTCCGGTACTCCATCCTTTCGCCGGATTACATCATAAGCCGGAACAATCCGGTCCACAGAAATCTGCGCCAGCATATCTAAACGCACCCGTTCTTCCGATCCTTCATCGCAAAGCAACATCCATCCCTCCGAGGTAATGGTCGTTGCATTGACATAAAACAATTTCAGGGTCTTTACTTCCGTCCGTTTATCGGTTACCGAGAACAAAAATGCATGCCTGCCGGACTCCAATGCAGCTAACATATGAAGGTCTTTCGTATTGGCAACTTCTTCCCATTCACCTTCCGAATTTTTCCTTTGGTAAGCAAATTCGAAGTTCGTATTCCGCTCATCAATAATTCCTTCCAAATTGGAAGTAACCACCGGTTTTAAATCGATATATTCCGCATTGGCCAATACCGACAGCATTGATGAAATGCTATCTATCGTAATGACCGCTTTATCTTCATATGTATAATTTCCTTTGTCTTCCGCACAGGCTATTGCCAACAGGCAAAACCACAACATGCTCAGACGCGAAATTTTTAATATATTCATTTTTTCTATATTTTAAGGTTTTAACACGACATTCGAGTAATCCACACGATAAGCATCCGGCAATTGCATATAAGAGCCGTCTTCATCGTATACCGGATCGCCTTCATCTGCTCTCCGTTGCAATTCCGACTGCAATTCCCGGGCGTAAAAAGGCATCCGTCCTTTGCTGACTTTGCCAGTGGCCCAAGTCCAATCCGTTGTCGTAAAGCCAAAGAAGCCATTGATATAGGCATATCGGACCGGATTCCACTTTCCGAAATACTGATCGGCAGCAACATCCCCCCACCGACTCGGCTGCGTATAAATTTCACTGATCAGAAATGTATAGCGGGTTCCGTCTATCGTATCTGCCGTTGTATTACTCCACACATTGCTGGATTTATAAGCATTGAGTACCTCAAAATATTGATTGGCCTCTAATTTCAAGACCAATGTATCCACCTGTTTTTTGATGGAAGCATTCCGCATGAAACGGACTCCAACAGTTCCCTCGTTGCTTCCGGCCTTGATTTTCAGCGTATCGAAATCCATCATATATCCTCCATCGGGATTCGTTACAGCATCATAAGAAGTCATCGTCGTTTGCTCTTCGTCGACAACGACTTTCAGGGCCCGGTCGTAATCTTTTACCTCGCCCAGCAACTTCACTTTGGCATTGAATACTACTGAGGTATAAGCTGCCGCATAATCGACAAACGAAAAATTAGTCCTCGTGGTATATCCTTCGGCGCCGTTACTTCCTGAAAAATTCTGTACCTGAAAATATACCATACTGTCACCACGGTTGTACAAACCGACGTTTTCTTTTTGGCAGGCGATACTTATTCCTGCCATGGCGGCAACCCATATCCATTTGTTTATTCTATTCATATGTCTGTATTTAACGGTTATCCAATTCACTTTTCGGCAACGGAAGTACAAAGCGTTCTTCCTTTTCTTCATCAGTTGCTTTATCTTTATAATCGTATGTCGGAGGTATTCCAAACATTGGTATGCCGGGATTAGTCATCACCTTTACTTCTTTTCGTCCGTTGTAATCATTATCGAATCCCATATTCCGACGCTTGAAATAGAAGAACTTCTGACCTTCTCCGACAAATTCACGGATATACTCCAAGGTCAGCCAATCCTGTAAAAAGCTCTCTCCGTTTCCTGTTCCCCAGTTATTGGTACCCCGGTCAACGAACATCCGGTTCAAATAGGTCCATGCAGTCGGCAGATCGTACACCTCGGAACCGGTCGTACCGAGACATTCCGCTGCAATATAATACGCTTCGCTAAGCTTGATCAGCGAACAAAAGGTTCCGTAAAATTTCTGAGCCTGCAATAACTGGTTTTCATCTTTATTATTGGTCACCTCATCCCGTTTTTGATCCGCAATTTCTTTGAATTTTACCATTTGGTAGCTCGCATTTCCTTCCAAAGTGGTTCCGCTGGCCCATTGCGACTGGAAACGCCAGTCTCCGACCCAATATCCCCCGTATTTGTAAAACAAAATACCATCTACATATCCGGTACGGGGTATCAGCAAAGCTTTTCCGGTATTACCTCCTCCAAAAGAATAGTCATAAATCAATCCTCTGTTTTTATTGTAATACCCGAATAAACACTCGGTCGAAAACATCCGGTCGGGGTCGGAACTGTTCCCTAACAACTTACCCGATTCAACCACCGGGAAGAACTCCCTGACCTGGGGATCGTCGGTCAGCTTGCGGGCTTCGGTCAAGGCATTGCCGTAATCTCCCCCCCACAGATAAGCCCGGGCCGTCAACAAGACCGTCGCATAGTAATTCAGACGCAATTGCCGATAGCGCATGGAGTTATCCTGACTCACCTCATCGTATTCTGCACGGGGTCCCTCGGTAAGTACCGGATCGGAGGCCAGCAGTAAAGCTTCGGCTTCTGTAAGATCGCGGATAATATAGTCCTTCAGTACCGTACCGGCCGGCATAATGGACAGGATTTGCGGATCGGTGCTTTCATTGTAAGGGATACCGCGTCCATCCGGATTTTTCGCCATAATCGGCCCGAACAAACGCAACATATCCAAATGCAGCATTGCACGGACAGCCAGCATCTCGCCCTTGAGCATTTTATATTCCCGCTCCGGTAATACCTTGTCCTTTACAGCATCATCCTCGATGTTCTTCAATACCACATTGGTATTCATAATCGTCGAATAGGCTTCGTTCCATATACTGCTCAGTACGCCTGTAACCGACTCGTTCGAATAATCCCACTCGGTCAGAGCCCGCAAGTATTTATAATAATCGCTTTCATCCGACTGCTCCACAGCGTAATATTGCCCCAGAATATCGATCATGTCATAACTCAGATATTTCCCGTAAAGCGAGTTCCCGGACATTCGGTTGTAAACCCCGTTAACAGCAGCATAAAATCCATCTTTGGAAGAAAATTGCTGTTCCTCACTCTGTTTATAATCCAGCCAGTCGGTGCAGCTGTACCATAAAATACAGCTTAACAGAAGCGGAAAAACGATTCTATATTTTTTCATGATATCGGATTTATAAAGTTAATGAAATGGCGAAAGACACACTGCGTGCGAAAGGATAGGAAGTACCCCGTTCCATCTTGATGGTCGACAGGCGGAATATATCGTTCATATAGGCATTCAAACGTAACGAGCCAAGCCCCCATTTATGAACCAACTCAGGAGAAAATTCATATCCTATCCTCAAAGCCTCCAGACTCAATGAATTGTCTTTCTGTACAAAACGGGAAGACATCGGAGTGGATGTCGAATTGGCGATATTCTTGAACTGAGCCTTATCGCCCGGCTTTTGCCAACGGTCATAAAGAGCACGCTTATCCTGATTATATATCAGCGAATTCGTACTGATGTTCTCTACTTTATTAAATAAAACGGAATTAAACGAATGACCGCCCACCCGATAGCGGAAATCCAGGTTACAGGAAAAACCTTTCCAGGAAAAATTGGTACCCAGTACCCCTTCCACCTTCGGACGACTGTTGGCCACCACCACTTCATCGTCATATGAAAAATCATAAGTCAATTCCCCGTTTTTCTTAATAAACAGTTCCCGTCCGGTGGAGGGATCGATTCCTGCCGAACGTACAGCCCAGATATCATCGGGGTCTGCGCCGTCATAGTACCGTTTTGTCGACCTGTTATCACCTTCACGTTCCTGCGAATTATACATTTCCAGACGATTGCCGATGCCGGACAGCTCATTGGAACCATGCCGCAGATTACCCCGAACCGACCACCAGATCCGCTCGCTCATCCGGCGAATAATGTAATACGTAGCCGATGCCGTAAAACCTTTGGAGGTTTGTTTGCCGAAATTTTTATAAGTCATATTGTCGGTCGCTCCCGAAGAAGGCGGCATAGAGATAGCGATCAGCAAAGGATCGGTTGTCTTATAATAATAGTCTCCGGTCAGGGTCAGACGGTTATTCAGAATCGTAATATCGAACCCGATATTTTTATCGAGGGTTGTCTGCCATTCCAGATCAGGATTTCCCAGCTGAGCCAGCGAAGTGGTCATTCCGAAATAATTAAAGGAATTGAAATTATAACGGAACGTCGTAATGGTTGCCGAAGAAGAAAAATTCTGATTCCCCGGATTACCGATGGAAGCTCTCAGCTTCAACATGGAAATTCCGTCAAAATGGTCGGCAATAAATTTTTCATGGTGCAAATTCCATCCCAGACCGACAGCCCACGTACCGATATAATGCTTATTAGTCCCGAATACCGACGAACCGTTGACACGATAACTGAAATCGAGCAAATAACGGTTATCATAAGCATAATTTCCAATCACATACCCGCTCACCGAACGTGTCGTACTTTCGTTATAAGCCGGGGAACCTCCGTCCGGATAACTGTTGGCAAAAGAAGGAAGTGTGAAATCTCCTACCGGAAAACCGATAGCCGAATATCCTTGCGATTTCGCCTCTAAAGCAGAAAGGTAACCTCCCAATACGATATTGAATTGGTGTACTTCTTTCAATACTTTGGCATAAGTAAGCGTAAATTCTCCTTCATACTTATTGCTCTGTGTTTCCGTATTGCCATACGAACCGCGTTCTGAGAAATCCGTTTCGGCAAAACGGGTATCCAGAGGAGAATAAAAAGCTTCCGCCTGAGTACTCTGGTGTGTAAAACCGAACCGAGCCCGTAATTTCAAGGTCGGGACAGGAGTATATTCTACAATAAACTTATCCGACCACGACAAATTGTTTCCCTTGTTATAACTGTTCTGCTTAGCATTGTAAAGCGGATTGGCAGCTTTAATATAATCCGTATATTCCAGCCACCTTTCCACTTCGCCGTTCTCATTGTATTTCGTATAATAAGGATTAGCGTCGGCATATTGGGAAAAAGCGACAATCGGATCCTTGCTGTCCGTATTGTTCATATCAAACTTATTCATAAACTGAAATTTCTTCAGCCGGTAAGTCAGGTCGATATTTCCGCTGATATTATCCCGTTTGGATTCTTTCATTACACCGGTAATCCCGTTATATGCCAGTCCGATACCGAACATAAATGCACCTTCACCGCCGTCTACATAGAGGGAATGCCGGTGATTCAGGCCAACCCGCAGAGGTTCCGACAGCCAATAAGTATTTACTCCGCGGGCAATATCGGCCAATTTATCATAATAAGACTTTTTCAATTCAACATCTTTCACAACATCATTCGATGCATCATACCTGCCGACCAAATTTTCAAAACGCAATTTTTCACTGGCATCCATCAAATTATAACTGCTCAGATCAGCCCATGAAACATTGGCATTTCCGCTGTAAGCCAGATTTAACTTACCCGATTTGGGACGGATGGTTTCCACTACCACCACTCCATTTGAAGCCTTCGAACCGTAAATGGCCGTTGAAGCAGCATCTTTCAAAATAGTAATCGAAGCTACCCGGCTCATATCCAAATTATAAATAGCTTCCAGCGAAGACTCGAAACCATCCAGAATAAACAAGGGCTGATTCGGGTCCTCGCTCAATTCATCCCGGGTACTGATCAGACTTGATTTTCCCCGGATTTCAATATCCGGTAATTTATTCGGGTCGGAACCGAACTCATTATTCTCAAGTACATTAAATGAAGGATCCAGTGTTTTTAAACTGGCGATAACGTTTTGGGTACCCACCGATCTCAGCTGTTCCCCGTCGAAAGTTGCAGAAGCTCCGGTAAAACTGTCTTTTTTACGGTTAAAAATACCGGTAACGACCACTTCATCTATTTCTTTTGCATCTTCCTGCATCACCACTTTTAAAGGTTTGTCATCTTTCAGCACAATTTCCTGTGTTTTCATTCCGATAAATGAAAATACCAGCACCACATCTTTCTTTTGCGGCAAAGCGATCTTAAAAATCCCTTCGGTATCTGTTACTGTTCCCAGGGAGGTACCCTTGATTAAAATAGTTACTCCGGGAAGCGGACTACCCGAACGGTCAGTCACTTTACCTGTCACTTCCGATGTTTTACTCTGAGGCAAAGCAGCATTCACCTTCCCTTTACGCAACACGACCGTATTATGGGTAACCTCATAAGTGATACCGGTATTTTTCAACACCTCACTCAGAATTTCGTCCAAAGTTTTATTCTCTGCCACGACATCGATTCCGGTCACCTGTTCGATATCCTTAACACTATAGAAAAAAAACATTTCGCTTTTCTTTTCAAGTGCCCATAAAATAGTTTTCAGGGAGGCATCATGCATCTTGAAATTCATTCTTTCATTTTGTGCAGTGACACGGGCCGACACCTGAAACACTGTACACAACAAAAAGCACACACCTAATTTCATTGTCATCAGAATTTTTCTTCTCCACACCAACCAAGGGTGGATTGTTTGCATTTTGTTCATCGTTTGTTTGGTTTAAAAATTATTGTTTTGCACTAAATACAATTGTTTTACCTCTTGTATTTACATTTATTTTATGAGTCGAGCGAATGACATCCAATATCGGTTCGATAGAAGCACTACGATTCAATTTACCCGCAAATTCAACTTCTTTGATCCAATCCGCCTGATAACAAACCTCGAAATCATACCATCTTTCTAAAACAGTCATGATCTCTGTCAGACGTTGTCCACGAAACACAAACTGTCCGTTTTTCCACGCAATATAAAGATCGAGCTCTACTGTTTTCACGTCCAGTTTTCCTTTTTCGATATCCCACTCAGCCTGTTGTTCAGGCTTCAACGTATTCCGGACAGACTTATCCATCCCCGTAAATACAGCCACTTCTCCCCGTACCAAAGTAGCCTGTACCCATTTTTCATCGGCATAAGCCTTTAAATTAAACTCGGTACCCAATACCCTCACATCCATATTTTCAGTCTTTACTACAAAAGGCTGTTTCTCATTTTTCGCTACCTTAAAATAAGCTTCTCCCTCCAGCCAAACTTCCCGGTTCTGTCCGGAAAACTGTACCGGATACCTCATTTTCGTTTCTGAATTCAACCAAACAACCGTTCCGTCCTGCAAAGTCATTATATATTCTCCCCCTTTAGAAACTTCCAGGGTATGCCAGTCTGCTACCGGCATTTCTATTTGGCCGTTGTATTTCAAACCGCAAGAATCGTTACTGATAAGCATACCGTCACAATCGATCAATTGGGTATCTCCATTTCTTTTCTCCAACTCGACAGTTTTCCCATCGGCCAATACCAGACGGGCCTTTGAAATACCGGGATGAATTTGTTGCGTCACATCAACAGGAACATTTTCTTCCCGCTGCATAAACCATCCCAACACTCCTCCTCCCAATAACAACATGATAATTGCTGCATATTTCCAATACCGACCGGATAAGCCTTTATCGCCTTTACTCTCAGTCAAACGATTACGAACTATTCGCCAATGTTTTTCCACATCAACTGAATTCCTCTTCTCTTCCTGCCGGATAAGGTAATGAGGATCAGTAAGCCGGGAATGCAAAAGCCTGTTTTCTTCCGATTCTTTCAGCCAACATTCCAATTCTTCTTCTTCAGCAGGATTTAAACCGAAGCTGATCTGCCTGGCAATCAATTCATATATGCGCCGATATGCTGCGATATTCACCATAAAAAGGTTCGATTAAATTAGTTGAAAGTTTATAAAGTTCGTAAAGTTTAAAAAGCTATTGACCCCTGAGGGCACTTAGTTAATTGACAATTATCGCATGATAATTGACCACATATTTCCCAACCTGTGGTTTCTTCTTTATTTATTTGATAATCAATGATTCTCTTCTTCATTCTCTTTTTCATTTCTTTTCTTATTATTTTCTAATGGAAGCAAAGCTTCCAGACAATTGTCAATTATCATCTGGCAATTATTCTTTTTGCGGATTCCCGCAAAAAGAATCGAACATTTTTCAAGTCTAATAACAACTGAAAAGAAAAAAAAGACGAATGGAGGTTAAAAAAAATTCATTTTTAACATTAGAGGTAACAAATAGAAATGCTCTTTCAGAATGCCTCTTAACTTTTTATAAGCACTTTGTTTCAGGGTACGGACAGAATTGATGGATATATTCAATTGATCTGCAATCTCCTGATTCGAATACCCTTGCAGGCTTAATTGTATTATTTTACAAGATTGCTTGGGCAGCTGTTCAACTGCTTTATGGACAAGCTGATAAGTTTCTTCTTCAATAATCTGGTTCCGGAAAAAGAGTACAGAATCTTTCTCCTGTAGTCTTAAATGTTCGTCTACAATCTGATTGTGTTTAATGTGATTCAGTGCCAGATTCCGGGCCGTCGTATACAAAAACCCCTTTACCTTCTCTGGCGATACGAATTCCCCTTCAAAGCGCCATAATTGGATAAAAGCCTCCTGAGCAATATCCGCAGCCATATCCATATCATTGACATACTTATCTGCAAACATGACAAGAAAGGGGAAATTTTCTCTGAAAAATGCCCCGAATAATTTGTAATCTTTCTTATTTACAGCAGCGATCAAATCCATTCCGGAGCAAATATAGTGTAAATTCACTTAAATAGTATCTGTAAAAGAGGGTAAAAGTGATACAAAATTTGCAAATTATCACGCCCGGACATCCATCAGTTTCCCCACAACAGCCTGAGCAATTCCTAAGCACCGTTTCATTCCGCCTGACAATCGGTTGGCCCATGAAAACAAGTTCGTCCGCGTCCCCGCAGCCTGTTATATACGACCGCTTCCCTCCTTTATCAGGATGGTCCCTGTGTCGGCCCATACACCGGTACAGGCCGCCAGGAATACCATCAACAATAAAGTACTTTTTACGTTATCTGTTTCAATCGCTATTTTTTCAATTCATTTTCCAGCATCTTCTTCAATTCCGGTGAAGAAGGACGGGGAGCATCCACCGACACGATATTTCCTTTTTTATCAAAAACCATAAACCGCGGGATTCCCGTAATCTTATAATCTTTGGTAATCTTGCTCCAACCGCCGGCCAATAACTGCACCCCTTTCAGTCCCTCCGTTTTAATGAAGTCCAGCCATTTCTGTTTATCCTTGGATTCATCAACAGACACTCCCACAAACACAACATCTGTCCCGTGCATTTCCTCCTCTAACTTTTTCAGGTAAGGAATCTGCTGACGGCAAGGTCCGCACCAAGTGGCCCAGACATCTACCAACACAACCTTCCCTTTAAAATCGGACAAAGACACCATTTTCCCGTCCACATCCGGATAGGTAAAATCGGCAGCCTGTCCGCCGGCTTTCGTATCATACAGTTTGGTTCCGACAGCTTCTGCCCGCATTTTCAAAGAAGGAGTCACCAAATATTTACCGAACTTCTCCATTGCGTTCAAATACTGGTCATAGGATTTAAAACTACGGAAACTATTATTAACGACATATTCTCCTTTCAAACGGTCGTTTCCCAAATAAGAAAGGCAATCATCCGTATAAGATTCCACGTCATACTTTTTGCCGTCTTCATTATAAGCGAACGAGGTATAACTGATGAGCATTTTGATCCCTTCCGGGAACTGCAGCACCTTGTCGTCCGTATATTTTCGTGCAGAGACAATATGACTGTAATATTCCGGCCGCATCGATTTTTCCGGATGCTTCTCCCGGGGAGTATGCAGGAAAATAATCGCATAATAATCGGTAGCATAATCCACATAGTCCGACAATATCACGTCGAAAGCCTTATTCCCGCTTCTCAATTTACTTTTCAGTTGCTCCAACCCTTTCACATAAGTTTCGAATTCCGGAAAGAAATCCTCGTAATTGCTCCGTGTCAATTCAAAAAATACGGCTTTCAGGCGAATATTAGCAGCATAATCCACCCAGCTGTACAGGGTTTTATTTTCCTTTGAATTTTTTCCGTTCAACTGTGCCCGGGTTTCTAACAAATCGATATTGACCTGTTCACCCCCCTTCAGATAAACAGGAAAATTCAGTCGTTCCCCTCCGATGGAGTAAAAACCGGTTTCGGGTTTCAGCAGAAACCCGAAACTGCCGTCCGCTCCGATTCGAGAGGTCGCACACGCCTGTATGCTACCATCTACCGTTTTATATAGGGTGACTTCCTTTAGTTTTGCTCCTTTTACAAATCCTTTAATGGCCGAATATTCCTGTGCATGGCCAGGCAGGGATAAGCACAGGATCAATATAAACAAATAATTTTTCATGGTTATAAATTAATAAAGTGTTGTTTTACCTGTTCCTTTGATATAAATCAGAGCACCTACTTTTCCTTCCCCTTCCAGTATTTCGGGATCAGCCTGTAAATTACCCGCTTGAATATTGTACAGGTAAACCTTATACCGGCTACCGTCAAAAGTGGCGACCGCCAGTTTATTAATCACCGTGGAATATTTAAGGTGCCGCATATAGGTGATATTCTCACTATCGGAGAGAATAACCTGGCTCTTTTCCTGATAACCGGCATCGATATTACAGGAATAAACCGTATGCCCCTGCGAGAAATAGATAATATTATTATTTTGGCTGCTGGCCCGGAAATCCGCTTGTAATAACTTTAAAGAATTATTGTCAATCAGGGTATCACATTTTTTTGCCGGATTATTATATGGGGAATAAGCATTATTGACTTCCAGATTATACATCAGGCAGGTATCGGTCTGTCTTTTTTTCAGCAAAGCCCAACCGGAATTACTGGGACCGGGACCAATATACAGCAGATCGGCATCCAGGTTACTGACTCTGGGATAGGTGAGCGAATCAACCGCACCTTTCTCTTTAAAGTTTACAACACTGCTACTCATAGCATTTATCGCGACAAACGAATCCGACGTTTTATCAAAGCAAAGCGGTTGGCGGAAACCGTATGTCCAATTTGGATACAATTGATAATTACCAGGCAGAGCAACCCCAAACCGGCCGCTATTGGAAGACATGTTGTAAATGTAATGTGCTTTACCGTCATTCATCAGATAAAGTTCAGTGCTTTGAGAACAGATGTTCTGAAAATTTGCGACAGCCGGACGTTCATAAAACAGATCATCGATGTCGCGAATGATTTCCCCGTTCGACGTTCTGATAACCACAGCTTCTTCCTTGGCCAATGCGAAAATACTGTTGGTATTTACATAACGTTCATTGATCTCATCCCATGCCTTGTAATTGTATGAAAATTCAATGGCGCGTGCTTCTCCCTTCAGATTTCTCCCTTCATTGTTTGTGGCAATGATATTTTCTATTTTACCTTTTTCCGTAGAAAACAAATCCAGGTCTGTACAGTCGTCTTTTGTACGGAGGACATACCAGCCTTCAGACAGAGCTGTTGTGACAGTCAGCGGCACTTCTTTAATCTCAGTAATACCTGTATTCCGTTCCGTCGCCATACAGACAATCTTATATGAACCAGGGTCCAGTGTCATCGGATAGACCAAGTCCCGGGTAGTAGCGATGGTATCCAATGTCGGAGCATATCCCTGTACATTGGTTTGGTACACACCCCAATGAAAATCATATTCAGCATCGGCCGGACTGACTTCCGGTGAAATGCGCAAAGTATCGACCAAGGTGTAGAGCGTGTAACTTGCTTTCATGCTATCGATTCGAATTTCGAAAACCTCGGTATAATCATAGTTGCCCTCATCATCATAACAGCCGTAAAAGCCGATGAGGAATAGTAAAAAACTGATAATATATAACTGTTTCATCGTTTAGCGTATTAAAAATTCAACTGGGGAATGTTATAAGGGCACTGTTCGGATCGTTCTGATTTTCCCGCATCGGAGCCAGTCCCTGTACTTTGTTGTCCGGATCATCATTATAAGCCTGCAACGCATCTCTCAGTTTATCTTTTGTATAATTGATTTCTGCATAATCTGCACTTAATTTGTTCCACCAGGCATCGCTGATTTCCGTCTGCATCACCTCAATCATAAACTCATGTTTCCGGGTACTGTAAACTCCGAAATAATAACGATCTACACTACTATTCCAGAAATTGGGTTTGCTGAGTTTGTCAGAGAGAACAATAGTGCCGGATAATTTACCGGTCTCACCCAACCGGAAGTCATCAGTGGCTTTCAACCGAAGGCACAGGCGATAATCGTCTTCTTTCAAACTGGCATCCCGCAACAAAATGACAGGGATTTCTGCCGTTACAGCATTCGGCTGAATAACCAACAGGGGAAGCATTTCCGGGTCGTCCATCGGTACATAATGTACTCCTGCTACCGCCTTATTGGGCTTTTCCGTCAAAATCGAGTCGATAAGATTGCCTTTCTCGTCATACTTATACTCAACATCATATTCGCTGATCTGTTCCAAAGCAATTTGGCGTACCCGATTTTCCGGATCACCGATTGTATTGACTGTCAGGTAAACCGTATCACGTCCGATCGCTGCATCCATATAGTAAAAGCTGGTAAGGATTTCATTAGCCTCATCCATTTGTACACGGGCGATATCGTTGAATAACAGATATTCCGCTTTCTGGCAGCCTGTCAGCCCGATCGCCACCAAGAAGAGAACCGTATAAATGATTTGTTTCATAATTTTCTGGTATTTAGTTTCCATAATTAATTTCACTCAAAGGCAAAGGCACGACATAACTCTCCTCGTCGCCCGGAAATTTCGCCCAAAGAATATTTTCCACTGCCAGACGCTTAAAAGCGTAGAATGCCTGCCCTTCGGCATAAAATTCTTTGTTGTACTCTTTAATTAAAACCTCCTCTAACTGGGCTTCGCTTTGCAGATTTACCAACTCAATATCCCTGGAGAGGCAAAACTCTTCGTACAACCGACTGGCTTCACTCAGAGGTCCGCATTCCATAGCAATGAAATACATTTCAGCCAAACGGATCAACGGGAATTGATTAATTTCATCGTGATTATCATCTTGCAGGAATTTCTTAATAGAAAAGACAACACTTCCGCTTCCCGAAGTGTAACTGGTCCACAATCCTAAATACCGGATATCCGTCGTTCCTGCCGGATATAAATCCGGAGAAAGGACGTTTTGAGCCTTCGAATAAGAAGAGTTAGTCGTAAAAGCACTTTCAGCCCTATCTTTAAGGTTATATTCATAAATAGCTAAAATGTGTTCCGTAGAAAAGGAATAATCTGACTTACTCAAATTATCCGTCGATCCCAAAGTAAAAAGGAGTTTTCCGTCACTATCTTCAGCCTCGGTCAACTCGGTAGCACAATCATAGGCTGCAGACTTATTCGTTTCTCCTCCCATCCAGAGAAAAAAACGGGCTTCCATCGCTTTCACCGCGTAGTAATTGAAGCGGACCTGGCGGGCTAATAAAAAATTTTCTGCCGAAACGGACAGATTGAGTTCCTCCCCACCTTTTTCTGCCGGAATAATTGGATCTACCTGTTTCAGCAATCCTTCTGCATCAATCAGATCGTTTTTCAACAGTTCTGTAAATTCCTGATAGGTGTGATGGGTATGGTAGTCGATACCCACCGTAGTGACATAAGGAAGAATTTTACCGGTACTTGTCCGGGTCGGCATAGGACCGAACAAACGGAGCAGATCGAAATGACAATAAGCCCGCATAGCCAGAGCCTCACCTTTGATAATCTCGTACATTCCCGGTTCGAAAACGTCCTGTCTGGCATCGATTTGCTCTAAAATCATATTGGCCGATGCTATGATTTTGTAAAGCTGGGTGTAAATCGTTTCGAAACTGCTTTGAACACTATTGTCAACATAGTTGAACTGCGAAATCTTCTCCTGGGTACTATTCGCTGAACAATCCCAATGTTGAGCCAGGTATTCTACTGTACCATACATCAGTTGCTGTCCATAAGCACCGGTGCTCTTCATATTCAAATAAGCGCCGGTGAGGGCATCCTGAAATCCTTGCTGATCAGCATACATTTCTTCCAGCGTCATTTCCGTTTCCGGCTTTACATCCAGCCAGTCATTACATGAAACGAGGCCACTGAGTAGCCAACAGGCCAATATATATAATTTAATTTTCATCTCTGTTTATTTTTATCGGTTAGAACATTACGCTTAACGTAAAAGAGAACTGACGGGAGAAAGGATAAGAGGTTCCCCTTTCCTGTTTGATCGTCGAAATCCGGAACAAGTCTGCAATATCTCCTTTCAATGTGAGGGTCTGGATACCCAAATTATGCCGGAGCCATTTGTTTCCTTTCAAATCATATGTGATATTCAGGTTCTGGCAGGTAAACGTAGCTTCATCCTGTACGAATCTCGACGTAGCCTGTGTAGCAGTAGTCTCTTTGATCCCTTTGAAAAATGTCCGGTCACCAGGCTCTTTCCAACGGTCTTCGTATACCCGTCTGTCTACATTGTATTTTTTATCGGCATTTTCCACCCGGTTGATCAGGGTCGAATTGTATTGCTGTCCGCCCCATTCGTAACCGAAAGACAGATTGACAGACAGATCCCTCCACATAAACATCGTATTAATATTTCCCCGGTAGTCCGGTTGGTCTACTCCACAGAACACCCGGTCCCTCGCATCCCAGGTATAAGTAACCTCCCCGCTCTTCTTCAGGAAAAGTTCACGGCCGTTGCTGGGGTCGATACCGAGCGAAGGAACGGCATAAATCGCATTTTGAGAGTCTCCTTCCTGCCATACTTTGTTAGGAGTAGCCCCTCCGGTAGCCAGTAGGGTAGCATTGGCTTCTTTCATGGCTTCCGAGAGTTTGATAATTTTGTCTTTGTTCCGGACTAAAGAACCTGTTACCGACCAGATCAGTTCCCGTTCCGTATCGCGTAACAGATAGCCAGTCACTTTCAATTCAAAACCTTTATTTTCCAGTTTTCCGATGTTGGCTTTATAGCTGGTAAACCCGTTGGAAGGAGGTAATTCCAAAGAAGACATCAGGCCATTTGTCCGTTCCAGATAAAGATCACAGATCATATTCAAACGGTTGTTAAGTAAATTTACTTCGACTCCGGTATTGTACTTCATGGTCTTCTGCCATTCCAGATCAGGATTAGCCAGTGCTTTCAGGTTAGCTCCCATCCAATTGTAATAGCGATCGCTCAAAGAATAAGTATAAGTAACCATAGCTTCATAGGCACTGAAGTTGTTCGAGCCAGTCTCACCGACAGAAGCCCTTATTTTCAAGCGGTTTATCCAATCGACATTACTCATGAAATTTTCCCTGTGGATGTTCCAGCCGATACCGGCAGACCAGAAAGGAGCAAACCGTTTGTCTGCTCCATACAGGGAAGAACCGTCTGTCCGAAATGAAGCATCTACAAAATACCGGTCCTCGAAAGAATAACTGGCATTACCGACAAAACCGACACGCCGACTTTTGGATTCACTACCTCCCGGTTTTCCATTTTCTTTATATTGCATAGCTACTGCCAGAAAATCGAGCGCCCCACTCGGAAAACCTTCTACAGAAAAACTGTACCTCTGTGATTTCTGGTCTTCCAAATCCATATTCAGACCGGCATAAATCATATGCTTTTCCGCAAACACTTTCGAATAATTGGCCGTCAATGAAAAATTGTAACGCGACGATCTGCTCGTCGTATAATCATAAGTTCCTCTTCTGAAGTAATCGTCATCGGCATAATCAGCAAACGCTGTATGTTCGGGGGGAAGGTATTTGTCTGAATTATTCGTTTGAGTATAAATACCGAATGTACCCCTTAAGGTAAATTCCTGTACCGGTTTCCATTCGATCGAGAAATTATTGGTAATATTAGTATAATCGCTTGTTTCTTTTGTATTCAACGTAGCATTATACAAAGGATTGGCAGGATTATTTCCTCCCCAGTAGCTGTAATCCTCATCAAAAAAACGTTTTACATTACCATTCTCATCCGTTGCTGTCCAATAGGGATTCAGTTTTACATACTGATCGAAAGTTCCATAGGGAGACTCTTGTGCTTTATTCAAACCGATCGTCAGCTGATTTCTGAAAATCAGGTCGGAAGTTTTGTAAGAAAGGTTGATCCCTCCATTGAACGTCCGGCGGAACGATTCTTTCATAACTCCGGCTACGTCGTTATACTGCACTGTTGCCGAATAGCGGAAACTCGGATCTCCTCCTTCCAACTTGATGTTGTGCCGATGCCCCACGCCGACACGCAAGGGCTTGGACAGCCAGTAGGTATTTACCCCTCTCTCCACCTGTTGCAGAATTTCATTATATTTTTGTTTCAACTGCACTTCATATTCAGCCCTGACACCGTCATAATAGCCAGATCGAAGTTCCAGATCCAGCTTTTCCCTGGCATTCAATACATCATAATCGCTCAAATCCGGCACTTCGAGATTCAGGCTTCCCGTATAGGCAAACCGCAGTTTTCCAGGTTCGGGTTCTTTTGTCGTGATCACAATCACACCGTTTGCGCCACGAGAACCGTAAATAGCAGTTGCCGAAGCGTCTTTCAGCAAAGTGATCGTCTCCACCTCGCTATCATCCAAATCCATCATGCGTTCTAAAGTTATTTCAAAACCGTCCATGATAATCAAAGGCGTGTTCAATTCTGCTTTTGTATCGCTTTGCAACTGGTCGATATCCGGCATATTGGCCGCTCCGCGGATCTGTACTTCCGGTAAACGGTTCGGGTTAGAACCCCATTCGTTGCTTTCCAGGATATTGAAAGAAGGATCGATATTGCGCAAAGTGGTCAGTATGTTTCGGTTACCGAAACTTTTCAATTCCTTTTCCGTAATCACCGACACAGCGCCAGTATAGCTTTCTTTCGATTTAGAGAAGATTCCGGTCACAACTACCTCGTCCATTTGCTTCACCTCTTCTTCCATCACTACATTCAATTCTTTTTCCCCTTTATAATACACTTCCTGAGTTTTCATCCCGACAAATGAAAACACCAGTACCGTTTCATGATCGGCCGGCAGATCCATTTTAAAGTGGCCGTCCACATCCGTCACTACTCCGACAGAGGTACCTTTTAAAACCACGGTCACTCCAGGTAAAGGATGGCCTCCATGATCCCTTACCCGACCGGTAATTTTCCGGGATTGCGGGAGTATTCCAGCCGTTATCTGTTTCTTTCCAGCCTCGCGGATGATCACCACCCCATCCTCTATGACAAATGAAAAACCACTTTTCACGAATATACTTTCCAACACTGTTTCCAACTTCGTTCCCTTCATCTCTACATCCACCCGTTGCATGCGATCAATTGCATCGCTGTCATACACAAAACGGTATTTGCTGATTTCTTCTAAATAACACAAAACCTCCGATACCGTAACATTTTTCATCGCGATATCGAACTTCGTGTGTTGGGAAAACACATTAGCCTGTACATTCAATGTACACACCAATGAGATAAATACCGTTTTCATGATTAAAAACATCCGTGGTAATTTAAGGAACACGGAATCACCTGTTCTTGATTTTTTTTCCATACTTTTGTAGTTAGAGTTTATAACAATTTTTTGCTCTATGTCGGTAGAGCAAGGGTTTTATAACTAAAGGCGGGGTATATGCCACTATACTCCGCTGTTTTTATTATTCCACAATAATACACTGCCCCTGAATACGGAAATGCACACGTCCCGTTTTTTCAATCTTCGACAATATTTTATTTATATTGTCATAGCGTTCCAAATTCAGAGTAAAACGGGCATTCTTCAAGTCCGGAACTGCAAAAAATACCTCTACATCATACCAGCGTGCCAACCTCGTCATCACTTCTTCCAGCCTTGTCCGCGTAAAACGGAATTCTCCCCTGGTCCAGCCGATATACTCTTCAGCAACCACTTTTCTCACCCGGATTTGTCCTTCCTGCTTATCTACAAGAGCCTGTTCATCCGGGCTCAACAGTTGCCGGTGCTCTTCTGTCTTCACCTCGACCCGCCCTTCGACCAAAGTCATCTTTACCTCTTTAGTTTCGGGATAAGCCTCCACATTGAATAAAGTCCCCGTCACTAACACTTCTATTTCATCCACTTTCACGACAAACGGCTGTTTTTCTTTTTTCGCCACTTCAAAACATGCCTCCCCTTTCATGATTACTTCCCGGTTTTCTCCTGTGAAACGGACCGGATAAATCAGCTGCGACTCAGCATTCAGCCATACTTTCGTTCCATCCGACAGTATCAGCCGGTATTCACTTCCCCGGGGGACCCGTACCGTATTCATTTCCTGTACCGGAACTTCTTCTTGTTCCTCTGTCTGGTAACTCACGACGTTCTCTTCTATCCTGATTTTCGTTCCCTTTCCAGCATCGACCACCCTTTCCTGTCTCTTTCCCAAATCAATTAATTCTCCATTACCGAGAATCAACACAGTCCCCGCACACCGGTCATTCCCCGACCGAGATATATTCAAATCATCAGCCGGTAGAAATATCCACCCCAATCCCAGGAGCAAAATCACTCCGGCACAAACAGCAGCCCCCGAATGCCAGGACCAGAATAGCCTCCTCGTACGGGGAAGTTTGCTCCACACTCCTTTCCAGGCTTTATGCAAATCCGGATGCTCCGTTCTCCGTAAATCAACAATCAGACGCTTACATATAATCTCATATTCTTTTTCATGGGATTCCGATTCTTTCCACCACTTCTGAAACCGTTCCTCTTCTTCCGGAGTAATAGTCCCCATAAGCCGGCAGCTAATCAAATGTGCAAGTTCATACCTATTTTCAAACCCTCTCATTTCTATGTGTATTTTATACTGAAACACTTAAAATCAACAAGTGGGTGTGCGCATCTGAAAAAAAAAATTACTTTTGTTTCCGAATATCAGTATAAACGACCGGCAAATAAAATGCTTCTAAACAATAAAAGATTTGAATTATTTTTCAATACTTACTATGAACCTGTCTATCTCTTCTCCTTAAAATATGTAAGAGAAGAGCCTGTAGCTCAGGATATAGCTCAGAATGTTTTTGTCCGTTTATACGAGAAGAGAGAAAATTTTTACGCCATCGAAAAAGCCAAATCTTTCGCTTATACGACTGCACACAACCTTTGTCTTAATCATTTGCGACATTCCCAGATCGCACAAAAATATATTTCACAACGGGAAGAGGAAGAAGAGCAAAATTGTCTTCACGAAATTACTTATCAGGAAACACTCCGTTTACTCAGTTTCGCCATCAGCCAATTGCCCCCGCAAACCCGGGAAATTATCCAGCTCGGTTTGGAGGGCAACAATAATACTGAAATCGCAGATCTTCTGCATATCTCTGTCAACACCGTCAAATCAATGAAAAAAAGTGCATACAGACGGTTACGGGAAATACTCGGAAAGGAATACACATTACTTATCCTCAAATTGCTCGGTTGGTAAAACCGTAAATTTTACTGTCCTTTCCGATTTCTCCTGGCCATAACCGTGCTGATAAGGATCGGAATGCCCACAAATACTACCGTACCGACAATTACTAACCCCGTATAAAAGGCAGGACTACCGACCGGCAACTGCGAAGGTGGAAAAAAGGTAACGATAAATGAAAAGGCGACAGCCAGAAAACCGACTCCCGCAATCAGCCACATGCCCATCTTACCTCCGGGCACTTTATAACTTCTTTTCAGATCAGGTTGAGTATACCGCAATTTTATTCCTGAAGCATACATCATCATATACATAACGAGGTAAAGTCCGATCGTCAAAGCACTCAACAAAAAGAAAGCCACACTGACATCATCCATAATGATATACAGGGAAGATAAAACCGATACAATAGCTCCCTGAATAAAAAGGATATGAGTCTGTACCCCATTCCGATTGGTTTTTTTCAGGAAATCAGGCAATTGTCCATCGTTAGCCGTCCATAATAATCCACGGCTAGGGCCGGAAATCCATGACATAACCCCGGCCAAAGCTCCGAAAGCCGCTAACAATCCCATCACATTAGTCAACCACCCGATATGATAATGACCGAACAATTGCTGAAAACTGACGAACAATCCGGCTTGTAAGTTGATCTGATCATAAGGAGTAACTATCGCTACTGCCAGAGAACCTAAAGTGAACAAGGCAAAAGAAATCAAGGCAGCTAAAAACATGGCAGCAGGAAATTGTTTTTGAGGTTCTTTCATTTCCCGGACATGTACGGCATGTACCTCGACTCCGGCAAACAACAGTAAAATACCCGCCAAAAAAGCGATATCACTGATCCCCGTCATATGAGGGAAAAAACGCGGATGTACATGCCCGGCATTTACGTTGACCACTTGAGTAACCGTATCCGGGACATGTTCGAAAGCAATCGGATTACCTCCTGCAATCCAAATAATCGCCATAACGATAATGACCACTCCGGGCAATACGGTTCCTAATAAAAATCCCTGACTGGTAATCCGGGAAATAATCGAGGTGCCCTTAAAGGTCAACCAGGTAGCCAGCCAATACATAGCAATAGAAAACACCCCTACAAACCAGCCATTCTGCGACAAGTCGGGTTTTCCGATCATATATGCGATAGAGGCGGCTGCAAATCCAAGTACTGTCGGATACCAGACCACATTCTGAATCCATTGTAAAAAAATCGCCGTAAATCCCATTTTCCGGTTAAAGGCTTCTTTCACCCAAGTATATACTCCACCACCCCGGTCGGCAAAAGCGCTACCTAATTCGGCAGCGACCAAAGCCGCCGGTATCAGGAACAGGAAAGTAGCAAAGAAAATGTAAAAAAACATCGTCAGCTCCTCCTGAGCCATCATCGGCAATCCTCTCAAACTAATCACTGCAGCTGCCGTCATCAAGGCCAACTGCCAAGTTGAAATATTTTTCTTCATTCCAATAAATTTTAATTAATCAACCTCATTTATTAACCTACTAACGAAATAAGTCTATTTTTGGTTGCTTTCTGTATCGGCTAAAAATTCGGGAATTTGTAACAAAGCTTTTGCAAAAGCGTAATTCTCCTAATTCAGAATGAAATTAAGGTATATTATGATCCTCAGCATTATTATCAAAATCATCATCGGTATGTCCGGAGTGATCTTTTTTCTCCGCATCTCAGGCAAGACACAAATGGCCCAGCTCACTCCCCTCGACTCGGTCAATGCATTTGTTTTAGGAGCTCTGATCGGAGGCGTGATTTATAATCCGGACTTGTCGGTATGGTATATGATCTTTGCGCTCGGAACCTGGACAATCGTCAATATGACTATCCGCTACTTGCTGCGTTTCAGTCTGATCAGGCGTTTAGTCAAAGGAGATACGGTTATGATCGTCAGGAACGGACAAATCAATCTCAAAGAATTCAAACGTAACGGTCTGGAAATGGAACAATTCCGGACCATGTTGCGGGAAGTGGGTATATTCTCGATGTTCGATGTAGACGATGCCCGCTTCGAGACAAACGGCAAGCTCACCGTTTCACTGAAACGAAATATTTCCGAATCTTATCTTTTTGTCAATAATGGATCGATCCTGCAAAGTTCACTGGATAATGCCGGAAAAAAGGAAACCTGGCTACTGGCTCAATTAAAAAAACTGGGATACGAAGATATCGATTCGCTCTTCTGCGTGGAATGGACCCCTGGCAAGGGATTTTATATTGCTGCTAAAAACACGGATTCTCACAAAAGTGGTCAGGCACATTCCGATAACGATATTTCGAATTGATTTTTCAATTAATCCGTTAACTTTGCACGCTGAAAATATAAAAATACATGAAGCAATACACGCAGCAACCTTCTTTACTGGCTTTAAGTCCTTTATTTATATTTCTGGGAGTCTACCTGGTCACTTCTCTTATCGCCGATGATTTTTATAAAGTACCGATCACTGTCGCTTTCGTGATCTCTTCCATCGCAGCTATCGCCATGACCCGTCATCTCGGTCTGAGTGAAAGGATCGCTCATTTCTCCGGAGGTGCTTCGGATAAAAATATCCTTTTGATGATCTGGATATTTATTCTGGCGGGAGCCTTCGCCCAATCGGCCAAAGCGATGGGAGCCATAGACGCCACGGTCAATCTGACTTTACACATTCTTCCGGACAACCTGCTTTTGGCCGGTATCTTTATCGCCGCTTGTTTTATTTCTTTATCGGTCGGGACCTCCGTCGGAACGATCGTAGCCCTCACTCCTGTTGCTGTAGGAATCGCCGATAAAACCGGTGTAGAACTAGCCTATATGGTAGCTATTGTCGTCGGAGGGGCCTTCTTCGGAGATAATCTTTCGTTTATCTCTGACACTACCATTGCAGCCACCAAAACTCAAGGGTGTGAAATGAGAGATAAATTCAAGGTCAATAGTTTAATTGTCATGCCGGCAGCCATCCTATTGCTCTTTTATTATGTCTTTGCCGGCATGCACATCCATACCCCCACGCAGATCGAAGCCGTCGAATGGATCAAGGTTATCCCTTATCTCATCGTTCTCGCAACTGCTTTAGCCGGCATAAATGTCATGCTCGTATTATTTCTGGGGATATTAACTTCCGGGCTTATCGGTATACTCTCTTCCGGTTTCGATTTGTTCGGCTGGTTCGGTGCTATGGGAGCAGGTATCACAGGCATGGGGGAATTGATCATTATCACTTTATTGGCCGGAGGTATGCTCGAAATGATCCGATACAACGGAGGGATCGATTACATCATCGTCAAACTCACCCGACATGTCAATTCCAAACGTGCCGGAGAGCTGAGTATCGCCGGTTTAGTCTGTCTGGCCAATCTTTGTACGGCCAACAACACGATCGCTGTCATCACCATCGGTCCTATAGCTAAAAATATAGCTGACAGATTCGGCATCGACTGCCGTAAATCTGCCAGCATATTAGATACATTTTCTTGTTTTATCCAGGGAATCATACCCTATGGAGCTCAAATGCTGATCGCTGCAGGTCTGGCCTCCATCTCCCCGCTTTCCATCATTCAATACCTGTACTATCCGATGCTGATCGGGATATGTGCCCTATCGGCTATCGTCTTCCGGTATCCGCGCCGTTATTCCTGACAGACTCAACGGTCCGTTCCCCCCAAAGCTTTGGCATACTCGGCCAAGGCTACTTTATATTGATAGTTGACAGAAACCACATTGGTGTACGCCTGTAACCAGCTCACCTGGGCCGACAACACATCGATAATCGGCAGTTTCCCTTCATTATAACTAAACGTATTCAACGTCAGGTTGTCCTTTGCTATATCGAGAGAAGAATATACGATCTCCAGCTTTTTGGATATTTCGATCACATTCACCCAGGCATTATTCAGCTCTTTACTTACCTGGTCCTTGAGCTGGCTTCTTTCCAGTTCTTTGGTCCATTCCTGGGTCCGGCTCAATCTCACATTCTGCCGCATTTCTCCCCAATGGAACACCGGTATATTGATTTGTGCATAAGCCGTAGTCGCCCATTGAGCCTTTCCGTCCACATTCAACAAAGTCGTTCCGTATTTTTCTTTTATACCGACAGCCAATTGGGGCAAATACTTCGAACGGGCCATATCGGTCTGCAATTTCGCCATCTCTATCCCCATAATGGCAGATTGATAGTCGGCTCTTCTTTCCAGGGCCTTATTCAACCCTTCCTGCTTAGGAACCCAAAGCACTTTTTGAATAGAATCGGTCAAAACTACAGCAGCATCCGGCTCCACTCCCATCATAATATTCAAAGATTGCAGTGCTGTCTTATAATTCGTCGAATTCGTATTCAATTGTAGTTCAGCTTCTTTCAAACGATTCTGCACCATCAATACATCTGTTTTACTGATAGCTCCTTCTTCAAACCGTTTATTTACAATCTCATACAATTCCCTTACAATCTGAACGAATTGTTCCGAAAGCTCATACAGATTGCGGTTTGCGGCCACCGACCAATAGCTGACATCGGCGGCATAAATCATGTTATCCACTGTATGTTCTACCGACAACTGAGCAATAGCATGTTGCAATTTAGCTACATCATATTGTTTCCGGACAGCGCTCCCGGAATAGACATTCTGTACCAATCCGGCTTCTACTCCATAATTATCGTGTTTCAGGTCGGTTCCGGGCAAGAACTCCACCTTCTCCAACTGATAGGAATAGTTTCCGGTAATATCCAATTTCGGAAAAAAGCCCGTTTTAATTCCTTTCAGGGAATATAAAGCCCCGTTTACAGCCTGTTGGGACTTTTGGATATCCTGATTATATTCCAACACTTTTTGCCGGTATTGTTCCACCGACAAGGTCTGGGCGTCAACTATTCCACCCCAAAGTATTGCTCCGACGATTAAATATATTTTTTTCATTCCGTTTATTTTTATCCTTTCTTTTTATTATTCCTCATTCATTCTTACCTCAGGGGTATCTGTCACTTTCACCCGGAACAACAAACTATAGGTAACAGGTAAAACAAAAATAGTCAACAGACTGGCCACCAATAATCCTCCCATGATACAAGCGGCCATTCCGCCGAACATCGCATCGAACAGCAAAGGCAGCATACCGAGTATCGTCGTCCCCGAAGCCATCGCTACCGGCACAATTCTCGACTTTGTAGCTTCGATAATAGCTTCCAGCCGGGGAGTACCTTTCTCTTCTTCAATACCGATCTGGTCTACCAGCACAATAGCATTCTTGATATTCATACCGATCAACCCCAGTACCCCCAGGATTGCAAAGAAATCGAGCATTTTCCCGGTTACAGCCAATCCGAAGACAACTCCGATAAAGATCAGGGGCACCATCAACAAAATGATCGTCGGTTTACGATAAGTTTTAAACAAAAACAACAACACGATGAACATCAGGATAAAGGTCAACGGTAAATTGGCAGCCATAGCCGAATTCGACTCTTCCTGAGTTTCGTTTTCCCCGAAGACCTGCATCCGGTAACCCTGAGGGATATCCATACCCTCGGTAATCGCTTTTTTTACCTGCGCAAAAGCTGCCATCGTATTGGCTCCACGTTTGGAGTCACATTGTGCCATCATCACCTTATCGCGGTTATAACGCTTAATTACGTTGTAATTATATCCGAAGGCAAAGCTGTCCACCACCTGAGCCAAAGGGACGGCATATCCCGACTGGGAAAATACAGGTAAGGTCTTCATATTATCGATATTCGACGATTCGATATTTTCCTCTTTCAGCAAAATAGGCATAAACAAATCCTTCTCCCGATAATCGCCCAAAGGCAAACCGTTGGTTGCAATTTTCAGGGCATAGGCCACTGCCTGCCGGGTAATCCCCAGCCGTTGTCCCCGTTCCTGCGAATAAGCCGGCTCCCAGACAGGTACTTTATTTCCCCAGCTATTTTTGATATCGGTAACCATATCACATTCGTGCATGATACTCATTGCCTTCTCCGTCAACATCGTAAGCGTATCGATATTCTCTCCGATAAAACCGAATTCAATATTCGCTTCCACTGCCGGCGAAAGCTTAAATAAAGAGGAACGGATCAGGATATCCGGATAGTTTTCACGGACATATTTATTCAGGCGTTCTTCTACCTGAGCCGTATATTTTTTATCTTTTACTTCGACCAGGAAATTACCGAAATTAGATTTCGGACCGAAAGAAGTACTGGCCAGATAGTAACGAAGTGGTGAGCTTCCGTATGTAGCCGATACATTCACGACTTCTTCCTGTTGTAACAAAAACTCTTCGATCTTTCCCATTTCTTTTTCTGTCTCCCGGATACTGTATCCTTCAGGTAAAAAGCAGTCGGCCCTTAAATAGGGTTTATCCATATTAGGGAAGAAATTCTGGGGCATCAACCCCATAATCGTCATCGCCAGCATAAATAACCCCACCATCACTAACATCGTCGTCCCCTTGAAGCGGATCAGCAAACGCAGGAATTTACCGAATTTATGGTAAAAAGGAGTATCGTACGGATCTTTTCCAGTCTCACCGGAACCTTCTTTCAAAATGAAATTTCCGAAAACAGTTGTCTGAGCCAACGCCAGCACCCAACTAAGCAATAAAGAAACGGCCAACACAATAAACAAAGGTTTGATCATTTCCGCTACGGAAGATTGCGCCAGATATAAAGGCAGAAAAGAGAACACGGCGATCATCGTAGCCCCCAGTAATCCCCATTGAGGCGTAGTAGCCCCGTCTATCAAGGCTTGCCTACGGCGTATTCCCCGCTTGATCGCTATTTGTGCATTATCGGTGACCACAATAGCATTATCCACCAACATCCCCATGGCTATAATAAAAGCAGCCAAGGAAGTTCTATTCAATCCTACTCCCATAAACTGCATGATCAACAGTGTTCCTCCGATACAAAATATCAACGAACTACCGATCAGAATACCGGCCCGGACTCCCATGACGATAAGAATGATAAAAATCACGATCACCACCGACTCGATCAGATTCAGGATAAAGCCGTTGTTCGCCTCCCGGGCGATCTGATCCTCGGGGTACAGCGTCACCATTTCGATCCCTACCGGCATTTGTTCTTCCAGTTGTGCCAACTTCAACCGCACAGCCTCTCCGGCCTTCACCACATCATAGTCGGGTGCCGTAGAAACTCCGATACCGATCCCTTTCCTGCCATTTACCCGGATCAGGGTACTGGGCGGTTCCATATATCCTTTTTCAATCACAGCAATATCTCCTAAACGGATTTGTTGCCCGGTCTCGGTAGAAATCAACTGATTTCTGATATCGGTCAGATTCTTGTACGTTCCTTCAGCCAGAATCTTGAGCTGGATATTTCCTGCTCTCTTTTCTCCGGTATTGATCAACGAATTCTGTGATTTAATGGTCTGCATCAACGAATTCAGGTTGATCCCCGAATTGGCCAGTTTCGACATAGAAATAAAAACATTGACCACCTCGGTCTGTTCTCCGAACAGGGCCACCTTCTGCACACCTTCGATCGTAACCAACTCGGTTTTCAGCCGTTGTCCCCATTCCCTCAGGTCATGATAGCTAAATCCTTCGTCGGCTGTCAGAGAGAAATAGATACCGAAAACATCTCCAAAATCATCGGAAACTTTAATATCGGATGCCCCTTGAGGCAATTGCGACTGAACATTCAATACCTTACGCCGGAGTTCATCCCACATTTGCGGCATTTCTTCGGGCGGAGTTGCGGGACTCAATTCGATATTGATCTTCGACATACCGTAATATGAATCGGATTTGATCTTATAGACACGCCGCATAGACTGAATCTCCCTTTCAATCGGCTCTGTGATCAGTTGTTCCACTTCCTTCGGAGAAGCTCCCGGATACTGAGTAATCAATACGGCTGTCTTAATCACAAAAGGCGAATCTTCTTTTTTCCCCAGCGAACCGAAAGAAATCACCCCTCCGATCAACATGACGAAGAGAAAAAAGTAGATGACCTTCGGATTATCCAATGAATACTTTGCTATATTCATATCAATATGGTTTCAATTTTAATTTCTAATTTTCAATAACGGCAACTTTCTGTCCATTAACGATATAATTCACTCCTGCAACCACGATAATATCGTCGGCTTCCAATCCTTCGGTCACCAAAACACGATCTGTCCCCAACAATTGCTCGGTAGTGACTTTTTGTCTTTTGACCGTCTCATCGGCTGTATGATACAACCAAACCGAAGTTTCGTCAGTTTTTAAATCTTTAAATACAGCACTTAACGGCACAGTATAGCCTTTTCCGGTCTCATTATCGATACTCAGGATCACTTTACAAGAGAAACCCGGATAAATATTATACACATCGCGGTTAAAGCTCTTGTCGGTAATGGCCAGTCGCACAGGTATCCCACTCCCGTCGGGAGAAGCATCCACAAATTCTTTCACCTCTGCCTTAAACCATTTGCCTTTGTAAGTATCGAATTCGACCGCCACTTGCATTTTTTCACGGGTCAACCTGACATTAGTCTCGGGAAGGATAAAACCGACTTCCAATTTATCCGGATTCACCAATTTTATAATCGATTCTCCCGGCTGCACTTTTTGATAATTTTCAACATATTTCTGTTCTACAAAACCGTCGAACGGTGCTCTCAATTTTGTATCGGCCAATGTATTCTGCGAAGTCTCGTAGGCTGATTTGGCTTTTACATAGTTCGCTTCGGCTATTTCATAATCCTGTTTAGAGATCGCCTGCATCGCCAACAACTTCTTATTTCGTTCCATTTGCAATTTGGAGGTGACATAAGCCGCCTTATTGGCTTCGAATTGCAAATTATAATCCAAAGGATCGACAGCAGCGATGACTGTCCCCTTCTTCACCTTCTGTCCTGCATCCACATTCATTTCAACCAACGGCCCGGAAACCTTAAATGCCAGTTTACTGTATTCTTCAGCCTGTACCACTCCGGTATACATTTTTTGCATAGCTCCCAGTGATTCTACTTTTACCACCCGTACCGGACGAATACTTTCCTGGCCGGTATTTTCTTTTTTTCCTCCACAGGAAACACCGATCCAAGCACACAAACCCGACAAAATAAATAATCTCAATTTCATGATTCTCGATTTATTTTCTTTTTTTAAATTCATTCACAAAGACGCCTCTCTTCTATCAAAAGATAAGCCAAACCCTCCCCTATTAAGTTAAAAAATATTTTTTATGGGAAAAACCAGTAAAAACCTCATTTGTTCTTTTATACGGTTTTCACTAAAAAAAGTTGAATAGAAGTCATCGGAAATTTCTATCTTAAATCGTTAAAACGGGTAGAACCCCTCTTCCGGTTTCTTGATTTTCTTCCCCAGGCAAAGATTCCTCCCCCAACAGCGACGATAAATATAGGGAATAATAAATTCAGCATTTCCCACGAAGTACGTTCCGCTTTCAGCCGGGTTTTATCCAATAGATATAAGGACAAATTCCGTCCTCTCAGCTGCATCCATCCCTCATCATCACACAACCAATTGACACAATTGAGAATAAAATCACGGTTTCCGTACATCTGTCCGCTATACTCATCATAGCCCAAGGGTACGATCCGGGCATTTTCCCCCACCCCTCTCACCTGATTACGGATCACCTCCCCGTCAGCTACTACGATCACCCGACTATAACCGCTCTGTGCTTTAAAAGGCTGTCCCGCCACTTCTTCCCGATTCCGGTACTGGAACAGAGAAGTAAAATTTCCCTCGACAGCTACTGCTACCGGTACAAACCGACGATTGAACCGGTCGGGAGTCATCTTCTCCTCGGTTATCGACAACGATACAGGGCAAGGAGTTTTCATAACAGCCGCATAAGAGGAAGTGGACAACAATACGGTCTTTTTCAGTCCATCGTTTTTTCCCACCGTATCGATACTGTTGGCATAATCCACCCGTACCGGTTGCAATCCGGCCGTTACCGGATGTTGTCCGCGGGCGAGTAATAAGGGCGAATAATACCAGCAACCCGGACTATAGTCGGGAGTCGTCCCGTTCATCCCGGTAATCACAGGAATCAGCACACAATTTCCATCCAATACCAGATCAGGATTTATCCTTACCCCATAGCGGAACAACATATCTTCCACATTCAAAGGCCGATAAACAGCAGGTACAGTCTCCTGATTTTTCAACACTTCGTGATCTACATCCACTTCGTCCAAGCACCATAGTAACCGTCCACCATGCATAAGATACTGATCGATAACGTATTTATCCCGCTCAGAAAAATCTTTCGTCGGTTTAGCGATAATCAAAGCAGCATAGCGTTTCAAGTCGGTCGCCAGGCTATCACAACTCACCAGATCGACCTGATAATAATAGGAAAGTGTCTTCGCCATATCCATCACTTCCGGATAAGTCAATTCGCCCTGTCCTACCAAAAAACCGACTACTTTTTTTTGTTTCTGTATCAGTAACCGAATCGCTTTTGTCAATTCATATTCCAATGCCTCGATAGAATGGTTGATATTCTCGTCGGCACTATTTCCGGGCACATTCTGTAATAAATTGACACTTACTTCAGTTTCCTGATCGTAAATGATCAATCCGGGAAAAATGATCTGCTGGGATAAAGTCTCGTCTTCACTTCTGCGATTCAGATTTATCGGCAGGATTCCCCGTTCTGCCAGGTATTTTACTAAAGCCTTTTTCTCTTCAGGATCCTGTATTTCCGTAGGATCGATCAGCTGATAACGGAAATTATTTCCCGAAAGCCGGCGGAATTCTTCGAGATTTCTGGTCAATGCATATTGCAATTTTTGCAAACCGGCAGGTAATTTTCCACCCAAAAAAATATCTACACTGACTCCCCGGTCGATTCCCCGGAGCAACGAACAGGTGGATTCGGAAAGCGTATAACGCTTATCATCGGTAATATCCGCCCTCAGGTAAACCCGGGTACAAGCCAGATTCAAAACCACAAAAGCTATTATAACATAGCCCCCGCCTAACCGTATTCCGTGAAACCGCCGTACGGTAGCCCACAGAAAAAGAAAAACGAAGGAGACAAAATAAACGACATCGCTAAAAGCGATGACCCCCCGCGACATGGGCTCATAATGAAAATGAATTCCCCAAAACTGAATCGAAGTCTGATAATCTTCAAACAAAGGAATACCGGCTATAAAGTCGAGACCGGTATACAACAAAAAAGCCACCACCAGGGTGTAGAGAAAAGCAATAATCTGATTTTCGGTCAAAGCCGAAGCCCAAACCCCGGCAGCCACATATATGCCGGATAAGAAAATCAACCCGATATACGAACCTATAATTCCTCCCACATCGATATGTCCGACCGGCTGGGCTAAAAACCATAAACTGACCGGATAAACGAGGGTAGGTAATATCGAAAAGAGCACCAACAGAAATCCGGCCAGATATTTTGCTCCGACAATCTGCCAGGTAGTTAGCGGGCGGGTAAGCAGTAACTCCAGCGTACCGGTACGCCTTTCTTCTGCAAATAGGCGCATACAAAGAGCAGGAACCAGAAAAAGGTACAAAAGCGGAGCAAGGGTAAAAAAAGCCTGCATGTCGGCCAGGCCACTTGCCGGAATATGATATCCTCCCGGAATGATCCACAAAAACAGACCATTAGCAAGCAGAAAAAACACCAACACCACATAGCCTGACAGCGAGGCAAAAAAACTTTTTAATTCCTTCCTTACCAGTTCACCCATATCTCCCGTTTCCGGTTTCGTTCCTACAGGAAGCTACACCCCTTTTACTAACCCGGAACTTCTCAGTTTAATCTTAGTCAACACCTTTTTGGTATAAAGTGGGAAATCACTTTTGATCATCCAATCATAATATCCCTGTTGTTCTTTCAACACCTTCTCTACAGGCACTCCTTTATTCTTACCGAAGTTAAACACTTCTACCCCTTTATCGTCATAAATAATAAAACCGGCAAAGTCGACGTTCTTGTTTTGGGTAGAAAACTTACTTAAGAAATCGATATTATTTTCCAGCTTTTCCCCATATCTATCCAGCTGGGCCATCAGCACCTCATAGGTAGCCATCGTGTCGGCTGCAGCCGTATGGGCATCTTCAAGACATTTATCACAATAAAAATGGTAGGCAGCCGACAGGGTACGCTGTTCCATTTTGTGGAAAATAGTTTGTACATCTACAAACTTCCGTTTACTCATATCGAAATCCACCTCCGCACGCAAAAATTCTTCTGCCAATAAGGGGATATCGAAACGATTCGAATTATATCCTCCCAAATCACATCCTTCGATATAATGCGCCAATTCGCGGGCAATATGCTTGAACATCGGTGCATCTTTCACATCTTCATCGTAAATGCCATGAATAGCAGACGCTTCTTCGGGGATATGCATTCCCGGATTCACCCGGATGGTCTTTTGTTCCTCCTTACCGTTCGGATACACTTTCAATACCGAAATTTCCACGATCCGGTCTTTAGCAATATTGATTCCCGTGGTTTCCAGATCGAAAAAAACGATGGGATTAGCTAAATTCAGTTTCATATACTTCAAAATTTATAATCTCTTCCGTAGCAGGACAAGGACAAGCAACACTTTCCTACCCATAAATCATAAGAGCCGTTCGATTTACTATAAAAACCAATCAAACGACTCTTTATCTTTCATTTTTACCTTTACTATTCTATCGGATAAGTCTTTCCGTTACACCATCATCGGCATCAGCAGCATCAACAAATCTTCATCGTTGTCCTCGTTTTCAAACGGCAGGAACAATCCCGGACGAGTCGGATCGGATAACTCCAGCACCACATTTTCAGATTCGATATTAGAGAGAATTTCAAGGACGAAAGGCGATTTGAAACCGATAGCGATGTTCTCGCCTTCATACTGACAAGTCAGTGTTTCGTGTCCCGACATCGAATAATCCATATCCTGGGCTGAAATGACGATTTTTCCTTCTGCAACATCGAATTTCACCAGATTACTAGCCTGATTGGCCATGACAGACACCCGGCGTAAAGAATTGTAAAGCTCTTTCTTTTCAATGATAATCTTTTTCGGGTTATTCTGCGGGATAACCGAATTATAATTCGGGAAACGTCCCTCGACCAGAGTAGAAGTCATTTTATAATCACCGAATACGAAGCAAGCCATTTTATCGTTAAAAGAGATCTTCAGTTCCGAGTCGTCTTTCGGCAGAATATTCTTCAGCATCAAGGCCGGTTTCTTCGGTAAAATCAAAGAGAACTGTCCGTTTTCACTTTTGGCGTCGAACCGTTTGTAACGAACTAATTTGTGAGCATCCGAAGCGACAAAGGTAAAATTATCTTCGTTCATTTCGATCAGGATACAGTTCATAACCGGACGCAGATCGTCGTTGGCCGTTGCAAATATCGTCTTCACAATTCCTTCCAGAATCAAACCGCATTTAGAGGTCAGGTCGTTGCTGCTATCGTTGAGTGCTGCCTGTATCGGATAATCTTCGGCACTTTCTCCCGGCACAGAAAACTCTCCCTTCTCGGAAATAATTTTCACCTCATTGGTCTCCGTATTGATTTCGAATGTCAACGGTTGTTCGGGAAATTCCTTCAAAATATCCAGCAATATTTTGGCAGGTATCGTTATTTTACCTTCTTCTTCCAGACTTTCCAATTCTATCCGGGCTTCCATGGTCGTCTCTTTATCAGATGCTGTTGCATATAAGACACCTTCGGTAGCCACCAACAAGATATTATCCAGAATAGGTTGTACGGGCTTTCCACCGATCACTTTACTTACCGCTTGCAAACGGGTCAGCAATGTATTGCTTGATACGACAAACTTCATAGATTCAATATTTTATGTTTTACTTTATTTCAATCCCAAAGAGACGCCTAAATTAGTGTTTTTTCCCTTCACAGAAAAGATTTACAAGAAAAAAGTTTCCTACTTTTATCAACATCGGTGTCCCCCCGTTCCACTTCTTTTCCATCCACGAATATTCCCCATACATAAGCTCGGGACCGACATTTCGTTTGCTTAAACGAATCGTCCCAACCACCGTAGATACCGATTCCATCCGTTTTAAATACTTGTTCTCCCCAGCGGTCATCAATATACCATTCAAAGCGGCTTCCGGAAAGATAGTCGAGCCCATCTTCGATAAATCGCCCCCAGGGTACCGCCCCTTTGATTTTTGGCGATAAGCAGACGGGATATTATCGTTTAATTGTAGGTTTATTTTTTCTTTCTATTCCGATTCCGGGTTTTATGCCGTCAGACCGGTTCGCCTGGACCGGTCCGCTAAGGCTTTCCTTCACTGACCGGCGGAACTCCTCGCAAGCTCGTCAGACACCACCGGTCGGGCGTTCGGAAAACCTAACCGGACCCTCGTTCCTGCTCCAATGGTCTTCCGCCACAAAACCCTGCATCTCACGTTAACACGACCTGGCAAAGGAAGAATTAGAAAAATTTTATAGAATAAAATACCGGCTCATCTCTATCGGATTATGGATAATTGGGTTACTCTATCGGAAAATCTTTTTTCGTTGAAATTTATGGTTTTCAGGTCCGGTTTAGCTTGCCAGGCAGTGATAACGTAAGTCGGAGGTGTTCGTGTTCGGGGACCATTGGAGCTCCGGCGAGTGTCGTCTTGCTTTTTCTGAACGTCCGACCGATGGTGTCTGACGGAAACGTAACGTAAAGTTTTTTACGGAGTGAGGAGTTCCGCCGGTCAGTGAAAGAAAGGGCTAGACGACCGACAGAAGCGACCGGGTCACCAAACACGAATACCGAAGACGAATAAGTAACGACAGAATAATTCTACCATTTTTCCATTTACATCTGATTTACACAAAACCATAAAAAAAGGTGCATAGAAAAACTTCTATGCATCCTTACGATTTTAAATATTATTTTGCAGATAAAAATACTTAACCTCTAATTTGAATATCAGATTAAAAAAAACACCCCTTAACGCATAATCTCCTCAACTTCTTCGACAGTAATCGGAGTACGTTTATCTCCCAGGAAGCGCGAACCTCCGGGAATAATCAGGATATCATCTTCCAAACGGATACCTCCGAAATCCTTGAATGTTTCGATCTTGTCATAATTCAGGAATTCTTTATGCATCCCCTGTGCTCTCCATTGGTCTATCAATGCCGGAATAAAATAACATCCCGGTTCATCGGTAATGACAAATCCCTCCTGCAACCGGCGCCCCATCCGCAACGATGAAGTTCCGAACTGGTCGATCGGCCGGGTTTCATCGTCATATCCCACATAGATCTGTCCCAAGTCTTCCATATCATGTACATCCAATCCCATCATATGTCCCAGTCCGTGAGGCATAAATAAGGCATGCGCCCCGGCAGCAACCGCTTCGTTTACATCTCCTTTCATCAGGCCGAGATCTTTCAAACCCTGTGCCAGCACCTTACATACCTCCAGGTGCACGTATTGATAAGTCACCCCGGGTTTAGCTATCTCTATCGCTTTGTTATTAGCAGCCAATACGATATTATAAACCTCTTTCTGGCGGGTCAGGAATTTCCCACCGACCGGAACCGTACGGGTAAAGTCCGAACAATAATGGGACACTTCTTCTGCTCCGGCATCCGTCAGCATCATACGTCCTTCCTGAAGGATCTGGCTATGATCGTGATTATGGAGTGTTTCACCGTTCTGCGACAGGATCACAGGGAACGACACCATACTTCCGTACGAAGCTGCAATTCCTTCGATCAGCCCTGCAATATATTGTTCCTTGACTCCCGGTTTACAATTCCGCATAGCAGCTGTATGCATTTCGTAACCGATATTACAAGCTTTGGTGATTTCCTCGATTTCACAAGGTTCTTTTACCGAGCGGAGATCGACCACAGCTTTGATCAGTTCCAGCGAAGCATAATTTTTCACCAAAGCAGGCCGGATACCCAACAACTCTTCGAGCAAGAGCATATTCCTGAAACGATAAGGAGGTAAAAAATGAATCCGGCGTCCCTGAGAAATCGCCGTTTTCATACAATCCGCCAGCCGGGCAAAAGGAGCGGTCTTCGACACGCCGACCCGGGCTGCCATATCCTTTACACTCGGTTGAGGTCCCATCCAGATAATATCATCCATATCCACATCATTCCCGAATATATATTCATCCCCCGAATCGATATCGATCACTCCTGCAAAACCGGGTTGATTCAGACCGAAAAAATAGAGAAACGAACTATCCTGACGGAACTTATAAGTATTATCCGTATAATTAGCCGGGGCCTCCCCATTTCCCAGGATCAACACCAAACCACTTTTCACTTTTTCTTTCAGACGGGCGCGTCTGTTTTTGTAAACACTTGTTTCAAACATATCTTTCAATTTTTAGTAAGTACGGTTTAAAAAGTGTCACAAGATAAAGAAAAAAGCCAAAAGGGGAAAGGCAAAAAGTAAAAAATTTCTCTCAAACCCGCCGAAAGGATTTATTGCGGAACAAATAACCGGCAAACGGGACACAGATCCCGGCGATAGTAACAATCCAGGCTCCGTAAGCGATACTGACCTGACTTCCCAATATTCCCTCCATACCGCCACCAAGGCTAAACATTCCTTCCTGGGCAAACCAGACATCGATAATTTTCCACAAAACGACGAACGATGCCAGTAAACTACAAATCGTAATGCTCCAGGAAATTCCCATCGAAAGATCTTCATGCAGATCCTTTCTCAAAGCCAGAATAATCACTATGATAAACATGATAAAGGTAAACCAGCCCGACGAAGACATTCCGGATATTGTTCCCAATTGTACAATTTTATACCAAGGTAAAAAAGTAGCTATCAAGCCGATGAGAGCCACAATAATGACAGCAAATCTCTGTTTGTTCATAATCTGAAGATTTAAATATTATTTCTTCTTTCAAAAAGTCTTTTGTCCTACTCTTTTTTTGAAAGAAGATTCAAATTTTATACGTTTTTCCTATCGAAAAGTTTTCGGTTTTCCCTTTCGAATCCTCTCAAACCTGAAAATGTATCGTCTGTTATTTAAAACTGTTCTAAACATGAAAAACTGAAAATAATCTTCCGATTTTGCTTGATAATCGTAAGAACAATACGTAATTTTGGAACGCTTTTTGCAATAACAACGTTTTCGAAAAGACGTTTGAGTGCGTAAAAAAATATGTTATACAACATAAAACGGTGAAAATCAAACATTTTAAAATACAATTTATTAACAAATCAATTTATTGATCATGAAACCAACTCATATCGAACACATCGGTATTGCCGTCAAAAGTCTGGAAGAAGCTATTCCATTTTATGAAAATGTATTAGGACTGAAATGCTATGCAGTAGAAGAAGTAAAAGATCAGAAAGTAAAAACAGCTTTCTTTCAAGTAGGTCAGACAAAAATCGAATTGTTGGAATCTACCGATCCTGAAGGTCCTATCGGGAAATTTGTAGAAAAAAATGGTGGCGGTATGCACCACATGGCATTTGCCGTTGAAGATGTAGCCGAAGCTTTAAACGAAGCAGCAGCAGCCGGTTGTCAGTTAATCGACAAAGCTCCCCGTACCGGAGCAGAAGGACTTCAAATCGGATTCCTTCACCCGAAATCAACCAATCGGGTACTGACAGAACTTTGCGGTAAAAAATAATTACGTCAAAAGCGTCAAAGATGATTGAAAACGTCAGAAAGGCATTTTAAAGCAGTGTCCTTTTGGCGCTTTCGATGTTTTCAAAGCTTAGGCATTTTAGATATTTAAAAGTAAATTTAAAATTTTATGGCCACAAATCAAGATAAAGTCAAAGAACTTATCGACTTACGAAATCAAGCGAAATTGGGCGGAGGCGAAAAACGGATCGAATCTCAGCACAAAAAGGGTAAATATACAGCCCGGGAAAGAATCGCCATGTTGCTGGACGAAGACAGCTTCGAAGAATTCGATATGTTCGTCACACACCGGTGTAATAATTTCGGCATGGAAAAGACAAAATTCCTCGGAGACGGAGTTGTTACCGGACAAGGAACGATCAACGGACGTATCGTATTTGTATTTGCACAGGATTTTACCGTATTCGGAGGAGCACTTTCAGAAATGTTGGCTCAGAAGATCTGCAAAGTCATGGACAAAGCGATGACGGTAGGAGCTCCGATCATCGGATTGAACGATTCCGGTGGTGCACGTATTCAGGAAGGCGTAAATTCATTGGCAGGATATGCTGAAATTTTCGAGCGTAACATCCTGGCTTCCGGGGTTATTCCACAGATATCCGCTATTTTCGGCCCCTGTGCCGGTGGAGCCGTATACTCTCCTGCCCTGACCGACTTCATCCTGATGACCGATCAGAGTTCTTACATGTTCGTTACCGGACCGAAGGTGGTAAAAACCGTTACCGGCGAAGATATCAGTACAGAAGACCTGGGAGGTGCAGAAGTTCACTCGACCAAATCGGGCGTTTCTCATTTTATGGTAGAAAACGAAGAAGAAGGTATTTCTCTGATCCGTGATCTGCTTTCTTATCTGCCTTCCAACAACCTCGAAGAAGCGCCGATGATGGTATGCAACGACCCGATCGATCGTCTGGAAGACAAATTGAACAGCCTGATTCCGGATAATCCCAATCTGCCGTACAATATGCTGGAAGTAATCGAAGCAATCGTAGACCAGGGTAAATTCCTCGAAGTACACAAACGTTATGCCCGGAATATCATCGTCGGTTTCTGCCGGATGGGAGGACGTTCTGTGGGTATTATCGCCAACCAGCCTAGTTTCTATGCCGGAGTACTCGATATCGAATCATCGCGTAAAGCAGCTCGTTTCGTTCGCTTCTGCGACTGTTTCAATATTCCGATCCTGACGTTGGTAGACGTACCGGGATTCTTACCGGGCCGTGTGCAGGAATACGGCGGCATCATCACCCACGGAGCCAAATTGATGTTCGCTTACGGCGAAGCTACCGTTCCTAAAGTAACCGTTACTTTACGTAAATCCTACGGAGGAGCACACGACGTGATGTCCTGTAAACAACTTCGCGGCGACTTCAACTACGCCTGGCCGACAGCCCAGATTGCCGTGATGGGTGCCAAAGGTGCTATCGAAGTACTATACGGTAAGGAAGTAGCAGCGATCACCGATCCGGAAGCAAAAGCTAAATTTATCGCAGAGAAAGAGGAAGAATACAATCATGCATTCGCTAATCCTTACAAAGCAGCTTCTTACGGTTATATCGACGATGTGATCGAACCACGCAACACCCGTTTCCGTGTGATCCGGGCCTTCCAGTCTTTACAGACGAAGCGTGTCACTAACCCGATGAAGAAACATTCTAATATACCTTTATAATTATGACCATATTAGCAATCGACTGGGGCTATGCGCTCCTGGTCACGGGAATGGGAATCGGAACTGTATTTTTACTGCTTATTGTTTTGATTTGGGTAATTGGTTTGCAAACCAAAATCATCAATGGCATCACAGGCCACTCGAAAGGGGCTTCTGAAGAAGCGACCGTAAGGACGACAGAAACCCATCCGACGCCTCACGAACAAGCAGCCATAGCCATGGCTATGCACCTGTACTTCGATGCCCACGATGAAGAGCCGCATGTCATCACGATTCAGGAAGTAGAAAAGCGCTATTCGCCATGGAGTTCCAAAATTTACAGCATGAGAAATACGATTATCAAGTAAATAAATTGACCATATGAATAAATTTAAAATCACTATCGACGGAAATAATTACGACGTCACAGTGAATCTAACGGATCATCATAAAGCTAACGTAGAAGTAAACGGGATATCTTACGATGTAAGCTATGAAAGCAAAAATACGGTTGCAGCTCCTATCCGCAAATCGACAGCTCCCGGTACCCCACAGGTACATGTTTCAGCACCGGCTGCTGCAGCATCCAGTGCCACCAGTATCAAAGCTCCGCTTCCCGGAACGATCATGACCATCAACGTAAAAGTCGGTGATCAGGTGAAACGGGGAGATACCTTAGTCGTCATGGAAGCCATGAAAATGGAAAACAACATTATGGCTAACAAGGACGGACAGGTGAAAGCCATCCATGTCACTGTCGGACAGACGGTCGTACAGGACGATAAACTGGTTGATCTGCAGTAATTCATTGTAAAATCGTTAGTAATGAAACAAATGAAAAAATATCTCTTTCGGCTGGTTGCCTTTCTGGGCCTGACTATTACGCCCTTTATCGCCAGTGCCGAAGAAGTCAGTTTAGGAGAAAGCATCAGTAAATTCCTGAACGACACCGGATTTGCCCGCCTTGTCGAGGGCAACTGGTTGTGTTTGGTGATGATAGCTGTCGCTTGTTTATTATTCTATCTGGCTATCGTTAAAAAGTTCGAGCCTCTGTTATTGTTGCCTATCGCTTTCGGTATGTTGCTGACCAATCTGCCGGGAGCCGGATTGTATCATCCGGAACTATTTGAAGGAGGACACATTCATTGGCCGGATTTTGCAAATGCCAATAACGTCGGATTGCTGGATTACATCTACCTCGGAGTGAAACTGGGTATCTATCCCTGTGTCATTTTCATCGGTGTAGGAGCAATGACCGATTTCGGTCCGCTGTTAGCCAATCCGAAAAGTTTCCTATTGGGAGCAGCAGCCCAGATCGGTATCTTCGCTACTTTCCTGGGAGCTTTGGTTCTCGGATTCAACTATGCCGAAGCCGGTTCGATCGGTATTATCGGTGGAGCCGACGGCCCGACCGCCATTTATCTGACTTCTAAGTTAGCACCCAATTTATTAGGCCCGATCGCCGTGGCTGCCTATTCCTATATGGCTTTGGTACCGGTCATCCAACCGCCTATTATGAAAATGCTGACTACTCAGAAAGAGCGCGAGATCGTCATGAAGCAATTGCGTAAAGTATCTAAAACAGAAAAAATCATATTCCCGATCATCGTTACTGTTTTTGTATCTTTATTGTTACCTTCTGCCGCTCCGCTGATCGGTTGTTTGATGTTAGGTAACCTGATGCGTGAAAGTGGAGTTGTAGAACGTCTGAGTAAGACTGTTCAGAACGAACTGATGAATATTACCACCATCTTTCTGGGTGTTTCGGTTGGAGCGACAACTACCGCAACAGCTTTCCTGAACTACCAAACTCTGGCCATCCTGGTAATCGGAATCCTGGCTTTCGCTTTGGGAAGTGCCGGAGGAGTATTGCTGGCTAAATTTATGAACTTGTTTACCAAGAATAAGATCAACCCGCTGATCGGTTCTGCCGGTGTATCGGCCGTTCCGATGGCAGCCCGTGTATCTCAGACTGTAGGTCAGGAAGCCAATCCTGGCAACTTCTTGCTGATGCATGCCATGGGTCCCAATGTAGCCGGAGTTATCGGTTCTGCTGTTGCAGCCGGTATCCTGCTCTCTTTCCTCGGATAAAACAAGAGTTTACCGTAATAAATCAAGAGGGTGTCCAAAAAGGCAAAATACCCCCTTGTAGAATCGGATATTTGATTTCAGTCTCCAATAGGGATACGAATAAATCGAGGGTGCCAAATACTTTTTGGACACCCTCTTTTTCAGTTGAAACGGTTACAGTAATAAAATATGCTTCTCCCATTCCGATGCCACCTGCCAGTGTCCGGCCTCCCTCAGCCCACAGGACAAGCTTTTGTACAATCGCATACCTTCCCTACCGATAGCAGACGGAAG